>JAQSWW010000019.1 GCA_029266415.1 Actinomycetospora sp. | reverse complement strand
GCGCGGCGACGCCCCGGGCCTCGGTCCCGCCGGAGCTCGTTCCGGCCAGGGTGGACGACCCGGAGGCGTCGTGGCCCGACGGAGCGGTCACCGCGGTGCCGGACGCGCCCTCGACGACCGGCTCGTCGGCGGCGCGCTCCGTCTCGGACGGGGAGGCGCCGGCCGCGTCGGCGGCACGGGCCGGCCCGCCCTCGCGCTCCGCGCCGGCGTCGTCCCTGGATTCCATCTGACGGCCCCTCCCTGGTCGCTGGCGCGGCTGACCGTATCCCCTCGCGGAGATCCGAACGACCGGAACGGCCAGGGGGACCGCTCAGCCGACGCCGGCGTAGGAGTGCAGGCCGGTGACGACGAGGTTGACGAAGAAGAGGTTGAACACCATGACCGCGAAGCCGACCACGTTGATCACCGCGGCGCGGCGTCCGCGCCAGCCGGCGGTCGACCGGGCGTGCAGGTAGCAGGCGAACACGACCCACGCGATGAAGGCCGTCGTCTCCTTGGGGTCCCAGCCCCAGTAGCGGCCCCAGGCGGCCTCGGCCCAGATCGCACCGGTGATGACGGCGAACGTCCAGATCGGGAAGGCCAGCGCCGTGGCGCGGTAGGCGACGCGGTCGAGCACGTCGGCGCCGGGCAGCCGCGAGGTCCACGCGAGCCGCCCGGGGTTCGCCTCGTGCGCCGCGCGCAGCAGGTAGAGGCAGCTGGCCACGCCCGCGAGCAGCAGGATGCCGGACGAGACCACGGCCGCGGAGACGTGGACGACCAGCCAGTACGAGCGCAGGGCGGGCACCACGGGCGCGGTCTGGGTGTAGAGCACGGTGCCGGCGAGGAACATCAGCACGATCACCGGCAGCAGCACGAACACGCCCAGGCGGCGCAGGTCGGGGTGCCGGCGCAGCACGACCAGCCAGGCGGCCACCGCGACCAGGGAGATCGCCGCGGTGAACTCGTACATGTTGCCCCACGGCACGCGCTGCGCGGCGAACCCGCGCACCACCAGCATCGCGGCGTGCAGGCCGAACCCGAGGACGGTCAGCGAGACGCCCATCCGCCCGAAGCGCTCGGCGCGGCTGCGGGGCGTCCGGTCGGTGGGGGCGACGGGGGCCTCGTCGGTGCCGGTGCCGCCGCCCACGCCGACCGGGACGCGGGCCTCCGCGGCCGCCGGCGACGGGCGCCGCAGGAGACCGTGCTCCACCGCGTGCAGGATCATCGCGAGCACGTAGACGGCCAGCGCCGACCCGAACAGCAGGTCGCCGAACCGGCCCAGCTCCGCGTCAACGACCATCGTCGTCCTCTCCGTCGTCGTCCCGCGTCGGGCGGGACGGTGCGGGCGGCCCCTCGTCCCGCGGTGGCGCGAGGTCCGCGGCCAGGCGAGCGAACTCCTCGCCGTAGCCCGCCCGGTCGGTGCGGGCCAGACCCCCGAGCGACACCACCGTACGACGATCTGTCGTAGACGGCTCGGCGGGGGCGGCGCGCACCCAGAAGCGGCGACGGCGCACGGTCAGCGAGAGCGTCAGCCCCCCGAGCAGCGCGATCGCCGCGAGGAGGACCGCGGTCTGCGCGGGGTCGTGGGACACCTGCAGCGACACCCAGTTCTGCACGTCGTCGAACCGCACGAGGGTGCCGTCGTCGAGCGTGATCTGCTCGCCGGGCCGCATGTTCTCCCGCGCGACCCGCACGAGCCGGCCCTGGTCGACCATCCCCTGGTCGACACTGAAGATCGACTGCGCGCGCCCCGAGTCGAGGCCGAGGTCGCCGCGCATCACGTCCACGGCCACCTCCGGGTTGTTCAGCGCGGGGAACACCGAGGTGACGAGCCCGCCGCCCGACGAGGTCGGGGCGAACAGCCCGGTGATCGCGAGCTGGGACCGGCGGCGCTGCGCCTCGTCCGTCACCCCGGGCGGGTCGATCTTCGTGGCGCCCTCGGAGAGCAGCGTCGCCTGGTCGACGGGGCGCCACTGCACCAGCCCGGTGCGCTGCTGCCCGTCGGGGAACGTCACGGTGAAGCGCGGCGCGTACCCGTGCCCGAGCAGGTACACGCGCTCGCCGTCGACCCGCAGCGGGTCGTTGACGGCCAGCCCGTGGGACTGCCACGCGCCGTCGCCGCGCTGCACGGCCTCGGCGTCCTGGTAGCGCACGGCGGCGTCGAACGAGTCGGGCTGGCCGTCGGGCCGGAACGTCGCGCGGAAGCCGTCGACGGTCACGCAGAACGGGTCCAGGCCGGTGCCGTCCACCTGCATGCCGGGGCGGAACGAGTCGTAGGCGTAGATGCCGGAGTTGCAGAACTCGCTGCCGTCGGCCATGACGATGACCTGGCCCTCGTAGCCGAAGAGCTCCCCGACGGCGATGCCGCCGAGCAGCGCCACGAGGCTGAGGTGGAAGACCAGGTTGCCGACCTCGCGCAGCGAGCCCTTCTCGGCCGACAGCGTCCGGACGCCGCCGGGCTCGGAGCGCACCGCGACCCGCCAGCCGCGCAGCCGCCGGCGGGCGCGCTCGACGACGGCGTCGGGGTCGTCGTCGTCGGCGCTCTCCGCGTGGTGGGGCAGGCGGGCGAGGTTGCGCGGCACGGCCACCGGCTCGACGCGCAGCCCGCGCAGGTGCTCCCACGAGCGCGGGACCAGGCAGCCGATGAGGGACACGAACAGCAGCAGGTAGATCGCCGCGAACCACGGGGTGGCGAAGACGTCGAAGAACCCGAGGTCGTCCAGCAGCGGGCCGAGGGTGGGGTTCGCGGTGAGGTAGTCGTCGACGGCGTTGGGGCTGGGCGTGCGCTGGGGCAGCACGGCGCCCGGCAGCGCGGCGACGGCGAGCAGGAACAGCAGGATCAGCGCGGTGCGCATGCTGGTCAGCCCGCGCCAGGTGTTGCGGGCCAGCGCGAGCAGGCGGCGCGCGGGGCCGGGCGAAGGCGGCGTCGGCCCGGCGTCGTCGGGAGGCGCCTGCGGCAGCGTGGTGGTCATCGTCGGCGACCTAGAGGGGTGTGGTGAAGCCGGCGACGGGGCCGCGCAGCAGGGCGACGATCTCGGCCCACAGGCCGGTGGCGAGCAGCAGGCCGACGACGATGAGCGCGGCTCCGCCGACGATCTGGATGCGCCGGCTGTGCGCGCGCAGCCAGGCCTGGGCGCGCACCGCGCGCCCGGCCCCGAGGGCGATGAGCACGAACGGCACGCCGAGCCCGACGCAGTAGCCGAGCAGCAGGACGATGCCCCGGACCTCCGCGGCCCCGGAGTCCGTGCCGCTGGCGAGGGCGACGACCCCGGCGAGCGTGGGCCCGAGGCACGGCGTCCAGCCCAGCCCGAACGTCGCCCCGAGCAGCGGGGCCCCGGCCAGGCCGACCTGCGGCACGCGGTGCGGGCGGGTGTCGCGCTGCAGCGCGGGCACGAGCCCGAGGAACACCAGACCCATGGCGACCGTGACCACCCCGCCGACCCGCTGCAGGATCGCCTCGTTGGCCAGCAGCGCGTCGGCCAGCCAGACGATCGAGCCCAGCCCGACGACGAACACCACCGTGAACCCGAGGACGAACAGGACCGCGGCGCCCGCGAGGCGCAGGCGACGCGGCGGGCGGCGGGTGGCCGTGGCCACGGGCAGCTCGCCGGTGACCGCCGCGCGGCGCTCGGCGGTCCGGGTGCGGAGCTCCTCCTCGGTGACCGCCGGGGCGTCCGCCCCGACCAGCCCGGCGAGGTACGCGAGGTAGCCCGGCACCAGCGGCACGACGCACGGCGAGGCGAAACTGACCACGCCGGCCGCCACGGACAGCAGCACGGCGAGCAGCACGGGGCCGGACGTGGCCACCTCGGTCAGGTTCATACGACGTCCAGGGTAGGACGCGCCGGTCACGTGCGCGTGGGCACGGGCGTCCATCTCCGACGATGTGTCGTAGATCGTGCCGTTCGGGGCGCCGGCAATTCGGTGGCGCCGTGCCGCACGGGGCTCCTACCGTCTCCGCCGTGGACATCGACTCCTGAGGCGCTCCGCGACCGCTCCGCTCTGCGCCCCCTCCGCTGCCCCTCCCGCCGCCCGGCGCGGTGCTCGTGCACCCCGGGCGATGATCCCGCGCCGGCGGCGTCCGCCCGCACACTCCAGGAGGTCCTCCGTGCGAACCACCGCGACGCAAGCCCCGCACGCCCCGTCCACGCCGGCCAACCGCGCCGAGCGCCGCGCCGCGGCCCGCGGCCGGTCAGTGGGCAACGCCCAGCCCGCACCGGCGCGCTCCCAGGGTCCGCGCGAACGCACGAAGCCCGTGCACGTCCGCACGGACTTCGCCGCGCGGCGCACCGGCTGACACGAGGCCCGCCCGGTCCGGCCCGACGAGGCCGGGCCGGGCGGGGCCTCAGCCGCGGGCGCCCGGGTACCGACCCGGAGCGGCGTGCCCGTTCGTCCCGCCCGCCGGCCCCGTCCAGAGGGCCGGCGCCTGCCGCAGCTGCTCGGCCTGGCCCTTGTCGATCCACTGGTGGAAGCCGCACGCCGTGCACTGGGTGGCGTACCGGGTCCGGACCGGGAAGAGCGGGACGAAGAACAGCGTGAACTTCGTGACCGTCCTGAGCACGGCGTTCGCGGCCGTCCGGCGGCAGTTCACGCAGGTCAGCACCACCATCGCCAGCTGCGCCACCGTCTGGCGGGTCCCGAAGATGATCATGTGGGGCCGCTCCCTCGCTGTCGGTGCGCGCGAGCCTACGGCCGTGATCGTCGGGGCGCTCAGCTCGCCGGCGCGGGCTCGGCGGCGATCCGGTCGACGACGGGCTGCAGGTCCGACGCGAGCACCGCGGTGAGGAACACGGCGGCCACGCGGTGGGACCGGTCGAGCACGATCGTCGACGGCACCGCGTTGCGCGGGTAGCCGCGCAGGGCGAGCAGCGAGCGTCCCGGCGGGTCGTAGATCGAGGGGTAGACGACGCCCCGGTCGCGGACGAAGTCGGCGGCGGCCTCGCGCTGGTCGCGCACGTCGATGCCGAGGAACCGCACGCCCCGGGGCGCGGACGCCACGGCGACCTGGTCGAGCGCGTCGGCCTCGGCGCGGCACGGCCCGCACCACGAGCCCCAGACGTTGAGCACGACGACCTGGCCGGGGACGTCCTGGCTCGACAGCGGCCGGCCCGGCTCGAGCAGGCTCTCCCCCGTCACCGCGGGCAGCGTCCCGCGCGCCTCGGGCGGGTCGTAGACGACGGTCGTGCGCCCGCCCGTGCCCCCGAACTCGAACGTCCCCTCCGACGGCGCCGACGAGCACCCGGCGACGAGCAGCAGCCCGGCGAGCGCGAGCAGCACGGCCCGCACGTCACGCCCCCGTCGACGCCGGGTCGCTCGCGCCGCCGGGCTCGGCGTAGGCGATGTCGACGAGGCTCTCGTCGTCGAACACGAAGCTCGTGACCGAGCCCAGCGAGCACTGCCGCTTGCGCGGGTCGTGCCAGAGCCGCTCGCCGGCGAGGAAGCGGCGCAGCGTCCAGATCGGCAGCTGGTGCGAGACGCACACCGCCTCGTGGCCCGCGGCGAGCGCCCGCGCCCGGTGGGCCGCGCCCAGCATCCGGTGCGCGATCTCGAGGTACGGCTCGCCCCACGACGGCCGGAACGGGTTGCGCAGCAGCGGCCAGTACTCCGGGTTGCGCAGCGCCCCGTCGCCGACCGACACGTGCTTGCCCTCGAACGCGTTGCCGGCCTCGATGAGCCGGTCCTCGGTCACCGGCTCGAGGCCCAGCGTGGTGGCGATCGGCTCCGCCGTCTCCTGCGCGCGCTGCATCGGCGAGACGAGCAGGGCGGTGACGTCGGCGCCGGCGAGGTGCTTCGCCGCCCGGTCCGCCTGCGAGCGTCCCTCGTCCGACAGCCCGAAACCGGGCAGGCGGCCGTAGAGGACCTTCTCGGGGTTGTGCACCTCGCCGTGGCGCACCAGGTGCACCGTGGTGCGCAGCGGTCGGGTCGAGCTCCGCTCCGCTCCGTCTCCCGGCGGGCTCACGGCGCCGTCGCCGCGGCCGCCGCGCGCGCCGCCGCGGGCAGCGCGTCCGCGATCACCGAGAACGCGTCGTCGTCGAGCGCCGCGGAGATGAAGCACGCCTCGAAGACGCTGGGCGGCATGTAGACGCCGCGGTCGAGCAGGGCGTGGAAGAACGGCGGGAAGCGCCAGGTTTCGGCGGCCTTCATGTCGGCGTAGTCCCGCCCGGCCCCCTCCGCGAAGCGGATCGAGACCAGCGAGCCCGCCCGCTGGATCGTGTGGACGACCCCGGCCTCGGTGAGGGCGTCCGCGAACAGCCCGTGCAGGCGGTCGGCGTGCGCGTCCAGCGCCTCGTACACCTCGGGCGTCGCGTGCCGCAGGGTGGTGAGCCCGGCGGCGACCGCGACGGGGTTCCCGGCCAGCGTGCCCGCCTGGTACACGGGGCCGGCGGGCGCGAGGTGGCCCATGACGTCGGCGCGGCCGCCGAAGGCCGCCGCGGGCAGGCCGCCGGACATCACCTTGCCGAAGCAGTACAGGTCGCCGGGGACGCCCTCGAGGCCGTACCACCCGGCGGACGAGACGCGGAAGCCCGTCATCACCTCGTCGATCACCAGCAGCGCGCCGTGCGCCTGGCAGAGCCGCTTGAGGCCGGCGTTGAACCCGTCGTCGGGGGCGACCGCGCCCATGTTGCCCGCGGCCGCCTCGGTGATCACGCACGCGATCTCCTGGCCGCGCTCGGCGAACGCGGCGGCGACGGCGTCGAGGTCGTTGTAGGGCAGGACGACCGTGTCGCCGGCCTGGGCGCCGGTGATGCCCGGGCTGGACGGCAGGCCGAAGGTGGCGACGCCCGACCCCGCCTCGGCGAGCAGCGCGTCGACGTGCCCGTGGTAGCAGCCGGCGAACTTGACGACCACGCTGCGCCCGGTGAACCCGCGGGCGAGGCGGATCGCGCTCATCGTGGCCTCGGTGCCGGAGTTGACGAGGCGCACCTGCTCGACCGGCTCGACGCGGCGCACGATCTCCTCGGCGAGGTCGATCTCGCCGGCGGTCGGGGTGCCGAACGACAGGCCGGCCGACGCCGCCTGCTGCACGGCCTCCACCACCGCGGGGTGCGCGTGCCCGAGGATCATCGGGCCCCAGGAGCTGACCAGGTCCACGTACCGGTCACCGTCCGCGTCGGTGAGGTACGGGCCCTGCCCCGACACCATGAACCGCGGGGTGCCGCCGACCGACCGGAAGGCGCGCACCGGGGAGTTGACCCCGCCCGGGACGACCTGCTCGGCGCGGGCGAAGAGCTCGGCGCTGCGTTCGGCGCTCGCTCTGCCCGCACTCGCCATCGCTGTGCTCGTCACGGGGCCCAGTCTCCCAGCCGCGCGTCGACCGCGCCGTGGCCGGGCGCGTGGCGCGCCCCTCCCCGTGCCCCGCCCCGTGTCGGTGTTGGTCAGCCCGGCAACGTCCCGGCCGGCGGCGGGCCGAGGGCCGCGATGCAGGGGCGGTGGGCCCGACCGGCCCGCAGGACGGGCCGGCGATCACTCTCGGCGATCGGACCCCGGCGAGCTCGCGGCGTGGGCGGGGTCGGCTCCGGGGTCTGCCCCGACCGTCGGTGGGGCGGCGTCCCTGCCCGGGGGCCGCACCGCCGGCGCGCGCCGGGCCCGCCGGAGGGCCGCCACGGCGCTCATGCCCGTGAGCACCGCGGCGACGCCCGCGACCGTGCCGGCGACCAGGTACCCGCCGACGAGGTGCAGCTGGCGGTAGGGCGTGACGAGCAGGCCCCCGGTGGTCTCGCGCACCTCGACACCGGCCGCCAGCAGCACCGCCGCGCCGACGGCGAGCAGGACCGTCACCGCCGCGAGCAGCAGGGCGGCGCGACGGGGGCGATCGCTCACGACGTGGCCCGCGTGCGCAGCAGGTCCTCCAGCGCGCGGCGCAGCCCGTCGGCGTCGCGGGCCCACGCCACCGCCCGGGTCCCGTCGCTCAGGCGCAGCACGACCGGCCCGTGCCGGCGCGGCACCACCGGGCCGTCGCCCAGCACGCGGATGCCGTGGTGGTCCTCGTCGGCGGGGCGCAGCCCGCTGACCTGCGACGTCGGGAGCCGGGTGCCGCCCTGGACGAGCGTCGACGCGGTGAGCTCCACGCGCAGGAAGCGCCGGCGGCTGCGCACGAGCACGAGCGTGTAGAGGAACACCAGCAGGCCGACCCCGAGCCACAGGGGCACCGACGCCCCGCCCGGCGCCAGGCTCTCGAGACCGATGCCGGCGAGGGCGAGCAGCGGGCCGAACAGCAGCACCCAGGGCCGCGACCCGGACTCGGCGTAGAGGACGGGCTCGGCCTCGACGGGCTCCGCGCTCACTCCCGCCGCCCGAACCACGCCCGCGCGGCGGGCAGGTGCAACAGCACCGCCCCGACGACGAACGCGACGAACCAGACGCCGCCGACCCCGAGGAACGTGACCTGGACGAGCCCGGCGACGGCGAGCACCGCGCCGAGCACGGTGAGGCCCGCCCGCGCGGCGCGCGACCCGCCGGCGAGCCGGCGCGCCGAGACCACGGTGCCGACACCGCCCGCCGCGAGCACGACCATCGCGGCGACCACCGCGAGCGTGCTGGTCTCCGGGTCGGGGACGCCGACCAGCAGCCCGAAGGCGAACAGCAGCGCGGTGCCGATCATGAGGACGCCCAGGACCGTCCACAGCACGACCGCGGCCGTGACGACGCCCGGGCGTCCCGGCTCCTCCCGCGGCGGCGTGACCGTGGCGCGGTCCCCGGCTCGCTCGCTCACGGTCAGCGGTCCAGCCAGGCCGTGGCCTCGGCGGCCCAGTAGGTGAGGACGACGTCGGCGCCGGCCCGGCGGATCGCGGTGAGCGACTCGAGGATCGTGCGCTCGCGGTCGAGCCAGCCCCGCTCGACCGCGGTGGAGATCATCGCGTACTCCCCGGACACCTGGTACGCCGCGACGGGTACGTCGGCGGAGTCGGCGACACGGCGCAGGACGTCCAGGTAGGACATGGCCGGCTTCACCATCACCATGTCCGCGCCCTCGTCGAGGTCCAGGGCCACCTCGCGCGCGGCCTCGCGGGCGTTGCCGGGGTCCTGCTGGTAGGTGCGGCGGTCACCCTGCAGCTGCGAGTCGACGGCCTCGCGGAACGGGCCGTAGAAGGCGCTGGCGTACTTGGCCGAGTAGGCGAGGATCGCGGTGTCGCGGTGGCCGGCCTCGTCGAGGGCGCGGCGGATGACGCCGACCTGGCCGTCCATCATCCCGCTCGGGGCCACGACGTGGGCGCCGGCCGCGGCCTGGGCCACCGCCATCTCGCCGTAGATCGGCAGCGTCGCGTCGTTGTCGACGCCGCCGTGGTCGTCGAGCACGCCGCAGTGGCCGTGGTCGGTGAACTCGTCGAGGCACGTGTCGGCCATGACCGGCAGCGCGTCGCCGACCTCGGAGCGCACGTCGCGCAGCGCGACGTTGAGGATGCCCTCGGGGTCGGTGGCCCCGGAACCGACCGCGTCGCGCCGTGCCGGGACGCCGAACAGCATGATCCCGCCGACCCCGGCCGCCGCGGCCTCGGCCGCCGCCTTGCGCAGGGAGTCGCGGGTGTGCTGGACGACCCCGGGCATCGACGTGATCGGCTTCGGGGCGTCCAGGCCCTCGGCGACGAACACGGGCAGGACCAGGTGCCGCGGGCGCACGTCGGTCTCGGCGACGAGCCGGCGCAGGCCTGGCGTGGCCCGGAGCCGGCGGGGACGGTCGGTGGGGAACACGGCGTTTGTCCTCCGGACGTGTGAGCGCTTTCCCGTGCTCCGGCACGGGAAAGCGCTCACGAGCGCGTAGCGCAAACTAGCGCTTGCGGGCCTTCGTCTTGCGCGGCGGGGGCAGGGCGCCCTCGGAACGCAGCTTCGCCGCGTGGGACGCCAGGGCCTCGACCAGCGCGGGCACCTCGGCGACGTCGGGCTTGACGTCGACGCGCAGTCCGAACTCCGCCGCGGTCTCCGCCGTCTTCGGGCCGATGCAGGCCACGATCGTGCGGGCGTGCGGCTTGCCGGCGATCCCGACGAGGTTGCGCACCGTCGACGACGAGGTGAAGCAGACCGCGTCGAACCCGCCGGTCTTGATCGCCTCGCGCACCGGCGCGGGCGGCGGGGCGGCGCGCACCGTGCGGTACGCGGTGATGTCGTCGATCTCCCAGCCGCGCTGCTGCAGGCCCTCGGCGAGGGTCTCGGTGGCGATGTCGGCGCGCGGCAGGAGCACGCGGTCCACGGGGTCGAGGACGTCGTCGTGCGGCGGGAAGACCTCGAGCAGGCCCTCGGACGACTGCTCGGTCTCGTCGCCGGGGACGAGCTCGGGGTGCACGCCGAAGGCGCGCACGGTGTCCGCGGTGGCCTCGCCGACGCAGGCGATCTTGACGCCGGAGAACGCGCGGGCGTCGAGCCCGAACTCGGCGAACTTCTCCCACACCGCGCGCACGGCGTTGGCCGAGGTGAACACGACCCACTGGTAGCGCCCGTCGACCAGGCCCTTGACCGCGCGCTCCATCTGGGCCGGCGAGCGCGGGGGTTCGACGGCGATGGTCGGCACCTCCTCGGGCACCGCGCCGTGGACGCGCAGGCGGTCGCTCATCGCGCCGGCCTGGTCCTTGGTGCGGGGCACGAGCACGCGCCAGCCGTAGAGCGCGCGCGACTCCCACCAGGAGAGCGTGGCGCGGTCGGTGACGGCGTCGCCGAGGGTCACCACGAGCGGGCCCTCGAGGTCGCCGGAGTCGGCGGCGAGCTTGTCCAGGCTGGTCTCGACCGTGCGCTGGCGCGAGCCCGTGCCGCCGGCGGTGACGAGCGCGGGGGTACCGGGCTTCCAGCCGTTCTCGACGAGGTGCGCCGAGGCACCCGCGAGGTCGGCGGCGGCGGCCTGCAGGACCAGCGGTCCTGGGGCGACGGAGAGCGCGGCCCAGTCGACGGCCTCGCCGGCGGTGAGGTCGACCGCGGTGTGGGCCGGGCCGAGCGCGACGCCGGCGTAGGTGGGCACCGCGGTGTCGGCCGGCATACCGGGCACGACGTCGAACGGCACCCCGGCCGCGGCGACGGCGCGGACCTCGGTGACCACGTCGGGGCGCACCAGCGGGTCGCCCACGCACAGGCGCACCACCGAGGCGCCGCTGCGGGCCTCCTCGACCACGGTGCGGGCCAGGGTCTCCGGGTCCGCGGGCGCGGGGCCGGCACCGGCCGCTGTGGGGTCGTCGGCGGCGAAGCCGGGCGCGACGACGGCGTCGGTGGCGGGACCACCGGCCGCCGGGTCGTCGCCGGCCTGCCCGACCGGGCGCACCGTCGTCGACGCCGGCAGCAGGCCGAGGACGTCCGCGGGGACGCCGCGGTCGGCCACGACGAGCGTGGCGGCGGCGAGGGCGTCGCGGGCACGCACGGTCAGCAGGCCGGGGTCCCCGGGTCCGCTGCCGACGAAGGCGACCCGGCCGGCGGTCGTCGAGGGTGCTGTCATGTCTTCCGTTCCCATCGTGGTGTTCAGTGCGCGGGCGGGCGCGGGACGTCGTCGGCGACGGTCCCCTTCGGCTCCGCTCCGTCGGCGATCAGCTCGTCGGCCAGCTCGCGGCCGATCCGCTCGGCGTCCTCGGTCTCTCCGGTGGCGGAGGCGCGCACCAGCGCGCCGTCCGCGGTGGTGGCCATCGCGCGCAGCGACAGCCGTTCGACGACGTGGCCGTCGTCGTCCAGGTCCTCGACGATCTCCGCGAGCGCCCCGACGGGCGCGTTGCACGGCGAGCCGAGGCCGGCGAGCACGGCGCGCTCGGCGGTCACCGCCGTCGCGACGCCGGCGTCGTGCAGCGTCTCGCGCAGGAGCGCCGCGAGCGGCTCGTCCTCCGCGCGGCACTCGCAGGCGAGCGCGCCCTGCGCCGGCGCGGGCAGCACCTGCAGGGGGTCGAGGACCTCGGTGACCTCGCCGACCCGGCCCAGGCGGGCCAGCCCGGCGCGGGCGAGCACGACCCCGTCGAGCTCGCCGCGGGTCACCTTGCCGATGCGGGTGTCGACGTTGCCCCGGATCGGCACGATCTCGAGGCCCAGCCCGAGCGCGCCGATCTGCGCGATGCGCCGCGGCGACCCGGTGCCCAGCACCGCGCCGGGCGGCAGCTCGCCGAGCACCATCCCGTCGCGGGCGACCAGCGCGTCCCGCGGGTCCTCCCGGGCCGGGACGGCCGCGAGCACGAGCCCGGGCACGCCGGCGGTCGGCAGGTCCTTGTAGGAGTGCACGGCGACGTCGATCTCGTCGGCCAGCAGCGCTTCGCGCAGGGCGGTGACGAAGACGCCCACGCCGGTCTGTGCGATCGGCGTGCCCGCGGCCTGGCTGCGGTCGCCCGACGTCGAGATCGTGACGATCTCGACCGTCGCCCCGGCCGCGCTGAGCGCCGAGGCCACGATGTCGGTCTGGGTCCGGGCGAGCAGGCTCGCCCGGGTGCCGATGCGGACGGTGCGCGCGCCGGACCCGGTGAGCGCTCCGGTGCTCCCCACCACGGCGGTCACCGCCGTCCCCCGGCCGTGCCCCGGGCGCCGGCTCCGCTCCGCTGCGCGTCGCTGCGCGTGTCGACGGCCAGTGCCTGGTCGACCGGGTCGCCGGGCTCGACGCTGGCGATGGTCTCGGTGGCCGCCAGCACGGCCGGGGTCTGCGGGTCGAGCTCGAAGAGCTCGCGCAGCGCCTCGGCGTAGGTATCGCCGCCGGGCGACTGGGCCAGGCGCTTGACCTGCACGGTCGGGGTGTGGAGCAGCTTGTCGACCACGCGGCGCACGCTCTGGGCGACCTCGTCGCGCGCCCGCTCGTCGAGGTCGGGCAGGCGCCCGGCCAGGCGCAGCAGCTCGGCGTCCACCACCTCGGCGGCTCGGCGGCGCAACGCGGTCACGGTGGGCGCGACCTCGGCGGTGCGCTGCGCCGCGAAGTAGGCGCGCACCTCCTCGGCGACGACCGCGCGCGCCTCCTCGACGGCGCGCCCGGCGCTCGCCGAGCCCAGCCGCTCGCCCAGGGCCGCGAGGTCGACGACGGTGACGCCGTCGAGGGCGCCGACGCGGGCGTCGACGTCGCGGGGCAGGCCCAGGTCACACACGACGAGCGGGCTCGCGGTGGTGTCGCGCCCGGCGAGCCCCTCGCGCACGTCGTCGAGCCCCACCACGGTGCCGATCGCGCCCGTGCAGGCGACGACCACGTCGGCGGCGGCGATCTCCGCGGGCAGGGCCTCGAGGCCCGCGGCGCGCGCGGTGACGCCCTCGGCGCGCAGGGCCACGGCCAGGCGCTCCGCGTTCTCCTCGGAACGGTTGGCCAGGACGATCTCGCCGACGCCGCCGCGGCGCAGGTGCGCGGCGCTCAGGGCGCCCATGGACCCGGCGCCGACCACGAGGGCGCGGCGGCCGCCGAGGCCCCCCAGCGCCCGCTCGGCGTCGGCGAGGGCCTCGCTGACCACCGAGGCGCCGGCGGCGTCGATGCCGGTCTCGGCGTGCGCCCGCTTGCCGACCCGCAGCGCCTGCTGGGCCAGCTCGTGCAGCACGCGACCGGCCGTGCCCAGCTCGCGGGCGTCGGCGTAGGCGGCGCGCAGCTGGCCGAGGATCTGGGCCTCGCCCACCACCATCGAGTCCAGGCCCGCGGCCACGGAGAACAGGTGCTCCACCGCGGAACCCGCGTAGTGCACGTAGAGGTGGTCGGTGAGGTCGGAGACCTCGGCGTGCGCGTGGCGCGCGAGGACGTCGGTGACCTCGGTCAGCCCGCCGTGGAAGGTCTCGACCACCGCGTAGATCTCGACGCGGTTGCAGGTGGAGACGAGCATCGCCTCGGTGACGTGCTCGCCGGTGAGCAGGTCGTCGAGGACCTTGCGGGTGTCGTCGGGGGACACGGTGACGCGCTCGAGCACCGACACCTCGGCGGTGCGGTGCGAGACGCCGACCAGCAGCAGGCTCATCGGGTGACCGCCTCTCGCGGGGTCGTCGCGGTCGTCCCCGGGGTGGCGGGGGCGTGCCCCGCGGCCGGCACCGAACCGTGCCGGCGGGCCACGTGGAACGAGAGCACCTGCATCTCCACGGCCAGGTCGACCTTGCGCACCTCCACGCCGGCGGGCACCGCCAGCACCGTGGGGGCGAAGTTCAGGATGCTGCGGACGCCGGCGGCGACGAGGTGGTCGCACACCTCCTGGGCGGCCGCGGCGGGCGTGGCCACCACGCCGATGGTCACCCCGCGCTCCGCGCACACCCGGGGGATCTCGGCGGCGTGCTCCACCTCGACCCCGTCGATCTCGGTGCCGACCAGCGCGGGGTCGACGTCGAAGAGCGCGGCCACGGGGAAGCCCCGCTGGGCGAACCCGCCGTAGCCCGCGAGCGCGTGCCCGAGGTTGCCGACGCCGACCAGCGCCACGGCGTGCGGCCGGGTCAGCCCGAGGGTGGCCTCGACCTCGGCGGTGAGCCGGGAGACGTCGTAGCCGACCCCGCGCACCCCGGAGGAGCCGATGTGCGAGAGGTCCTTGCGCAGCTTCGCCGAGTTCACGCCCGCGGCGGCCGCGAGCTCCTCGCTGGACACCACACCCCGGCCCTCGCCGAGCAGCGTCGTGAGCACGCGCAGGTAGACGGCCAGGCGGGCCACGGTGGCGGCGGGGACGGGGCGCGCGGTGTCGCCCACCTCACCCGGGACGGCGGTCGCGAGCTGCTCCCCGGGCGTCCGGGTCGAGGGCACCGCACGCCGGGTGGGGCGGGTGCCGCGATCGACCGTCACTTCCCGGCGCCTCCTGTCGTGCCTCTCACGCTGCCCACGCGGCCTGGTGGTGGACATCCGCGCACCCAGGGGTGCCCGGGACACGGGAGTCGTCCACCGGCGCACGTCCCTGGATCGGGTCCGGTCAACGCTAGCGCTCGTGAACGCACGCACAAAATCGCCGCGGACCGCACCGGCCGTGGGCTCGACCACCCCACGCACCCGCGGACGGACCGCGCCGGATCGTGTCCCGACCGGCGGTGGCCCCCAGTCTGCCAGTCGGCGCGGCGGGCCGCCGTCGTCGGCCACGGACGGAGCAGCACTACGCGGTACCCGGCATCCCCGGTGCGCCGTCCGGCCGTCCGACCGCCTCAGACCGTGAGCGCGTCGGTGCCCAGCGCTCCGGCGGTGGGGTCCGCCGGCGCGGTGGGCGGCCGCCCGAGCAGGAAGCCGGCGGTGGCGCCGTGCATCGCCGCGACGGGCGCGGCGCCCGCCGCGAGCGTCACCGCGGCCGGCTGCGTGAGCCCGCCGGTGACGGCGATCAGGGTGGCCGCGGCCGTGGCGGTGACGTCGGCGGCGAGCCCCAGGAGGTCGACCGGCGCGAGCGCGGCGTCGAGGCGCTGCTGCAGCAGCAGGTCGCCCGCGAGCCCGGACACCGCGGCGCCCAGGGCGAGCAGCGCCGCCTCCCCGGTGTAGGCCGGGGCCGCGGGCGTGGTGGTCGTGGTGGGCGCGGGCCCGCCCGGCGCGCCGGGGCCCGGGGGCGGCGGGGCGGATCCGGGGGCGGCGTCGCTGCACGCGGCCAGCGCGGCGGCACCCGCGAGCGCCCCGAGCCCGGCGAGGAAGCGGCGCCGGGCCAGGCCCCTGCTCATCGCACGGTCGGTCATCGCACGGCCCCCTCGTCGGCCGGCGACGCCTTCTCCGTGGGGAAGAGGACGTCCGGGAACCCCACGGTGCCCGCTGCCGGGGGCAGCGCGAGCAGGTCCGGGGGCACGGCCACCAGCTCGGCGCGCCCGGTGGCGAGCAGCGTCTGGAGGGTCAGCAGCAGGGCCTTGCGCCGCGCCGAGTTTGCGGCGTGCCCGGCGACGGTGCGCCGCACCTCGGGCACGGACAGCTCGACGACGTCGCGGACCAGCGTCTGGGCGAGCACGTCCTCGAGGGTCAGGGCGAGACCGACGACGTCACCGGGGCCGCGGACGGTGGGCAGCGCCTGCTCGACGACGGGGGCGTACTTCGGGTCCGGGGCCGTCTGCACGCGCCCGCCGGCGTCCCGCGTCGCCGCGGCCAGGTCGGTGCGCGCGCGACCCAGGGCCTCGACCCCGGAGGCCAGGAGGTCGCGGACGGGGGCGAGCGCCGAGGACCCGCCGCCGAAGGGCAGCGCCTGCAGGGACGCGTAGGTGTCGGCGGTGAGCTCGACCAGCGAGGAGGCGGTCTGCAGGATCGGCACGTCGGCCGGGGCGGGCGCGGTCACCGCTGCTCCCCGCCGGCCGCGAGCGCGCGCACGAGGTCGTCCGGCTCGAGGCGCCAGGACCCCACCTCGACGCCGTCCACCAGCGTGACGGGGATGCGGTCGCCGTACTCCGCACGCCACTCCGGGTCGACCCCCGGGCCGTCGACGTCGACGACGAGGTGCTCCTCGCCGGCCAGCCCGCAGATCTCGCGCACCACGCCCTCCATCCGGTCGCAGGTCCGGCAGTGCGCCCGCACGAGGACGACGACACGCGGGTCCCTTTCGGGTTCACCCGTCGGGGTCTCGGCCCCCGGACGACCGCCCGTCGCACCGTCCACCGACGTCGTCGCCCGCTCGTCGGACCGCTCGTCCGCCACCGGCCGTCCCGCCCCCTCCGACGTCGCGTCCCTGCCCCGTCCGGCGGCAGTCTCCCACGGGCGCGCGGCCCGCCGACGGCGTGGTCGACGGCCCCCGGACAGCCGCTCGCCGCACCGTTCGTGCAGGTCGGAGAGGGTGGGGCCCCTCCCGGCCGCGCCGGTGTCGGGGGTCCTCACGCCGCACGTATGCTCCCCCGACGACGCCTCCCGACAGGGGGCACGGGCGGGAGTCGATCGAGGGAGAGGGCATGTCCGACGCTGCCGGTCGTGGCGACCGTGCCCGCGTGCGGCACGCCTCGAGCGCCCTCCCCACGACCCCGTCCCTCCTCGGCCGCGGGCCCGTGCCCGCCCCGACCCCGCCCGGAGCGCCGTGAGGCGCGCGGCACCGGATCCCGCCGACGAGCCGGGGCGCGGCCGCCCCGGCGGTCGCGGCGGCCGCGGCGGCACCCGCCACGGCGCCACCGGCACCGACACCCCGCCGGAGCCGGTGCTCGACGGGCGCGCGCCCTCGGCCGCCGCGCCCCCGACCGCCCCGCTCTACCCGGCGCAGCGCCGGCGCGAGGACACCTGGCCGCCGACGCCGTCGGACGCGATGCCGGCCGTCGACGCCCCCGGGGGTCGCCGGGGCCGGCCCACGCCCCCGCAGGGCGTGCCGCTGCACCGGGACGGGCACGGCGTCGGCGCCCCCGCCCCGCGCACCGGGTCCGGGCTCCTGCCCCCGACGGCACCCCCGGCCCCGCCCGGTTCCCCGGCGCCGCCTCTCGTGCCGCCCGCCGACGCCGTCGCGGGCGCCCCGACGGAGGCCGTCCCCGTCGTCCCGGCCGGTGAGCACCACCTGCCCGAGGACGGGTCGGAGACGGTCGCCCCCGACGACCTCCCCCAGGAGATCGCCGGGGAGCTCCCCGACGACGGCTCGACCGCCGAGGGCTGGGCGCTCGTGCGTGCCGCGCAGGGCGGCGACACCGACGCGTTCGGGCAGCTCTTCGACCGCTACCACGACACGGTCTTCCGCTTCGTGCTCTTCCGCCTCGGGGACCGGCCCGCGGCCGAGGACCTCACGCAGGAGACCTTCGTCCGCGCCTACCGCCGGATCGGCTCCGTGAGCTACCAGGGCCGCGACATCGGTGCGTGGTTCGTCACCATCGCGCGCAACCTGGTGCTCGACCACGTGAAGTCCAGCCGCTACCGGCTGGAGAGCTCGCACGCCGAGGTCGCCGACGTCGCGCCGGCCACCCTGCGCCCGGGGCCGGAGAACGAGGTCATCGCCAACACCACCCACGCCGAGCTGCTGAAGTGCGTCGCCAAGCTGGGCGACGACCAGCAGGAGTGCATCGCCCTGCGCTTCCTGCAGGGGCTCTCGGTGGCCGAGACGGCGGACATCATGGGGCGCAACGAGGGAGCCGTGAAGGCCCTCCAGCACCGGGCCGTGCGGCGTCTCGCTCAACTGTTGCCCGAGGGCCTGCGGTGAGTCACAACGTTGTGGTTCGAACCGCACACCGCATCGACGTAACCGGTCGCCCGTCCGGTCGTTTCCCCCAACGACGAGCACGGCGCGCACGCACGGTGACGCGCAGACGGTGAGGACGGGCAGCATGTCGAGCGGGCACGACGGGGACGACGAGCTGTTCGCTCGCGTCTGGGAGCAGCGGGACGGTGCGGGTCGTCCAGCGCGCCCCGGTCCCGGTGCCGGTGTCGATCCCGAGCTCGACCGCGTGCTCGGCGTCGCCGACGCCCTGCGCGCGGCGGGCCGGGCCACCCCGGGCCCCGACGCCGCCGCCAGCGCCCGCATGCGGGCCGCGGTGCTCGCGGAGATCACCGGCGGGACCGCGACCGACACCCCGGCCGAGACCGCGACCGACGCCCCGCGGGAGCGCACCCGCGTGCTGCGCTCCGCCGACGGCGCGACGGCCAGCCAGGGTCCCGGCCGAGCCGGTGGGGGCACACGCCGCCCAGCTCGTCGCGGCAGCAGCCGTCCCGCCGACGAGCGTCCCGCCCGCGCCGGGGGCCGAGCCGCGGCCCGTAGACCCGCCACGCGGCTGCTGTCGTCCTTCGTCGCCGGCGCCTGCGCGGTGCTCCTGCTCGGCGCCCTGACCGTCCTGCTCAGCCGCGGCGCGCTGCCCGGCGAGATGCTCTACGGCATCAAGCGGGCCTCGGAGTCCGCCGAGCTGGGCCTGACCAGCGGCCAGGAGGCCAAGGGCCTCAAGCACCTCGACTTCGCCGCGATCCGCCTCGAGGAGGTCTCCGGCCTCGTCGAGCGCAGCGGCACGACCGCGGCGGGGTCCGGCCCGGTGGCCGCGGGGCTCGACCCCGACGAGACCGCGCTGGTGGTCGAGAACCTGCGCAGCTTCGACGACCAGGCCCGCACCGGGTCGCGGCTGATCCTCCCGCTCGCCGCCCAGCCCACCGGCCCCTCGCCCGCGGAGCTCGCCGAGTGGGCGCGGTCGCAGTCGGCCCGCCTCGACCAGCTGAGCCCCTCGCTGGACGAGGGCGGCCGGACCGCGGCCGCGGGCTCCCAGCAGATGCTCCAGCGCATCACCCAGCGCGCCGCGGTGCTCGACGGCCCGGAGCCGTGCGCCACCGGCGGCGCGTCCGACGACCTCGGCCCGCTGCCCTCCGGCGAGTGCGAGGAGCGCTCGTCCCCGGCGACGTCGGCCCCGGCCGCGCCCACCGAGACCGCCACGTCGACCACCTCGAGCACCACCACGACGACGACCACGACGGCGACCACGCGGTCGGAGGAGTCCTCCGTTCGCCCCGACGAGGACTCGAGCGAGGCACCGTCGGAGTCCCGCGAGGAGCGCACGTCGCAGCCGGACCCGGTCCAGGTGCCGCTGCCGGTGCCGCTGCTGCCCCAGGTCGACGTCCCGCCGCTGCTGCCCGGCCTGCCCGGTCTCAGCCTCGGGTGACGCCCCTCGCGGCGCCCGCGGGCGCCGCGACGGCCCCTGCCGTCGGGGGCGCCGACTAGGGTGGGTCCGCACCGATCCGGGGTCCTCCGTGCGCCCCGGCGGCACGGTTCGCGGGACGGACGGGACGGGAGGCCAGGCGGTGGGACGACGGCGCGAGGGCCGGTTGCAGGCGGAGCGCGACGCCGCGCGACGTGCCGGCGAGGCGTCGGCCGAGGCCGCCCTGAGCGACCCGGACGTGGCTCCCACCGCCTCCGAGCTGCTCGAGACCGTGCCCGAGAGCGCGGGGCCCACCACCGACCCCACGACCGAAGGGGACGCGGGGCACGCCGCCGCACTCGCCGGCGGCGCCCCGGACGGCGAGCTGGCGGGCGGGGCCCCGGCGGCGGCCGCCGCGGCGGCGGACGCCCCCGACATCCACCGGGTGCCGCCGTCGTCGCGGGTACCGCCGGACCTCACGGCCGCCGCGTTCTTCGACGTCGACAACACCATGATGATGGGCGCGTCGATCTTCCACTTCGCCCGCGGCCTCGCCGCGCGCAACTTCTTCTCCGGTGCCGACATGCGGGGCTTCGTCTGGCAGCAGCTGAAGTTCCGGTTCGGCGGCGAGGGCAGCCCCGACGACGTCCGCGCCCACCGCGAGCAGGCGCTCTCCTTCGTCGCGGGCCAGTCGGTGGCCGACCTGGTCCGGCTCGGCGAGGAGATCTACGACGAGCTCATGGCCGACCGCATCTGGGAGGGGACGCGCGCCCTGGCCCAGATGCACCTGGACGCGGGCCAGCGGGTCTGGCTGGTCACCGCCACGCCCCTCGAGCTCGCGCGCATCATCGCCCGCCGCCTCGGGCTCACCGGCGCGCTGGGCACCGTGGCCGAGAGCGAGGACGGCGTCTACACCGGGCGGCTGGTCGGCGAGCTGCTGCACGGGCCGGCCAAGGCGCACGCCGTGCGGGCCCTGGCCGCCCGCGAGGGGCTCGACCTGCGCCGGTGCGCGGCGTACTCCGACTCCGTCAACGACGCGCCCATGCTGTCCGTGGTGGGCACGGCGGTGGCGGTCAACCCCGACTCGGACCTGCGGCAGATGGCACGGGAGCGCGGCTGGGAGATCCGCGACTTCCGCTCCGGGCGCAAGGCCGCCCGCATCGGCGTGCCCTCGGTGCTCGGCGCCGGCGCGGTGGCCGGCGCCGTGGTCGGCGGGCTGGCCTACCGACGCCGGCTCGTGGGCTGAGCGACTAGCCCAGGAACGCGTTCCGCCGGCCCGCGAGCAGCCGGTACAGCGTCTGCTGGATGTTCTCGCGCACCTGGTCGGTCAGGTTGAACACCAGCATCGGGTCGTCCGCCGCGCCCGGCTCGTACCTGTCGGTCGGGATCGGCTCGCCGAACTCGATGTACCACTTCGACGGCAGCGGCACGAGGCCGAGCGGACCGAGCAGCGGCCAGGTCGGCGTGATCGGGAAGTACGGGACCCCGAGCAGGCGGGCCAGCGGCCCGATGTCGCCGATCTTGGGGTAGGTCTCCTCGGCGCCGACGATCGAGCACGGGATGATCGGCACCCCGGAGCGCAGCGCGGCCGAGACGAAGCCGCCGCGGCCGAAGCGCTGCAGCTTGTAGCGGTCGGCGAAGTCCTTGCCGATGCCCTTGAACCCCTCGGGCCAGACGCCCACGAGCTCGCCCGCCCCCAGCAGGGCCTCGGCGTCGGCGTTGCAGGCCAGCGTGTGCCCGGCCTTGCGCGCCGTCGCGCCGACGCCGGGCAGGCCGAAGACGAGGTCGGCGGCCAGCATGCGCAGGTAGCGCGGCACCGCCAGGTCGTCGTGCACCGCGACCGTCGTCATCAGCGCGTCGAGGGGCAACGTGCCCGAGTGGTTCGCGACGAGCAGGGCGCCGCCGTGCAGCGGGACGTTCTCGGTGCCGATCGTCTCGACGCGGAACCAGCGCTCGTAGAGCGGGCGCAGCAGCGGCAGGACGACGTGCTCGGTGAGGTCGCGGTCGAAGCCGAAGTCGTCGACCGAGTAGCGGCCCGTGATGCGGCGCTGCAGGAACTCGCCGACCTCGGCGACCCGCTCCTCGAGCTCGTTGGGCCCCCCGGTCGCGGGCAGCGGGGCCAGCTCGCCGCCGGGCGCCGGCTCGATGGGGGTCTCGGCGGCGCCGGTGGCTGCGTCCTCGGGGGTGAGCCCGCGGGCGGCCGCGGTGCGCTCGGTCAGCGACCCGACGCCGGGGCGGCTGGCGCGGCGGGGCGCCGGCCGCGGACGGGTGCGGGGACGCGCACCGTCGGATCGCAACGGGATGACCCGGGCTTCGGGCACGACGTCTCCTCTCCGCGTGGGGTGGTCACCGGACGGGGCTGCTCTCGTCCGGCCCGGCCCGTGCGCCCCGGACTCAGGCACCGGAGGGCAGGGCTCGGGCCACGGCCTGCGCCGTGTCCTGCAGCCGGCCCAGGCGGGCCGGGTCGATCATCGGGCGCAGTCCGCGCCCGGCCACGAAGTCGTCGAAAGCCTGCACCGTGGTCCAGCGCGGGGTGAAGCCGAACTCGCCGCGCAGCTTCGTGGTGTCCACCACGCGCCCGAAGTTCAGCAGGCGCATCTGCTCGGGCGAGAAGTCGACGAGCCGCGCGCGGCGGGTGAAGCGGCCGACCAGCGGCACCGCGGGCTGCGGGATCGGCAGCGGGATCCGGCCGGCCCGGCGGATCGCCTGGGAGAGCATGAGCACCCCGGCCCCGCCGACGTTGAAGACGCCGGGCAGGTCGTTGGCCGCGGCGCGCTCGAGCACGGCCACCGCGTCCTCCTCGTGCAGCAGCTGCACGCGGGCGTCGTAGCCGAGCACCACCGGCACGACCGGCAGCGAGAAGTACCGCACGAACGACGTGTCGATCCGCGGTCCGATGAGGTTGACGAACCGCAGGGTGGTCACCGGGATGTCGGGGCGCCGGCGCGAGAAGCTGCGGACGTAGCCCTCGATCTCGACGGCGTCCTTGGCGTACCCGCCGGGCGGGATCGCCTTCGGCTCGGTCTGCTCGGTGAACGTCGCCGGGTCGCGCGAGCTCGCGCCGTAGACCGCGGACGTCGACTTGACCACCAGCCGGCGCACCGTGTCCGAACGCTGGCACGCCGCGAGCAGCTGCATCGTCCCGATGACGTTCATCTCCATCATCATCGAGCGGCCCCCGGACTGGCCGGGATTGCCCGAGAGCGACGCGTGGACGACCGTGTCGACCTTCGCGGTGGAGATGACCTTGCCGATCAGCGGGTTGCGGATGTCCACCCGCACGAATTCCGCGCGACCCATGCGCCGCCGCATCTCGCGCGACGGCGGCGTGGTGTCGACACCGAGGACGCGCTCGATCGACGGGTCGGAGGCCAGGCGTGCCGCGAGGTGGCCGCCCAGGAAGCGGCTCACCCCGGTGACGAGGACGACGGACGGCGCCTCGGACATGCCCTGGACACTCCTGCGGTCTGCTCACGCGGACGGGTCGACCCGCCCGGCCCCCCGGACCCCCGACGGCTCCCGCACGGGGAGCCCGGGCCTACTTGCCGAGCTTGCGACGCTGCACGCGGGTCTTGCGCAGCAGCTTACGGTGCTTCTTCTTCGACATGCGCTTGCGACGCTTCTTGATGACCGAACCCACTGGCGGACCTTCCGTGAGAGTTGGGGGGCGACCGCACGGGTCGCGGACACACCACCGTACCGGCCGCCTCCCGGACGGCCGGTGTGCAGGGTGCGCGACCCGGCGGGTCAGCCGGCGTCGAAGTACGAGCCCCGGAGGTACTCGTGGACCGCGTCCTCGGGCACGCGGAAGCTGCGGCCCACGCGGACCGCGGGCAGCTCTCCGTTGTGCACCAACCGGTAGACGGTCATCTTCGACACGCGCATGGCGGCGGCCACCTCGGCGACGGTCAGGAACTGCACCCGCGCCAGGTTGTCGCCCTCGGTGCGCCGGGGTCCGGCGCCTGTCGGGTTGTTCTGGGACATCGGTCTCACTCCAACGCACAGGCCGTGCCGCCGGGCTTCCCCTCCCGACGGTTCGACACGCCGTGCTGTGCACGTGAGGGTAGCGGGACGCGTGTGACGTCTGGTTCGAAAGCACCCGCTCGTGCGGTGGCCGCGCAGGCGAACGCGTCAAGCGTCCACGCCGGAGCGCCAGGCCACGATCCCGTCACGACGAACGGACGCCTCGGCCCGCCCGGCGCAGGTCAGCCGTACTGGCGCCCGAGCGCGGCGGAACGGTCCCGCGCGGCGGCGACGGCGCGCGCGAGGGCGGGGCGCAGGCCGTCGGCCTCGAGCGCGGCGAGGGCGGCCGCGGTGGTGCCGCCGGGCGACGTGACGGCCTCGCGCAGGAGGCCTGGGTGCGGCGCGGCGCCCTCGCGGCCGTCGCTGCCCGGGGTGGTCAGCAGCCCGCCCGCGCCCTCGACGGTGGCGGTCACCAGCTCCGTCGCGACGGGGCGCGCGAGGCCGAGCGCGACGCCGGCGTCGATCATCGCCTCGGCGAGCAGGAAGACGTAGGCGGGCCCCGAGCCCGAGAGCGCGGTCGCGAGGTCCTGCTGGGCCTCGGGCACGCGCACCGTGCGCCCGACGGCGGCGAGCATCTCCTCCGCGGCGGCCAGCTCGCTCTCGCCCGCCGCCGAGCCCGGCGAGAGCACGCACATCGCCCGGCCCACGAGCATCGGCGTGTTCGGCATGACCCGCACGACCGCGGTGTCCGCGGGCAGGCGGGCCTCGAGCGCGCTCGTGGGGATGCCCGCGGCCAGCGAGACGACGGTGGGCCGGTCCCCGCCCGCGACGCCGCCCGGGGCGCGGCCGGCGAGCACGTCGTGCACCGCGTCGAGGGCGCCGGGCACGTCGGCGGGCTTGACCGCGATCACCAGCACGTCGGCCCGGCGCGCGGCCTCGGGCGCGTCGACGACGCGGACCCCGTGCCGCGCGGTGAGCTCCTCGGCCCTAGCGGCGACGGGCTCGACCACGAGCAGCGCCCCCGCGTCGCGCCCGGCGGCGACCAGCCCGCCCAAGAGCGCCTCGCCGATCTTCCCGCCACCCAGCACCGCGACCGTTCCCCCGGCGCCGGCTCCGCTGCGCTGCGCGTCGCTCGTCATGCCCGCGATACTGCTAGACGGGCGTGCGGGGCAGGTCGGTGCCCAGGTGCAGGCGGGCGAACAGCAGCGCCTCGGCCAGCATGTCGAGGCGCTCGTTGCGCGAGCGGGCGCGGCGGGTGCTGATCTCGACGACCACCGTGCCGGCGAACCCGGACGCGCCGAGCCGGCGGCACACCTCGGCGCACGGCTGCGTGCCCCGTCCCGGCACCAGGTGCTCGTCGCGCGAGAGGCCCGTGCCGTCGGCGAGGTGCAGGTGCACCAGCCGGTCGCCCATGCGGTCGAGCAGCGCGAGCGCGTCGTCGCCCGCGGTCGCGGTGTGCGAGAGGTCGAGCGTGTACCAGCGGGCCCCGGGCGTCGTCGGGTCGTGCCCCGGCGTGTAGCTCGACCACCGCAGGCGCCCGCGGCGCAGCGGGAACATGTTCTCCATCGCGACCCGCACCCCGTGGGCCCGCTCGACCTCGTCGGCCTGGCGGGCGAGCCCGTGGGCGTAGCGGCGCTGCCAGCGGAACGGCGGGTGGAGCACCACCGTGGGCGCGCCGAGGCTCGCGGCCAGGACGGCGCTGCGCCGCAGCCGCTCGACGGGGTCGGGGCTCCAGACCCGCTGGGTGATCGCCAGGCAGGGCGCGTGGACGGCGAGGACCGGCATCCCGGTGCGCTCCGAGGCCCGGGCGACGGACGCGAGGCGCTGGCTCTCGGGGTCGGTCCACACCATCAGCTCGACACCGTCGTAGCCGAGCTCCGCGGCGACCTCGAAGGCCGAGTCCATCGGCTCGGGGAACACCGAGGCGGTCGACATGGCGACGGGGGGTCCCCCGTGCGGGGGGCGCAGCGGGGTCAAGTCAGCGGCTCAGCAGCACGATCACGGCCGGCGACACGGTCACGACGAGCCCGACGACCACCGCGAGCACGGTGGTCTGCAGGTCGTCGGAGCGCCGCAGGGCCCGCACGCCGAACACCAGCCCCGTGGTGGCGCCGGCCGCGAGCACCAGCGCCACGACCGGCTGCTCCTTCCACAGGTAGGAGAAGACGGTCCAGAGCACGGCGCCGAGCAGGGCACCGACGACCAGCTGCACGATCATGACGATCCAGTCGCGCGCCGACGAGGCGGGCCGTCCGGGATCGTCGTCGATGTCCTCGTCGTACCCGTCGTCCTCGTACTCGTCGCGGTCAGGCTCGTCGCGGTCCTCGAGCAGCGTGCGCCGCGGCGCGCGCCCGAGACCCGCCGGCGCAGCGCGCGGGTCGTCCTGCTCGTCGTCGTGGTGGAGGTCGTCGACCTGCTCGTCGAAGCCGGCCTCGTCCTCGTCGAGATCCTCGTCGTCGTCGAGGTCCGGGCGCGCCATCGGTGAGGCCGCGGTGGCCGGGCCACCGTGATCGTCGGCGCCGCGCTGCGGCGGGGCACCCGGCGGGCGGGCGGCGGGCGAGGCGGCGGTCGCCGGGCCGGCGTCGCCGACGCGGGCGGCGGGGACGGCCGCGGTGCCGGCGGGCCCGTGGGTGGTGGGCACCGCACGCCGGCCTCCCGGGAGACCGGCGGGACGCGCGGGCGGGGCACCGAAGGCCTGCGTGCCCGTGACGGGCGGGGGCTGCGGCGGCCCGGACGGCGGCCGACTGCCGGGTGGCGGGCCCGGCTGGCCGGGTGCGTGGCCGGGGGGCGGGCCCTGGAACGGGCCGGGACCGGGACGCGCGCCCGGGGGCGGGCCGGCGGACCACGGGTCGTGACGGGTCGGGGCCTCGGGCGAGGCGTAGCCCGGGGACCAGCCCTGTCCGCGCCCAGCGTCGTGACCGTCGTGCGGGCGGCCGTAGCCGGGCTCCGGGTCGTGGCCCGCCGTCGCGTAGTACCCCGTGTCGTAGCCGGTGTCGTGGCGCAGGGTCTCGTAGCCGCCGGAGTCGTCGCCGCCGGAGTCGTACCCGGTGTCGTAGCCGGAGTCGTAGCCCGCGTCGGCGTGAGCCCGGGCGTCGTAGCCACCGGTGTCGTAGCCGGTGTCGTAGCCGGTGTCGTAGCCGGTGTCGTAGCCGGTGTCGTAGCCGGTGTCGTAGCCGGTGTCGTGGCCCGCGGGCTGGGCGGCGGTGGGCGGGGCCTCGGGCGCGCGGGGCGCGTACCCACCCGCGGCGCCGTGGCCGTCGGCGGGCTCGTCGTCGGTCTCCACGGCGCGCCGGCGGCGGGGCTGCTGGGGCTCCGCGCTGTACGCGGCCAGGAGCTCGGCCACGCTGCGCTGGGTTCCCGGTCGGGGCCCGTCGTCCCTGTTCACGCCACCTACCGTGCCTCGCGCAGTGTCGGTCGTCCAGTCGCCAGGGGGCCGCCGACCGACGCCATCCCACCGCTCGGCTGCACCTGGTCGAGGCGACCGAGGATGATCCCCTCGCGCAGTGCCCAGGGGCACACCTCGACCTGTTCCAGGCCCAGGGCGGTCATCGCCTCGTGGGCCACGACGGCCCCGGCGACGAGCTGGTGCGAGCGGCTCGCGCTGACCCCTTCGAGCTCGGCGAGGTCGGCGGAGCTCATGCGGGAGATGAACGCGACGATCTGGCGCAGGCCGGTCGCGGTGAGCACGCGGCGCGCCCGCGGGCCGGCGCTGCGCGGCGCGGCGCCGGTGAGGCGCGCGAGCGACCGGAACGTCTTGGAGGTGACGACGGCACGGTCGGGCTGGCCCTCGCCGAGCAGCGTGGTCGCCGCGGGCGCGAGCACCTCGTGGGCGTACTCCGCCAGCGCCTTGAGCTCGCGGCGCTGCGGCGGGTCGGTGGTGAACCAGTCGCGCGTCAGGCGCCCGGCGCCCAGCGGCACCGAGATCGCGTGCACCGGCGCCTCGTCGCGCCCGACCGCCATCTCCAGCGAGCCGCCGCCGATGTCGAGGACCATGAGGTGGCCCGCGGACCAGCCGAGCCAGCGCCGCACGGCGAGGAAGGTCAGCGCCGCCTCGTCCGGCCCGGAGAGCACCTGCAGGTCGACCTGGGACTCGTCGCGGACCCGCTCGAGCACGGCGGGGGCGTTGGAGGCGTCGCGCACCGCGGACGTCGCGAACGCCAGCAGGTCCTCGCACCCCAGCTCGAGGGCCTGGAGCCGCGCCTGCGTCACGGCCGCGACGAGCGCGTCGGCGCCCTCGTCGTCGAGCCTGCCGTCGCGGACGTGCTCGGCCAGCCGCAGGGCGGTCTTGGTGGAGTGGGTGGGCGTCGGGTGCCCACCACGATGGGCATCGACCACCAGCAGGTGCACGGTGTTCGATCCGACGTCGAGCACACCGAGTCGCACACGCGCAGTCTAGCCCGACCGCTCCCGCGCGCCGACGATCGGTAGACGTCGCGACGGAGGAGCGTCGGCTGCCGGATCGGCCTGGCCCGACCGTCAGGCGTCGAGCTTGTAGCCCAGTCCCCGCACGGTGACCAGGTGGCGCGGGGCCGAGGGCTCGGGCTCCAGCTTGGCTCGCAGGCGCTTGACGTGGACGTCGAGGGTCTTGGTGTCGCCGACGTAGTCCGCGCCCCACACCCGGTCGATGAGCTGGGCGCGGGTGAGCACGCGGCCGACGTTGCGCATGAGGTACTCGAGGAGGTCGAACTCCTTGAGCGGCAGCGGCACCTCGGTGCTCCCGGCGTCGCCGACCACCGAGACGACGTGGCGGTCGACGTCCATGCGGATCGGGCCGGCCTCGAGGACCTGGCGCTCGCCGGCGCCGGGCGCGGCACCGTCGGCCTCGCTGTCCTGGCCGCGACGCAGCACGGCGCGCACGCGGGCGATCAGCTCGCGCGCCGAGTAGGGCTTGGTGACGTAGTCGTCGGCGCCCAGCTCCAGGCCGACCACCTTGTCGATCTCCGCGTCGCGGGCGGTCACCATGATCACCGGGACCGAGGAGCGCTGGCGCAGCGCCTTGCACACGTCGGTGCCGCTCATCCCCGGCAGCATGAGGTCGAGCAGGACGATGTCCGCGCCGTGGCGCTCGAAGTCGTCGAGGGCCGCGGCGCCGGTGCCGGCGACCGAGGTCTCGAAGCCCTCCTTGCGCAGCAGGTACGCCAGCGGGTCGGCGAAGGACTCCTCGTCCTCGACGATGAGCACGCGGGTCATGCGGTACCTCCGGTGGCTGACGGTGTCGCCGGGGCCGCGCCGGGTCCCGCGGTGCTGAGGGCGGTGCTGAACGCGAGGTCGGCGTCGAGGCCGTGCAGGGGCGCGTCGGGCTCGTCGGCGGGGGCGGCCGGGACGCGCAGCGTGAACGTCGACCCGACCCCGGGCTCGCTCCACACCCGCACCTCCCCGCCGTGGTTGGCCGCGACGTGCTTGACGATCGCGAGCCCCAGCCCCGTGCCGCCGGTCGCGCGCGAGCGGGCGGGGTCGACGCGGAAGAAGCGCTCGAAGACGCGCTGCTGGTGCTCCGGGGCGATGCCGATGCCCCGGTCGGTCACCGAGATCTCGACGCGGTCGCCCTGACGGCGCCGGCGCACCGACACCGGGGTGCCCTCGGGCGAGTAGGCCACCGCGTTCTCGAGCAGGTTCGCCAGCGCGGTGATGAGCAGGGTGCGGTCGCCCGCCACCTCGAGACCGCTGGGGGCGTCGAGCAGGAAGCGCCCGCCGGGTGAGGACGCCGCGTCGTCGCCCCCGGCGCTCGCCGCCGCCTCGGCGGGCACGCGGACCCGGTTGAGGGCCTCGGCGAGGACCTCGTCGACGTCGACGCGCACCAGCGCGGGCAGCCGGTCGGCGCCCTGCAGCCGCGACAGCGCGATGAGCTCGGTGACGAGCGCGCCGAGGCGGTGGGACTCGTTGAGGATCCGGGTGGCGAAGTGCGCCACCTCCTCGGGGTCGTCGGCGTCGAGCACCGCCTCGGCGAGCACGGCGAGGGCGCCCACCGGCGTCTTGAGCTCGTGGCCCACGTTGGCGACGAAGTCGCGGCGCACGGCCTCGAGGCGCACGGCGGCCGAGGTGTCGGTGGCGTCGACGACCACGAACCCGTCCCCGAGCGGCCGCACGTGCGCGACGATGGTCTGCGGTGTCGAGCCCGCCGGGAACGACGCGGGCGACAGGTCGACCTCGCAGGGCTCGCCGCCCGCGGCGACCTTCTCGGCCGCGGCGGCCAGGCGCGGGTGCGGACGGGCGTCGACCACGGCGCCGAGGGCCTCGGCCCGCTCGTTGGACAGCACCACGTCGCCGAAGCGGTTGACCACCGCGATGCCCGACTGCGACCGGCGCACCAGCCGCGCGAGCAGCTCGGCCACCGTCGGCCCGCGGGAACGCTCCCGGGAGCCCTCGTCGCGGGCGCGCCACCGCACGGCGCCGGACCCGGCGACGGCACCGAGCGCCGCGGCCAGCACGGCCACGACGACGGTCACCAGCACGGGGACGGTCACATCTGTCGATGGTAGGGCCGCGGACACCTCCCTGACCTGCTCGGCGTGAGCTGTCCGACGCGTCCGGGGGAAGGGTTGGCCCGATGTTGGGCCCCCGTTCACCTCGCCAGGCGGCACGCCGCGCAGCGGAGCTGCCGCGCCGGAGGCGCACGACGGTCAGCGACCCTGGTTCGCCACCGCCGCGATCGCGTCCTGCGCGGCGTCCGGGTCGAGGTAGGTGCCGCCCGGGTTGGTGGGCCGCAGCTCGCCGTCGCCGGCGGGTTCGAGGTCGTAGCGCAGCGGGATCCCGGTGGGGATGTTCAGCCCGGGGATCGTCTGCTCGTCGACGCCGTCGAGGTGCTTGACCAGCGCGCGCAGCGAGTTGCCGTGGGCACCGACGAGCACGGTCCGCCCCGCGAGCAGGTCCGGGACGATGGACTCCTGCCAGTACGGCAGCATCCGCTCGAGCACGTCGGCGAGGCACTCGGTGCGCGGCATGGCGTCGCCGAGGTCGGCGTAGCGCGGGTCGCCGGTCTGGGCGTACTCGTCGTCGGGGTCGATGGGCGGCGGCGGGGTGTCGTAGGAGCGACGCCAGATCTGGAACTGCTCCTCGCCGTACTCCTCCATCGTCTGCTTCTTGTCCTTGCCCTGGAGGGCGCCGTAGTGCCGCTCGTTCAGCCGCCAGTCGCGCCGCACGGGGATCCAGTGCCGGTCGCAGACGTCGAGGGCGATGTTGGCCGTCGAGATGGCGCGGCGCAGCAGGGAGGTGTGCAGGACGTCCGGCAGCAGACCGGCCTCGGCCATGAGCTCCCCGCCGCGGCGGGCCTCCTGCTCGCCCTTCGGCGAGAGCGCGACGTCCACCCACCCGGTGAACAGGTTCTTCTCGTTCCAGTCGCTCTGGCCGTGGCGCAGGAGCACGAGCGTGCCGACGGTTCCCTCCGGGGTCATGACGCGAGACCCTGCCAGCGCCGCCGCGCGGGGGCCACGGCATCGGCCACCGTTGGCGTGAGATCACGTCGAGCGGGGTACGGCTGGCGGCATCGGCGGAGGACACTGCCGACCCCACCTTCGGGGATCCGCGGCGCCGACCACCACGTGCGACCCGCGGGCGGGTCCCGACATCAGTGACGACGACGGAGGAGTCCGACGTGAACGACGACGACATGACCACGAGCGGCAGCGGCGGGCACGGCCCGGCGGACGGCGGAGCCAGCGGCCAGGGCTCCGACGGCGGTGCCGACGGCGGCGCCGGCCACGGCCCGGCCGACGGTGGCGCGGCCGGTGGCGGGGCCGACGGCGGTGCCGACGGCGGTGCCGACGGTGGTGCCGACGGTGGTGCCGACGGTGGTGCCGACGGTGGCGCTGACGGTGGTGCCGACGGTGCGGCCGGCCACGGCCCGGCCGACGGTGGCGCCCGTGGCGGCGGCTCCGACGGCGGCGCCGACGGCGGTGCCTGAGCAGCGATGACGACCGTGACCCCCGGGGCCGACCGGTCCCCGGATCGCGGCCGGGCCCGCGGGGCCGGGCGGGCACACGACCGCCCGGCGCTGCGGCGCCTCGTCGCCGGCGACCTCGACGACTTCGCCGCCGCGACGTGGGGCCGCGAGGCGCGGCTCTCCCGCGCCGCGGACCTCGCCAAGCACGCGGACGGCGACGCCCCCGCGGCCTTCGGCGATGTGTTCGACCTCGCCGCCGTCGACGAGCTGCTGAGCCGTCGCGGCCTGCGAACGCCCTTCCTGCGCGTCGCCAAGCAGGGCACGGTCGTCGACTCCCGCCACTTCACCGGCGAGGGCGGCGTCGGCGCCGAGGTGTCCGACCAGGTGCGCGACGACCGCGTCGCCGCCCTGTTCGCCGAGGGCCACACCGTCGTGCTCCAGGGCGTGCACCGCACCTGGGGCCCGGTCACCGACCTCGTCACCGACCTCGCCGCGGAGCTGGGCCACCCCGTCCAGACCAACGCCTACATCACCCCGGCGTCGTCGCAGGGCTTCTCGGCCCACTACGACGTGCACGACGTCTTCGTCCTGCAGATCGCCGGCACCAAACGCTGGCACGTGCACGCTCCCGTGCACCCCGATCCGCTGCGCTCCCAGCCCTGGAACGACCACGCCGACGCCGTCGCCGCCCGGGCCGCCGAGGACCCGCTGATCGACGAGGTCCTCGAGCCCGGCGACGCGCTCTACCTGCCGCGCGGCTACCTGCACTCGGCGACCGCGCAGGGCGAGGTCAGCGCCCACCTGACGATCGGCGTACACGTCCTCACCCGCTGGGCGGTGGTCGACGCGCTGCTCGACGCACTGACCACCGACCCCGAGCTGCGCGGCTCCCTGCCGCTGGGCATCGACGCCTCGGACCCCGCCGCGCTCGCGCCGCACGTCGAGGCCATCGCCGCGCGCCTGGCCCAGACGCTCGCCGCGCCCGACCCGCAGCGCCCCGAGCGCGTCGCCCGGAGCCTTCGGCGCCGCGTGTGGCACGGCAACCGGCCGGAGACCGTGGCACCGCTGGCCCAGGCCGCCGCGGCCACCGCGGCCGACGCGTCCACGACGGTCCGCCTGCGCCGGGGCCTGCACCACCGGCTGCGGCCCGCCGGACCCGCCGCCGACGCCCCGGTCGTCCTGGAACTGCCCGACCGCACGATCACGCTCCCCGCCGGGACGCGGGAGGCGGTCGCACGGCTGCTCGACGGCCACCCCGCCACCGCCGCGGAGCTGCCGGGCCTCGCCCCCGACGACGGCATCGTCGTGGTCCGCCGGCTGCTCCGGGAGGGCGTGCTGGTGCCGGACTGAGGTCAGCCTCACCTCAGTTTGGCGCTGCGGGTGTCCACCGTCCCGCGAGCGGGGTATGACGGAGTGATGACCACGTCGGAGCCGGGCGCCGCCATGTTCCGCTGCTCGGAGGCCGCCCGCGATCGTGACGACCCGTTCGTGGCGACCGCTCCGCCGGCGCGGTGCTGGCTTCTGGTCGAGCACCCCGGTCCGTGGGGCCGCCAGGCGCTCGGCGGCGCGGGCTACGCGCCCGAGGTCGTCGACGCGGTCGACGCGTTCTGCCGGGCCCGCGGCGCGCGGTTCCAGCTGATCCGCCGCTCGCGCGCCCGCGGCGAGGGCCCGGCCGACTACGGGCGGTTCGCGATCGTGGACACCACCCCCGGCGCCGAGTCCGTGCGCTGGGGACGGGTGAGCTCGCCCGACGAGCTGCCCGCCGCGCTCGCCGACGTCGAGGCCGTGACCACGCCGTCGTCCGAGCCGATCTACCTCGTGTGCGCCCACGGGCGCCACGACGCGTGCTGCGCGATGCGCGGGCGCCCGGTGGCCGCCGCGCTCGCCATGGAGTACCCCGACCGCACCTGGGAGACCACGCACACCGGCGGCGACCGGTTCGCCGCCAACGTGGTGCTGCTGCCCCACGGCCTGGTGCTCGGGCGCGTGCCGGCCACCGAGGCCCTCGCGGTGGTCGACCGCTACGCCGCCGGCGAGGTCCACACGACGTGGGTGCGCGGGCGTTCGGGCCTCTCCGCGCCCGCCCAGGCCGCCCAGCACCATGCCCGCCTGGCCTACGACGAGCACGGCGTGGACGCACTCCGCGTGCTGGGCGCCGAGGTGCGCGAGCGGGACGTCACCGAGGTCGCGCTCGACGGCGGCCCGGAGCGCGGGACCGTGACGGTGGCCGTCCGCGAGCGCTGGGTCGCTTCGCCCACACCGCTGACGTGCTCCGCGGGCCGGGCCGCGTCGATGCGCGTCTACGACCTCGTCGACATCACGTCCGGGTCCGGGTCCGGCCTCGACGTCATGGGTGCCGGCGCCGCGGGCTGACGTCCGCAGTGACACCGGAATCGTGACAGTGCGTACGTATGATGCGCCGCCGAGTGGGGCACGTTGGGCGTGCGCGGGCCCCGCGCAGCACCCTACGGAGGCGTGGACATGGGAATCATCAGCTGGATCATCCTGGGGCTCATCATCGGCGCCCTGGCCAAGCTCATCATGCCGGGCGACGATCCGGGCGGGATCATCGTCACGACGCTGATCGGCATCGTCGGCTCGCTGCTCGGCGGTTTCCTCGGCAGCGCGATCTTCGGCGTCAACCTCGGCGGCTTCTTCGACCTGCGCACCTGGGTGCTCGGGATCATCGGTTCGCTCATCCTGCTGGCGATCTACCGCGTGATCGTCGGAAGACGCAGCAAGGTCCGACGGTAGTCGTTGCATTGTGCACGATGTGATCGTGCCCTAGGTTGGCGCCCGTGAGTACGGACGAGGGGGTCGAGGACGACCTGCTCCTCTCGGAGCAGGCCTGCTTCGCGCTCTACTCGGCGTCCCGCGCGGTCACCGACGTCTATCGCCCCCTGCTCGCCGAGCTGGGGCTGACCTACCCGCAGTACCTCGTGCTCCTGGTCCTCTGGGAGTCCGAGCCGCGGACGGTCCGGGACGTCGGTGCCGCGCTCGCGCTCGACTACGGCACGGTCTCGCCGCTGCTCAAGCGGCTGGAATCCGCCGGGTGGGTCGCACGGCGCCGGGACACCCGCGACGAGCGCACGGTGACGGTGCACCTGACCGACGAGGGACGCGCCCTGCGTTCCCGCGTCGCCGAGGTGCCGCGCACCATCGGCTGTGCCCTCGGTCTCGACGACCGGGCCCGTCGCGAGCTCGTCGTGCTCCTGCGGACGATCACCGCCTCGACCGTCGCGTTCCGCGAGGTCGGGGACGGGACGCCCGCGAGCTGACAGCCACGACCGATCCACCACAGGGAGCCGATGATGCCGAGCCGCGACGCCACCACACACTGGGAGGGCGGCCTGCAGGACGGGACGGGTCAGGTCACCCTCGACTCGTCCAACGCGGGCCAGTTCGCCGTGTCGTTCCCGACGCGTGCCGAGGACCCCAACGGGCAGACCAGCCCGGAGGAGCTCATCGCCGCGGCGCACTCCTCCTGCCTGGCGATGAACCTCTCGGGCGTGCTCGGCGGCGAGGGCCTCACCGCCCGCGCCATCGACGTCAGCGCCGAGGTGACGCTGTCCCCGGCGAAGGGCGGCGGCTTCGAGATCAGCGGCATCGCCGTCACCCTGCGTGCCGAGGTCGACGGGGTCGACGCCGACCGCTTCCAGGAGCTCGCCGCGACCGCGGAGAAGACCTGTCCGGTGTCCAAGGCCCTCTCCGGGACCACGATCACGCTGGACGCCGCGCTCGCGGACTGAGCCCCTCGGGTGTCGGGGGGCGCGGCTACCGTGACGCCGTGCTGCGCTCCCCGACCCCGACGAGGCTGGTCACCGGGGGTCCGGCCGTGCCTCACGCCGGTACGATGGTGTCCCACGGCACGACCCGGGAGGCGCCATGCCTGACGGACCAGCCCACGCGGCCCGCACCGCGCGCCGGCGCATCGTCGAGCCCGGCGAGCCGGCGGGCGACCTCGCCACGCGGCTCCACCTCGACGACCCGGCGCTCCAGCGCCGCTACCGCGCCGACCTCGACCGTGTCCGCGACGCCGAGCTGCGCGCGGAGGTCGACACCGAGGGGCTGCGGCTCCACTAGCGGGTCGCGATGACCTGGTCGTTCCTGGCCTGGTCCCCCGACGACTCCGCGGGCGCGGTCTACGACGTGACGGTGCTGGGCGTGTGGGAGGAGCTGCACGACTTCTACGCCGGCGGCGACCGCAGTCGTCCGCTCGAGCGCATCGTCGCCATCGCCCGCGAGCACGGCGTGCGCAGCGTGGTCGTCGAACAGCGCCACCTCGATCCCGACTGGCGCAGCGAGCACGGCGCCTTCCACGGCCGGCTCTTCCGCCGCCGGCCCTCGGTGTGCCACCGCTGGCACCTGTTCACCGACGACGTGCCCGCCGACCTCTCACGGCTGCGGCCCGAGACCTACCGCGGCTACGTCGTCCTGCGCCCGCTGCCCTCCACGCCGGTCGGGCGCACCATGATCGCGCCGCCGCCGGGGCTCGAGGGCGCCGTCCGCTGCGAGGCCACCGAGCGCCTGTCGCTGTTCGGGCACCCGCTGTGGATCACGGCCATGCCCTTCCTCAGCCAGGACGCCGAGTACCTGCGCTGCGCGCACGCCGTGCTGTGGATGGTGCTGCGCCACGCGCACCTCGCCCACGGGCTGCCGCGCCACCTCACCGCCGAGGTGCACGACGCCGCGCTCGGCGGCGTCATCGTCGGGCGTCAGGTGCCCAGCGAGGGGCTCTCGGTGCAGCAGATGCTCGCCGGTGCCACACGGCTCGGGCTCTCCCCCGGCCTCATGCACCTGCCCACCACGCGGGAGGAGGACGCGGCCGCGGACGCGGCGGCCGACCCCACCGCCGACCCGGTCGACGCCGCGGGGCGGGCCGACCCGCAGGCCGGGCGGCTCTCGCTGCGCGCGGTGCTCTGCCGCTACGTCAACAGCCAGCTCCCGCCGCTCGTGATCTCGTCGAGCCACGCGTGGGTCGTCGTCGCCTACCGCCGCGACCCCGCCGAGGACCGGCGGGTGACGCTGTGGCGCCACGACGACGCCCGCGGACCGTACCTCGAGGTGGACGACCCGTTCGCCGAGGCCGAGGACGCCCACCGGCCCTGGCAGACGGCGATCCTGCCGCTGCTGCCCGCGATCTACGTGACCGCCGAGCGGGCCGAGGCCGCGGGCCGGCTGTGGTTCGCGGGCTACCTGCGCGGGGCCGCCGACGACGAGCCCGTGGCGCGCGCCGCCGCGGCCGGGGAGCTGACGTTCCGCACCTACGCGGTGCGCAGCGACCAGTTCCTCGAGGGGCTCGCCGCCCGGGGGGTCGATCCGGCGCTGGCCGACCTCTACCGCCTCGCCGCCCTGCCCGAGCACCTCTGGGTGGTCGAGGCCGTCGACCGCGCCGAGCGCCGGGCCGGGCGGCCGGACGTCGTGGGCGAGGCGCTGGTGGACGCCACCTCGTCGACCCACCACGAGCCGCTGCAGGAGGGCCTGGTCGCCCTGCACGGCGGGCGCCTCGCCCACCGGATCGGTCCCGACCACGGCACCCGGCGCGACCTGCACCTCGCCGACCCCGGGCACTACCGCACGGGGCGACCGGGCCGGGGGTGAGCCGGCGGCCGAGCCGATGGGCTGGGCCGGCGGGAATGCGCCGGCGGGGTGCGCCCGGCGGCGTGTGCGTCAGCGCGGGTCGTCGGGCAGCGCCCCGGCGATCGCCGGCCCGACGACGCCCGCTGCGGTCTCCACGCCGTCGTCGTCCGCGGTCTGCGGGTCGGCCCCCGCGTCCGGCAGCACCGGACCGAGCGTCAGCGTGATGCGGTGGGTGTCGCTGCGCTCGCGCTCGCCGCGGCCGGACACGTCGCCCGACAGCACGAACCATTTCGCGCCCACCGAGCCCTCCGCCTCGCGGCGCCGGCGGACCTCGACCGCGAGCTCGATCTCCACCTCGCGCACGCCGAGCCCGTAGCCCTCGCCGCGGCGCCCCCGCGCGGCGACGAGGTCGCGACGCAGCGCGAGCAGCACCTCGTCGAGCCCCAGCCCCTCGTCGTCGCTCACCGGCACGTCCCCCTGATCGGTCACACCCCGACGGTAGCGATCCCGTCCGACACCGCCCGCGGCCTGCGGGATCCGCGTCAGAACGGTGGGGGTTCGTCCGCACGGGCGGTGGCGGGAGGGTCGGCAGGGAACCGTCCGGAGCGGGGTCCGCGGGCTGATCCGGGTCCCGCGTCCACGGCGGAGCCGTGCCGTGGAGCCATGCGCTCGACGTCCGCCCGGTCGGGTCGCCGTCGTCGTCGGCCAGGGGTTCGAGGTCGAGGGCCGCCGCACGCCACCGGCCGTCCTCAGGCGGGCTCGGTGAGGGCAGGTCGCGACGGACCGGTCGCGCCGGCACCTCGATCCGCTGGCGCACCGGCTGACCCACACGAACCGGCCCGGTGCCTCCTGCCGCAGCGCCCAGCCGCCCTCGTGCTTGAGCCGGTGGTCGTGCCGGCACACCGGGCCGAGGTTCGTATCGGCGGTCGGCCCCCCGAGCCCGTGGTCGACGGTGTGGTCGAGGTCGGCGCCGTGCGCCGGGCGCGTGCAGCCGGGACCGACACACGAGCGGTCGCGCACGGCGACCCACCGCGCGAGGGCCGCACCCGGGAACCGGCGCGCCGGGTCGCTCCCCGGAATGGGGCGGCCGGCGTCCTGCCAGGCCCGCAAGCGCGTCACGATGTCGCGGCACACCGGTTCCCAGGTCGGTGCCAGCTCGCGGGCCAGCTCCTCGAGACCGGCGAGCTCCGCGAGCGAGACCCACAGTTCGACGATGTCGCCGCGGCGTCCACCGTCGACGCAGTGCTCGGGTCGTCGGCGCGTGAGGTCGACGAAGAGCAGGTGACCGGCCTCGTCCACCACGACCACCCGCCACTCGGCCCGTCGACGGGAAGCGACCAGCACCCGGAGAGCACCGGGTGTCACCGGACCCCAGCCCGCGATCACACCGGGGCACGCCTCCGCGCCCAGCAACGTCGTCAGCGGGCCCCGCACCTCGACCGTGCCGGTGCGCATCCGCGGCGATGCCGCTGCTCCGGGGGAGACCTCGCCGCCATCCGGATCCTCGGCGTCCTGCCCGGGCTCGGGTTCCTGCTCCGGCTCGGCGTCGTGCCCGGACCCGAGGCCGCCGCCGGCCGTGACAGGTCGCCCCCGTCGAGCCGGTCGCCGTCGCCGCCGGAGTGCTGCTCGACGAGCGCGAGGACGATCTGGTCGTCGTCGAGGCCCGCGAAGAGGCCGTCGATGAGCCCCATGTGCGCGTCGGCGCGGAGGGCGTCGATGCCCGCCCGGGCCCCGGCACGGCGCGCGGCCGCGGCCAGCGCCTCGAGCCGGGCCACGCCACCGACGACGCGGTCGAGCGGGTGGTCGTAGCTGCCCAGCGATCCCGTGCCCGAGGGGTTGCGCCAGGCCCGGACACGGCGACGCCGCCGCGCTGCGGCCTCACGCCTGGCCGCCCAGCCCGGGTCGAGGGCGAGCAGGACCTCCTCGAGACGCGCGATCAGGGCCCCGAGCACGAGGCCGGGCGCCTCGGGCAGCACCCGCGCGCAGACGAGGTGGGCGAGGTCGTCCTCCGCGTCGCGCAGGGTGTCGGCGAACGCCCGCGCCCGCGGTTCGTCGATCAGCCCGGTCTCGAGCAGCTCGAGCACCTCGGGCAACCGCTCGACGAGGCACTCGGCCAGCTCGACCCGCCGCCGGGCTCCGGCGTGGGAGAGCACCAGGGCAGCGCGGACCTCGTCGGCGCCGAACTGCTCGGCCTCGTCGGCCCGGGCGGTGAGGTCCGGGCCGAGGCTCCGGGCAGCCTCGTGGCTCAGGCGCAGGACCCGCGCCGCCTGGCGGTTGGCCTCGCGTGCGGCCTCCTGCAGCGCCACGACGACCTCGGCACCGGTGAGGTGCCCGAGCGCGGGCGAGGACCCGGCGAGGGCCGGCGCACCGGTCCTCCCTGGGCTCTCCACCACCGCGGTCACGTCCTCGACGTGAGGGCGACGGCGCCCTGACCAGCGAGGACGGATCTCCTGCCTGTGGATGGACGGCCGGGGTGTGGACAGGCGCCGGCGCTGCTGAGCGTCCTGGTCGGCCGGACGGGCGATCAGGACTGCCCGGATGCCGTCGTCCGGATCTCCGAGGAACGATCTCTTGACACAACTACGCAGTACAGTTCTAGGATCGCCTCATGGACATCAGCGCGCGTCCCGTCGTCTCCGCCGCCGAGTGGGAGCAGGCCCGCCAGGAGCTGCTCGTGCGCGAGAAGGAGATGACGCGCGCGACCGACGCCCTCGCCGCGGCGCGCCGGCGGATGCCGATGGTCCGGCTGGAGAAGGACTACGTCCTCGACGGCGTGGACGGGCCGGTGCGCCTGGTGGACGTCTTCGAAGGGCGGAGCCAGCTGATCGCCTACAAGTTCATGTGGCTCGACCCCGCCGAGCCGTGCGAGGGCTGCTCGATGATGGTCGACCAGTTCGGCCACCCGGCGCACCTGCAGGCCCGCGACGTGACGCGGGTGGTCATCAGCTCGGGGCCGCTGGCCGAGACGGAGCCCTACCGCGAGCGCATGGGCTGGACGGTCCCCTGGTACTCGGCGGCACGCAGCGAGCTGTTCGCCGACCTCGGTCACGACGGCGGGTTCGCGATGGACGTCTTCCTGCGCGACGGCGACGACGTCTACCGCACCTACATGATCAGCGGCCGGGGCGTGGACAAGCTGGGCAGCGTCTGGTCGTTCCTCGACATCACCCCGTTCGGCCGCCAGGAGCCCTGGGAGGACTCCCCGGCCGGCACGCCGCGGTCCGACCCCTACCTCTGGTGGCGGCGCCACGACGAGTACGAGACCACCGCGGCGAACGCGGCCCGCTGAGGCGCCCTCAGTCCCCGTCGACCACCGGCAGCGGCCGGGTATCGGTCCGCGGCTCGTCGACGGGCTCGTCCCACGCCCCCGCCCGGTCCAGCAGCCCCAGCGCCACGACCACCACCAGCCCGAACACCACGCCGACACCGAGGTACACCAGCGCCGACTCGACGGTCGCGTCGCCGGCCACCGCGTAGGTCAGGCCGGCCTGCCCCGACGCCGCGAGCAGGAACCGCCGCGTGCGCCGCGCCCCGCCGGTCCCCCGCAGCAGCAGGACCTGCGCGGCGGCGAGCAGCACGGTGACCACGACCGTGATCCCGCCCGGGCCGGCGAGCAGCATCGTCGCGGCCACACCCCCGGCGGCGAGCGCGGCCGCGCCCGTCCGGACAGCGGTGCGATCAGGGCCGGGCACGGCCTCCACGGTACGAGCGGGCCCGCTCAGGGCATGCGCATGCCCTGCTCGGCGAGGGCCTCCTGCAGCAACCGGACGGCCTTCGGCCCGACGCCGTGCAGCGCGAGGACGTCGCGCGCCGGCACCCCGTCGAGCTCGCTCAGCCGCGTGTAGCCGGCGTGGACGAGGGCGCCGGTGGCCGGGCGCCCGATGCTGCGCGGGAAGTCGTGGTCGACGTCCTCGGCCATGCGGTCACCGTAGGGCGCGGACGTAGCGCAGCATCGGCGCGCCCGCGACGCCCCGGCTCCGCCCGGAGCGCACGAACCCCGCCTGCTCGGCGACCCGGGTCGACGGGGCGTTGCCCGGCTCGACGCGGACCACGGCGAGCTGCGTCGCGGTGGTGGCCGTGAGCCACCCGCACATCAGGCCCACGGCCCGGGCGCCGTACCGCCGTCCCCGCCACGGCGGGAACACGCCGTACGCGAGGTTCGCGGTGCCCGCCTCGACGTCCGCGGCGCTGAGCTGCACCTCGGCGGTGCCCGCCAGCGCCCCGCTCGCCGTGTCACGGATCCCCCAGGTCAGCGCCGCGCCCGGGCGGAACCAGTCGCCCCGCCAGTCGAGGGCGCAGCGGTCGATGTGGCGTGCCGCGGTCCCGAGGGTCGACGGGGCGCCCGAGAGCCAGTGGGCGATGTCGTCGTCCTCCCCCGCCACCAGGGCGGCGACGTCGCCGTCCCCGGCGAGCGCCGAGAGCTCGACCGTCCCGTCGCTGAGCCACGGTGCCACGGTGTCAGTGTCCGCCACGCCAGGCCGTCGGTCAGTCCGGCGGGGTGGCGTCCGGTCCGGCCGGGTCCTCCCCGGCGCGCGCGGCCGTCGACCCGACGCTGTCGACGGGTCACGGCCGTGAGGTCGACCGGTCGCGCACTGTGCAACGCCGCGTGACCGCCGCGGCGCCGCGACCGGCCGGGACGGGCCTCGGCCGTCAGCCGCCGTCGTCGATCCCGGCGGCGCGCCTCTTCTCGCTCGTGAGCCACGCCGCCACCGCGGTGAGCTTCAGGTTGGTGTCCTGCGAGGTGCGGACCAGCATCTGGAACGCGGCGTCGTCGGCGATGGAGAAGCGTTCCATGAGGATGCCCTTGGCCTGCCCGATCAGGTCGCGGCTGTCCACGGCGCGCTGCAGGTGCGTCGCCTGGTCGGCGCCGTAGAGCAGCAACGCCGCCTGGACCCCGAACAGCCCGGCGATCGTGCGGCTGTGCTCGTCGAACGGATCGGCATCGTGGGAGTACAGGTTCAACGCCGCCCGCGGGCCCCCGTTCGTGGACAGCGGCGTCGACAGCAGGGCCCGGTAGCCGGCGTCCACCGCCCGGGGCGCGAATCGCGGCCACAGCTCGGCGTCGGCGCCCGCGAGGTCCTGGGCGACGATGACCCCGCTCTCGGGCGGGTCGTCGATCGCCTCGATGCAGGGGCCCTCGTGCAGCTCGCTCTGCGTCTCGTCGAGCTTGCGGATGGTCTCGCTCGTGGGGTGGCGGGTCTCGATGTGGCCGTGCTCGGTGGTGGAGATGCTGCCCGCGTCCACCCCGGGGACGGTGTGCACGGCCGAGACCACGATCTCGCGCAGCGTCTCCTCCAGGTCCCGGATGCTGCGGCGCTCGGCGAGCGCACGAGCGGCGTGGCGCAGGGCGACGAGGAGCTGATCGTTCTGGTGGGGGTGCACAGCGGGTCCCGCTTCCGTGTCCTGGAGTGGAGACCGGTGCCGCGACCTCGACGGGTGTGGGCACGAGACAGCGCCGCTGCGACATGCGCTGCGCTCTGCCGTCGACCGCGCGTTCGCGGGCTGGGACGCACATGGGGCTTCGGGGCCGCTGGCGACGCACGCCCAGGAGCGTGCGCGTCGCGTCCGTGGCGCAGCCGGTGGCTCCGACCGCGAAGGGCCACCGTACCGCCACATCGCGTCGGTGCGTGTCGTGGCGGGCCCGCCGCCGCGGGGACCAGGCGGACGGGCGGGACCCTGGTGATCAGCTTCGCTGGTGAACCGATCCGTCAGCTGCGCTGCTGAACCGACCCGTCCAGTGTGCCCGACGCCCGGACGGGCGGTCGACGACGATCACCCGGGTGCCGGGTCGGCGATCCCCGTCGCGGTCGACCGGCCCGGTAGCGCGTCAGGTGAGGTCGAGCGTTCCTCCCACGACCTCGCGCGCGACGGTGGTGAGGCGCTGGTTGTGGCTGCGGGCGTGGTTGCGCAGCCGCACGAACGCGTCGGTGAGGCTCTCCTGGTGGCGCTCGGCGAGGTAGCCCTTGGCCTGCTCGATGATCACGCGGCTGTTCAAGGCGTGCTGGAGCTGCTCGTTGAGCAGGTCGCTCGACCGCTTCGCGCGGGTCTGCAGGATGCCGATGGTCGCGGCCGTCGCGAAGGACTGGGCGACGGCCAGGTCGGTGGCGGGCACGGACCCGGGTCGGCACCGGAACAGGTTGAGGCCGCCGACCACCTCGTCGCGCACCCGCATCGGCACCGCGTGCACGGAACGGATCCCCTCGGCGCGGGCCTGGGGGGTGAAGCTCGGCCAGCGTCCGCCGGCGCCGGCCACGTCCTCACAGGAGACCGGGGCGGCGGTGCGGTAGCAGTCCACGCACGGGCCCTCGTCGGTCTGGAGCTGGAAGAGCTCGAGCAGCCGGGTCCCTTCGTGGGACGAGGAGACGGTGTGGAGGCGGCCGTCCTCGTCGGCGAGCAGGAGCCCTGCGGTGTCCACGTCGAGCAGTTCGACGCAGGAGGCGGTCAGGTCGTACAGCACCTCGCTGAGGTCGAACTCCTCGCCCAGGGTGTCGGCCAGCACCACCGCGGCCTCCACCAGGCGCTGCTCCCGCGACACGTCCACCGATCGCTCCTACCCCGAGCGGCCCGCGCCCATGCCTCGTCCGTCGATGCGGGGTCCGAGGAGCGACCGCAGCGGACGCCGACGTCCATCCGAGGGCGCCCCCGGGTCACAACCGGAGTCGTCGGGCGATGACGTCCGCCGCGACGTCGGCAACGCGCCGGCGGTGGCTGCGGGCGTGGCGGTGGAGACGGTGGAAGGACTCGTCGGGGCTCTCGTCGTGGGTGCGGGCGAGATATCCCTTGGCCTGCTCGATGATCACGCGGCTGTCGAGCGCCGCCTGGAGCTGATCGCGGACCCGGGCGTGCGAGCGCTCGGCGCGGACCTGCAGCAGGGTCATCGCGCTGACGGCGACCAGCGCGGCCGCCGTGTCGAGGGCAGTCCTGTGCAGGGCGCCGGGCTCGGTCCGGAGCAGGGTGAGGCTGCCCAGGGTCCGGCCGCGGGCGGTGATCGGGAGCGTGCTCAGGGAGCGGAAGCCCAGATCCCGCGCCTTGGGGATGAACGTCGGCCACCGACCGTTCTCGAGCTCCAGGTCGTCGGAGGTCACGACGACGTTGCCCCGGAAGCTCTCGGCCCCGGGGCCGTCGAGCAGCTCTCGGCCGAACGGGTACCCGCGATCAGCGCGCCGGACGCAGGTGGCGACGGTGTCGAGGCGCCCGCGCTCGTCGGCGATCTGGACGATGGCCGTGTCGACGTCCACGAGCTCGACGTGGGCGGCGGCCAGGCAGTGGAGCAGGTCGGGCACGTCCGGCGCCGGGCTGACGGTGTCGATCAGGGTGCGGACGGCGGCGGCGAGCTGCTCGTGGGTGGGCACAGAGCCCATGGGTCTACCTACCGATGCGTGACGGCCCGGAGGCCGGAGTACGGCTCACGCACCGAGGTCGTTCCGGCACCACGACATGAGCGGGGAGGCCACGGTGCGATCGGCAGGGCGGACTACCGCGTACCGGGGCCGTTCCGAGTCGGGCGAGGTCCTCGAGGTCTCGTCAGCTCCGGCGGCGCTCCGGCGTGCACGGCGTGCACGGCCACCAGGGCGTCGTGCTGGGACTGTTCCCCCCTCCGTGGGGCTTGTCGATTCCTCGGGGCTCCGGCGCGCCGGGCGGTCCGCCACCCGGTGTTCCGGGACGCCGGCACTACGCCGTTCGCAGCGCGCGGCACCCCCTCACGCCGGGTGACGAGGGCAGGGGAAGACGGCCCAGACCAGCGCCGGGGGGACAACGGGGTCTGGGCCGTCCCTGCTCGGCTCCTGCACCGACCGGAGCGGGGGCGACGGTCGGGGCTGAAGGAAGAGCCAGCTCCGCCACGCTCCACGGTCGGTCACGCGGAGTCAAGGTTCCTGACAGCCGGCGGGTCGCCCGGCGTGTCGCTCAGAGATCCGCCCGCACCGCCTCCCGGTCGACGCCGGTCCGACGCCCCCGTCGCGACTCGGTGCCTCCGGCCCGTGAGGAACGGTCCGGGCGCCGCTCCGGGCGTCGGCGCGCCGGGGCCGGAACGCACAGCTCACGGCTGATGGTCAGCTCCCGGTCGACGACCTGGCGCGCGACGGTGTGCAGCGGCACCCCGGTCATCGCCGCGTACGCGCGCAACCCGCGGTCGGCCTCGTCCAGGTCGACGGTGTGCAGCTCGGCGAGCACTCCTTGGGCGCGCAGCACCCGGATGTCTCGCCAGTCCCTGGGGTTCAGCTCGGCGTTCGCCATCGGACCTCGCCGGCCCGGGCTCTCACCCTGGTGGAGAGCGGCAGACGACAGGGTCCGGGTCGGCGCTCTCCGTCACCACGGTCCCGCGAGCGCGCCGGCCTGTCGAGACCGAGCGACGACGAACCCACGGCCGACTCCCCGTCAGTCCTCCGTGGTGGCACAGCGTTCGGGCTCGAGGTGTGTCGTCGGCGGGACGTGGTCGTGGTCGCCGCCGGCCTCACGGGCCATCAACGCTCCGATGTCCACGTGCTCCGCGACGGTGCGCAGCCGATGGGTCGACGCGCCGAGGTGTCCGCCGGCGCCGACCGAGCGCAGGAGGCGGGCCACGGCATCGAGGCTCGCGGCCAGATCGGCGGCGAGCGTCGGCGCCGCGGACGGTCAGCTCGCCCTGGGCTGTGTCGTCCCTGCGCACGGTGAGCGCACGGGTCGCTTCCCGGAGGGCGACGTGCGCGCTGGTGGTCTCCGCGGTCCGCATGGGCTGTCTCCCCGGCGATGATGGGCTCGTGCTGGGTCGAACCCCGCCGTGGTGGAGGCCGTCGCCATCATGCCCCCGGCTGTCAACTGCGCTCGGCTCGCGGAGGGAGGCCGTTGAGGTCGGCGGCGAACGCCCCGACGCCGTAGGCCAGCGCGTTCAGCATGCGCTCGTAGGCGACACGGTCGATGTTGCTCGTGGTGTCGCACGCCTGGTGGTAGCAGACGTCGAAGGGGACGCCCGGCCGACCACCCCAGAGCGACGCCTGCTCCGGCGTCATGCTCGGTGCGTCGCCGGTGAAGACACCACCGGTCGGGATCCCGGCGTCGACGAACGGGCTGTAGTCGGAGTCGCCGTTGAAGGGGGTCGGCTGCGCCGGCACGCCGAGCGAGGCGAGGCGATCGACGAGCAGACGCTCGATCGTCCCCGACCCGGCCGCGGCCTCCTCCGTACTGCCCGGGTCCGAACCGTCGCCGTCGTAGACGAAGTACCCGGCGTTGGGTGACGCGATCATGTCGGAGTTCAGCATCAGGGCGATGTCCCCCCGCTGGCCGTCCGACAGGCCCTGCACGTACTCCTGCGAACCGACGAGTCCCTCTTCCTCGGCCCCGAACCAGACGAACCGCACCGCGTTCGTCACCGGCGCGTCGGCACCCAGCCGCAGCGCGATCTCGAGGTTGGCGGCGACACCACTGCCGTCGTCGTTGATGCCCGGCCCCTCGGCGACGCTGTCGAGGTGCGCTCCGCTCAGGACCACCTCATCGGTCCGGCCGCTGTCGGTCTGGGCGATCACGTTGCGGGTGGTCCGGGATCCGACCGTGCCCTCGTCCTCGTCGCCGCTCTCGCTGCTGACCGCGACGGTGGGGGTCTCCACCCGGAAGCCGGCACGACGCAGCGTGTCCGCCAGGTAGTCCACGCTCTGGTCGGCGAGACGTTCGGCGAGCGCCCTGTCGCCGGTCGGCCCGCCACCGGACGGTGATCGTGGTGGTCCGCTCGCGCACCCCGCCAGCACGAGACACGCCATGACCGACGCGATGACCTGGGCGCCACGACGCCTCCCCACCGACATGCGTCGAGTGTGCAGGTCAGAGGCGTCGTGGCGTCGACCGGGAGGGTCAGGCGGTCGTGGTCTCGCGGGCGCGGAGGTCCTTGCGCAGGATCTTGCCCGAGGCCGACTTGGGGATCTGGTCGATGAACTCGACCACGCGGACCTTCTTGTGCGGCGCGATGCGCTCGGCCACGAAGGACATCACGTCGTCGCCGGAGAGGTCGGCGCCCTGCTGGAGCACGATGAACGCCTTGGGCACCTCCTCGCCCTCGGCGTCCTTGACGCCGATGACGGCGGCGTCGGCGATGGCGTCGTTCGTCAGCAGCAGGGCCTCGAGCTCGGCCGGCGGCACCTGGTAGCCCTTGTACTTGATGAGCTCCTTGACCCGGTCGACGATGTAAAAGACACCGTCGTCGGTGACGGTGGCGACGTCGCCGGTGTGCAGGAAGCCGTCGTCGTCCAGCGTCGCGGCGGTGGCCTCGGGGTTGTTGAGGTACTCGCGCATGACGTTCGGGCCGCGCACCCAGAGCTCGCCGCGCGTGCCCTCCTCGCCCGTCTCCGGGTCGACGAGCTTGCACTCGATGTTGGGCAGCGCGACGCCGATCGAGCTGAGGTCCATCTCGGGACGGTCCTGCGGCATGGCGTGGCTGACCGGGCTCAGCTCGGTCATCCCGTAGCCCTGCAGCACGGTGCAGTTCAGCCGCTTGCCGACGGCGTGGCCGAGCTCGGCGTCGAGGGCGGCGGCACCGGAGAAGACGATGTCGACGCAGTCGATGTCGTACTGGTCGACCATGGGGTGCTTGGCCAGCGCCACGGCGATGGGCGGGGCGATGTAGACGCGGTCGACCCGGTGCTCGGAGATGGTCCGGAGGAAGTCGGCGAGGTCGAACTTGGGCATCGTCACGACCGTCGCCCGCACGTAGATGCCGTGGTTCATCATCACGGTCATGCCGTAGATGTGGAAGAACGGCAGCACCGCGAGGATCTTCGAGTCGGGGCCGGTGCTCGCGTTGACCGCCTGGAACTGGACGAGGTTCGCCACCAGGTTGCGGTGGGTCAGCACGACGCCCTTGGCCCGCCCGGTGGTGCCCGACGAGTAGGGCAGCGCGGCGACGTCGTCGCCCGTGACCGTCACCTGCGGGCGCTCGGCCGTGGTCGAGAGGGCGTCGGCCAGCGTGCTCTCCGGCATCGGCGTGCTGGCGTCGTCGCGAGCGTCGTCGAGGAGGATCGTCTCGGCGACGACCACCCCTTCCTCGCGCAGCGCCGCGCGGGCCCGGTCGAGGAAGGGCGACACCGTCACGAGCAGCTTCGCGCCCGAGTCGCGCAGCTGGAATGCGAGCTCGTCGGGGGTGTAGAGCGAGTTGATGGTGGTGACCGCGAGCCCGGCGGCGAGGGCCCCGTGGAAGACCACCGGGTAGTACGGGTTGTTCGGCGCGAACAGGGCGATGACGTCGCCGCGACCGAGGCCGCGCTCGCCGAGCGCCGCGGCGAAGCGGTCGACGGCCCCGGCCAGCTCCCCGAACGTCGTCTGCCGTCCCGACGGACCGTCGATGATCGCGACGCGGTCCGCGGCGTCGCCCAGGTCGCCGAAGAGGAACTCCGGGAGCCCCACGTCCGGGATGTCGACGTCGTCGTAGGGAGAGCGGACGATCATGCGGAACTCCTCGTCGAGCCGGACGGAACGGGTCAGGTGGGCAGAAACCTACCTGCCGGTACCGCGTTGCGGGGCCCCGTACGATCTGTCTGTGATCGATAGCGACGTCCGGGTCGCGGGGGCCACTCTTTCGGAGTAAAGGGAACCCTTGTTAAGGCTCTTGCGTGGTGGGAGAGTAAGCAATCTGGGGCCGTTCGCTACGTCTGTGCGCGATGACGGTCTCTGGCCGCTCGTCCGTGAGCGCCCCTCAGCGCCCGCCGCCGGCGTCGGATGCCCCCCGTCCCACGCCGGCGGCGCGGCCCACACCTCGCTCGCCCCTCAGCGCGACGTGCGATCGCCCTCCACCAGGTGCGCGAACGCCGACAGGTTCGCCAGCGACTCGCCCCGCGACTCCCGCCAGGCCCACTCGCGGCGGATCGAGGTGACGAACCCAAGCTCGAGCAGGGTGTTGAAGTCGCCGTCGGCGGCCTCGAGCACCTGGCCGAGGATGCGGTCGATCTCCTCGTCGACCACCGCCGGCAGCGGCACCCGGCCCACGAGGTGGATGTCGCCCGCGCGGTCGATCGTGTAGTGCACCCCGTACAGACGGGCGTTGCGCTGCAGGAGGAAGCGGTAGACCTCCTCGAGGTTCTCGTCGGGGTGGCGGCAGACGAACGCCTCCACCAGCAGAGCGTGCGGCGTGAGCACCAGCCAGCAGTGCGTGGCCAGCTTCTTGGTGCCGGGCAGGGTGACGAACAGCCGTCCCGGCCCGCGGCGCAGGTAGTGCAGCTCGCGCTCGTCGAGCGCGGCGACCAGGACCTGCTCGAGGTCGTCCAGGTCGCTCACACCGCCACCCCCCGCGCCCGGTCGCGGGCCTGCGCGCGCGACGCCTCGGCGTAGGTCGCGAGCAGCTCGTCGGCCGTGCGCTCCCAGGAGAACATCGTCGCGTGCTCGACGGCGCCGGCCGCGAGACGCTGTCGCTCGGCGGGGTCGCCGACCACGCGCAGCAGCGCCTCGGCCCACTGCTCGGGGTCGTGGCCGTCCACGAGGAGCCCGGAGCGGTCGTGGGCGACGGCGGTGGGCAGCCCGCCCACGGCGGCCGCCACCACCGGCGTCCCGCAGGCCTGGGCCTCGAGCGCGACGAGCCCGAAGGACTCCGAGTAGCTGGGGACCGCGACGGCGTCGGCCGCGCGGTAGACCCGCGCCAGGTCGTCGCCGGCGCGGGGCGGGAGGAAGCGCACGTCGTCCTCGATGCCCAGCTCGCGCGCCAGCGACACCAGCGACTGCGGCTCGGCCAGCCCGGAGCCGGAGGGACCGCCGACGACGAGGACGACGAGGCGCCCGCGCAGACCGGGCCGGCGGGCGAGGATCGCCGCCGCGGCGCGCAGCAGCACGTCAGGGGCCTTGAGCGGCTGGATGCGACCCACGAACGCCAGGGCGACGTCGTCGGGCCCGACGCCCAGGGCCGCGCGAGCCGCGTCGCGGTCGGGCGCCGGGGTGAAGGTCCGCAGGTCGACGCCGGGGGCGATGGTGCGGATGCGGTCGGGATCGGCGCCGTACGCCGTGACGAGGTCGTCGGACTCCGCGCGGGTGGAGGTGACGAGGCGGTCGGCCTCGGCCACCACCTGCTCCTCGCCGACCACGCGCGACAGCGGCTCGGGGCGGTCGCCGGCGGCCAGCGACGCGTTCTTGACCTTGGCCAGGGTGTGCGCGGTGTGCACCAGCGGCACGCCCCACCGGTCCCGCACCAGCCAGCCGACCTGTCCCGAGAGCCAGTAGTGGCTGTGCACCACGTCGTACCAGCCGGGTTCGTGGCGGGCCTCGTCGCGCAGCACGCCGGCGGTGAACGCGCACAGCTGACTCGGCAGGTCCTCCTTGCCCAGCCCGCCGTACGGGCCGGCGGTGACGTGACGGACGAGCACGCCGGGCGCGAGCTCGGCCACGGGCGGCAGATCCGAGGACGTCGCCCGCGTGAAGATCTCGACCTCGACGCCGCGCTGCGCCATGCGCCGCGCCGTCTCGACGACGTAGACGTTCATGCCGCCCGCGTCGCCCGTGCCCGGCTGCGCCAGGGGC
>JAQSWW010000190.1 GCA_029266415.1 Actinomycetospora sp. | reverse complement strand
CTGGCACAACCGCCACGCCACTCCGAAACGCCGCTTCGCCGCCAACTCCAAGATCCGCCGACCCGATTACCTACCCAACGTTGCCTGACGCGGCACTAGGCTTTGGCCTTCGGCCGTGTGCGCGCTTTCCCGTGCTGGAGCACGGGCAAGCATGCACGAGCGCGCAGCGCAAAGGAGGGCCCGTGATCCTGACCCCGGTCGGGGCGTGGCGTGCGCTCGGCAACGTGCGCGACCGCGTCCTCGAGGGGCCGCTCGCCGACCTGCGCCGCATGCCCCGCACCGCGATCGACACCGGTCCCGGCGACGCCGCGGCCGCCGGCGTGGGCCGGGCCCACGGGCTCGCGCGCTCGGGGTCGGTCAGCACCTACCGCTACGCCGTGCACCCCACCGCGCGGCTGCGCGGGTCGCCGGTGCTGCTGGTGTCGCCGCTCGGGGCGTGCGGGGTCGCGTTCGACCTGCGGCGCGGCAACAGCCTCGTCGAGCACCTCGTCGGCGAGGGCCGCACGGTGCACCAGGTCGACGACGAGGACCTCGTCGGCCACGGCGGGGCGATCTCGCCGGGCCCGGCCGACCTCGAGCGCTGGGTCGACGAGATCCTCCCCCACGTCGTGCGCACGGTCAGCACGCACCACGACGGTGCCCCGGTGCACCTCGTCGGCTGGTCGATCGGCGGGCTGCACAGCGTGCTCAGCGCCGCCGGGCACCCCGACCTCCCGCTCGCGTCGGTCACCGCGATCGCCACGCCCTTCGCGCTGGACGAGGTGCCGCCGGTGGTCCGCGCGCGCCCCCTGGCCGTGGCGGCGGGCGGCCCGGTGCTCGCGACGCTGCAGACCCTGCTGGCGATCATGCCGCTGCCCCGGCTGCTGCGGGCGATGCGCCTGGGCTCGCTGGACGAGCTGCTCACCGCCCCGCTGACCATGATCGCCCGGCTCGACGACCGCGAGTTCCTCGCCCAGATCGAGGCCGTCGACGACCTCCGCGCGCAGATCGGCGAGCAGGCCCGATACGTCGGCACCTACCTGCGCAGCATGGTGGCGCCCGACGACCTCGCGGCCGGCCGCGTGCCCGTCGGCCACCGGGTGATCGACCTCGGCGAGCTGCGCCGCCCCGTGCTGCTGGTCGCCGGCGAGGACGACCGCGTCGTGCCGCCCCGCGCCGTGCGCGCCGGCGCCCGCCGCCTCACCGGCGCCGAGACCCGACTCACGACCGCTCCCGGCGGGCACCTCGGCGTGCTGGCCGGGCGCGCGGCCAAGGGCACGACCTGGGCGCGTCTGTGCGCGTTCCTCGACCGGCACGACGCGCCGCCCACGGTCGAGGGCAGCACCCCGACGAGCCGCCGCGCCCTGCGGCCCGCCCGGCTGACGCGCCGCCGGGCGATCGAGCCCGTCCGCTCCACGCCGGCCGAGGCAGAGACGGCCGAGGCAGCGACGACCGAGGCAGCGACGGCCGAGGCAGCGACGGCCGAGGACGTGGTGGAGCGGCTCCCCGCGATCACCAGCGAACCGGAGCCCGAGGACCCCGACAGCCCCGCCGGCGACGATCCCGACGTCGCCGAGACCCCCGCCCCCGCGGGCAACCGGCCGCGGTCGGCACGACGATCCACCCGGCTGCCCGCCCCGAAGCGGGCGTCGCGCACCCCGCGGCGCCGCTGAGCACCCTGATGCGGGTTCGGGCTGCCGACCATGCGGCGTCGTCTACTGTGACGACGTGGTCTCGTTGCGTGATGCCCGTCGCGATCGAGGGTGGTCGCAGACCGCGGCCGTGACCCGCCTGCGCGAGCTCGCCGAGGCGGGCCGGGTCGACGTGGCGAGCGCCGCCAGCCTGAAGACCCAGCTGTCGCGCTGGGAGAACGGCACCGTGCCCGACGAGCCGTACCGCACGCTGCTCGCCGAGCTCTACGACCGCGAGCTGGGCGAGCTGGGCATCGACGTGACGCCGCACTGGGAGCGCAGCCACGAGATCCCCGGCCTGCTCACCGAGATCCGCGACGAGCTGCGCGAGCTCAACGCCCAGCTGCGCGACCAGCGCCGCGACGGGGCCGCGCCCCGCGCCTGACCTCCGGTCAGCGCTGCGGCCGCGTGCTGCCCACGACGCGCAGGTGGGGGTGCTGCTCACCCACCTCGGCGGTGCGCGCGAGCACCAGCCCGAGGACGGTGACCGAGACGGTGCCCACGGCGGCGACGGCCTCCGCGGTCAGGTCGAGCACGTCGGCGAGAGGGCGCAGCGGCGCCAGCAGCACGTTCACGAAACCCCTACGGCGTCCGGGTGGTCGAGGGTCGGGCGGAGACCCGCACGGCGTCGGCGGCCACGGTGCCGCCCCGCGCCGGGGCCTCTCGCCAGCTCGTCACACCATCGTGCCAGCGCGGCGCCACTCCGGGACCACCGTCACCCGATTTCACACGCGGGACGCAACGCGCTGCGATGACCGGTCGGTTTGCTGCGCCGATCGGCGGGTTGCTTCTGCTGATCGGTCGTGTCGATCTCTGCGCGCGCCGTCACGGACGTGAATCCCTACGGTGGCGGGGTGCGCCATCGCCAGCTCGGTTCGAGCGACCTGCAGGTCTCGGAGATTTCCCTCGGGTCCTGGTTGACCTACTCCGGCGGCGTCGAGGCGGACGCCACGGCCGCGTGCACGCGCGCCGCGTTCGACGCCGGCATCACCTTCTTCGACACCGCCAACGTCTACGGGCGCGGCGCCGCCGAGGAGGCCTGGGGCGAGATCCTCGCGGACTACCGCCGCGAGGACTACGTGCTCGCGACGAAGGTCTACTTCCCGATGTCGAACAGCGACCGGGGACTGTCGCCGGCCCAGATCGCCAAGCAGATCGACGCCTCCCTGCGCCGCCTGCGCACCGACCACGTCGACCTCTACCAGTGCCACCGCTTCGACGCGCACGTGCCGATCGAGGACACGATGGAGGCGCTCGCCGAGGTGGTGCGCGCCGGCAAGGCCCGCTACCTGGGCTTCAGCGAGTGGACGCCCGACCAGATCCGGGCCGGGCTCGCGGCGTGCCCGGACGACGTGGCCCTGGTGTCGTCGCAGCCCCAGTACTCGATGCTGTGGCGCGCCCCGGAGGCCGAGGTCTTCGGCGTCACCGCCGAGCACGGCATCTCCAACATCGTGTGGTCGCCGATGGCCGAGGGCGTGCTGACGGGCAAGTACCGCCCGGGTGAGCCGGTGCCGACGGACTCGCGTGCGGCCAGCGACGAGATGAACGGCTTTATCAAGCAGAAGCTCACGGACCGCACGCTCGAGGCCGTGCAGCGCCTGGTGCCGGTGGCCGAGGGCGCGGGGCTGTCGATGGCCGAGATGGCGCTGGCGTGGGTGCTGCGCCGCCCGGAGCTCGCGTCGGCGATCGTCGGCGCGTCGCGTCCCGAGCAGGTGCACGCCAACGCCGCGGCCGCGGACATCGAGCTCTCCGCCGACACCCTCGCCGCCATCGACGAGGCCCTCGGCGACGTCCCGGTCACCGGCCAGCAGCTCGCGCCCGGCGCCTCGGCCGGCATCAGCCACCGCTAACGGGGCAGGCGCCGCCAGGCCCAGCGGGGCAGCAGGCGCATCGCGGTGAACAGCAGCCGCAGCGCGCCGGGCACCCAGACGACGTCGCGCCCGATGCCGCGCGCCGTCGCCTCGGCCACCTGGTCGGGCGTCGACGACAGGGGTGCGGGCGACAGGCCGCTGTCCGCGGTCATGCGCCCCACCACGAAGCCGGGGCGCACGAGCGTCAAGTGGACGCCGCTGCCGTGCAGCGCGTCGGCGAGCCCGGAGGCGAAACCGTCGAGGCCGGCCTTCGCCGAGCCGTACACGTAGTTGGCGCGCCGGACGCGCACGCCGGCGACCGACGAGAACACGACGATCTCGCCCCGCCCGCGCGCCCGCAGGCGCGCCGCGACCTCGGTGAGCACCGCGACCTGCGCGACGTAGTCGGTGTGCACCACGGCCACGGCGTGGGCGGCGTCGCGCTCGGCGCGGGCCTGGTCGCCGAGCACGCCGAACGCCACGACGACGGTGTCGGGCACCCCGTGCGCGGCCTCCACCGCGTCGAGCACCGCGGGCTGGCCCGCGACGTCGTCGGCGTCGAACTCGACGGTCGCGACCTCCGCGCCGGCCTCCCGGACCGTCGCCACCTCGGCGGCGAGGTCGTCGGCGCGGCGCGCCGCGAGCACCACCGTCCCGGCGCGTCCCGTCGCGGCGAGGCGTCGCGCGAGCGCCACCCCGATCTCGCTGCGACCGCCGAGGACGAGCACGACCGGAGAGTCGGGGGGCACGGCCCGCAGCGTAGGGAGCACGTCCTCGCCAGACGGGGCCCGGGGCCGTAGCGTTCCGCGGACCACCGGTGAGGAGGGGTGTGGACGCGGTGAAGATGCTGCACGCGCTGATCCCGCCCCACGCGCTCGACGACGTCCGCCGGGCGCTCGAGCGGCACGCGGTGCTCGGGATGACGATCATCGAGGTCCGCGGTCCGGGGACGGACGGGCACCGGTCGGTGCACCGCGGGGCGGTGGTCGTCGACGACCTCGTGCCCTGCCTGCGGATCGAGTCGATCGTGCACGACGAGGTCGTCGACCGGGTGGTCGACGAGGTCGCGGCCGCCGTGCGCTCCGACGGCCGCCTGTGGGTCGTGCCGCTGGACCTCGTCACGCGGGTGCGGACCGGGGAGCGCGGGGCGGACGCGGTCTGAGACCACGGTGACTGCGCGTGATCACCGCGAGGGACCGTCTGTCGCACACCTTGCTCCACTGGACGGAATCGGTTGTCCTCCGGTGCACGGTCCCGTCAGGATGCGGAGAGCGCGAGCCATCGGGACGAGGTGGTGTGGGGTGAGGTCGACGGACGCGATCGGACGTCACCACCGTGGTCCCGTCGCGACGCTCCAGCACCAGTCGCTGTTCCACGACGGCGACGACGAGCTCGTCACCGGGGTCGTGGCGCACGTGCGCGCCGGCCTCGAGGACGACGACGCGGCCGTGGTCGCGCTGCCCGCGGCCCGGCTGGACCTCGTCCGGGACGCGCTGGGCGACGACGCCGGCGCGGTCGTCCTCCAGGACGTGCGCGGTCTCGGGCGCAACCCCGCCCGCCTGCTGCCCGCCCTCCACCGCTTCGCCGACGAGCACCCCGGCCGGCGCGTCCGCGCGGTCTGCCAGGCCTGGTCGCCGGAGCGGCGACCGGAGGAGCGCGACGCCTGCCTGCAGCGCCTCCTCGACGACGCCACCGCCGCCGACGCCCGCGCCGCGCACCCGCTGGTGGTCGAGGACGGCGTGGCCGTCGCCAACCCCACCTACGGCGACCCGCTCAAGCTCGCCGAGGCCGTCGTCGGACCGCTGCCCGAGGCCCCCGACGAGGGCGAGACGCTGGTGTACAGCGCCCCGCACGGCCCGCGCGCCGTCCGCCTCGCCGTCGCCGAGCACGCGGCCGACGCCGGCCTGCACCCCGACCGGGTGGCCGACCTCTGCCTCGCCGTGCACGAGGTCGCCCTCAACACCGTCGTGCACACCGACGGGCGCGGCATCCTGTCGCTCTGGCACACCGACGACCGCGTGATCGCGGAGATCCAGGACTCCGGCTACGTCGAGGACCCGCTGGTGGGGCGCCATCCGCCGGGCCCCGCCGACGGTCGGGGCTACGGCCTGTACCTCACCCACCGGCTCTGCGACCTCGTGCGCCTGCAGAGCACGCGCGACGGCGGGACGACGGTCCGGATGACGATGTACCTGGACCAGGGCCCGCGCTAGCGTCGCCTGCCCGCCGACCCCGGGAGCACGCCGTGGACCGCGCCGACCTCCGCACCGCCCTCGAGTCCGAACGCCTGGCGATCGCCGACGTCGTCGACACCCTCGGGCCCCGCGGAGTGGCGGGCGGCGTCGCTGTGCACCGGCTGGACCGTGCAGGACGTCGTCGCGCACAGGCGACGGACGCCGACCGGTCCGCGGGCGACGGCGACCGCGAGGTCCGCGGCCCCGCGGGCGAGCTGCTGCTGGTCGCCACGGGACGACCCGCGGGGCTCGCGGCGCTCGAGGGTCCGGGCGTCGAGGACGCGGCCGCGCGGCTCTGAGTCCGGGACAGCGAGGAGGCGGCCATGACCACCACGGCGTCCGAGGGACGCAACGAGGCCGCGCTCGTACGCGCCGTCGACCGGTGGAACGCCGGCGACCTCGACGGCTACCTCGAGGTCTACGCCGAGGACGTCCGGTTGCACGGGTTCGCTCCCGAGCCGCTGGACAAGGACGGCGGCCGCGCCTTCTACGAGGCCCTCGCCGCCGCGTTCCCCGGCAGCCGGCTCCACCTGCACGACACCTTCGGCGCGGGCGATCGGCTGACGGCCCGCTTCACCCTGACCGGCCGCCACGACGGGACGTTCCTGGGCGTTCCTGCGACCGGCAGGCAGGTCGCCCTGGCGGGCATCACGATCCTGCACTTCCGCGACGGCGCCTGCGTCGAGCGCTGGTCGTGCTCCGACGTCCTGGGCGTCCTGGTCCAGATCGGGGCTGTGCCTCCACCGCCAGCGTGACATTCCGGAGTAGACCGCCGCGCTTCCGTCACTCTGATGGTGGAATCTTCCGCGCTGACACCGTTTATCCTGTGACGCTCGGTGGTTTTCGACGGTAGGAGCTGGCCATGGCGAGCACCCGGCAGCGCACGGCCGAGATCGACGGCGACTTCGTCGTGTTCCTCATCGGCGCGCGGTGGGACCTCAAGCACCCCGTGCGCACGTTCCGCGACCTGGGCGGTCGTCGCGGGATGGCCCACATGCTCCGCTACCTCAGCGAGCGCCCGGAGAAGGGCCTGCTCGCCTACACCATGGGCTTCCCGGTGATCGTCCAGTACTGGCGCTCGTTCGAGCACCTCGAGGCGTTCGCGCGGGACCGCGACGATCCCCACCTGGCCGCCTGGCGCAACTACTACCGGCGCGGTGCCGAGACGGGCATCTGGCACGAGACGTTCCTCGTGCGTGCCGGCGAGTACGAGGCGATCTACGGCAACATGCCGGAGTTCGGTCTGGGCAAGGCGGGCCGCACGGTGCCGCTCGGCGACTCCAGCTCGGCGCGCCGCCGCCTCGGCCGCGCCGCGCGCGCGCCCGTGGCGACCCAGGGCGCGGCGACATGACCCTCGGCGTGACGAAGGTGCTGCACGTCAAGCTGCCCGTCACCGATCTCCAGCACAGCGTCACCTGGTACGGCCGGCTGATGGACCTGGCGCTGGCGCACGAGTTCGTCGAGGAGGGCGAGCTACGCGGGGCGGCCCTGCGCTCGGCCGAGGGCGATTTCTCGATCGCGCTGCGCCTGCGGCAGCACTGCGCGGGCAGTCCCGACCTCACCGGCCACGACGTCGCCGCCTTCCACGTGGAGCGTCGCGAGGCCCTCCACGACGTGCAGCGGCGGGCCGCCGACCTCGGGGCCGTCCACACCGACGTGCAGGAGCGCGGGCCCGGCCAGGCGGTCGTCGACGTCACCGACCCCGACGGCACCGTGCTGCGCTTCTTCTGGGTCGACCCGGCCGCGAAGCCGGAGACGTTCATCGGCTACGTCTTCGACGGGTCGGGCCCGCCGGCGTTCGTCACCGAGCCCCGGCTCGACGCCCCGCAGGTGCTCGGCCGATGATCACCGCTGCCCACGCGATCCTCTACAGCAACGACGCCGCGGCGGACCGCGAGGTCCTGGCCGAGATCCTGCGCGGTGGTCGGAGCGTCGACGCCGGCGGGGGCTGGCTGATCCTCGGCCTACCGCCGGCCGAGGTGGCGGTGCACCCGACCGACGGTGCGCCGCAGCACGAGCTCTACCTCCTCTGCGACGACGTCGAGGCCACCGTCGCCGACCTCACCGCCCGCGGCGTCGTCGTCGAGGGCGGGATCACCGACGAGGGCTGGGGGCTGCTGACGACCATCCGGCTGCCCGGCGGCGGCGCCCTCGGGCTCTACCAGCCCCGGCATCCCCTGGCCGCGGGCCCGACCCCCGCATGAGGGCCCGAGCATGAGGAAGGCCCGTCGTCGCGGTCAGCGAGCCGACGGGCCTGGTGTGGCGGGTGAAGGATTCGAACCTTCGAAGCTTTCGCGACGGATTTACAGTCCGCTCCCATTGGCCGCTCGGGCAACCCGCCAGGGTGTGCCGCCCCGCAGGACGACGTCGGGAAGACTACAGACCGGGGCCCGGCGGGCGTGCAGCCGGGGGCCCGCTGTACCCCGGAGGACACGTCAAGGAGGACGACGATGGCCAACCCCTCGTTCGACGTCGTGAGCAAGGTCGACCGCCAGGAGGTCGACAACGCGCTCAACCAGGCGAGCAAGGAGCTCTCGCAGCGCTTCGACTTCCGCGGCACCGGCGCCGACGTCTCCTGGGCCGGTGAGGAGGCCATCACCATCACCGCCGAGACCGAGGAGCGCTGCACCGCAGCGATCGACGTCTTCAAGGAGAAGCTGATCAAGCGCGGCATCTCGATGAAGGCCTTCGACGTCGGCGAGCCGGCGCTGTCGGGCAAGACCTACAAGGTCACCGGCTCGCTGGTGCAGGGCATCAGCAAGGACAAGGGCAAGGAGATCTCCAAGGTCATCCGCGACGAGGGGCCCAAGGGCATCCAGGCGCAGATGCAGGACGACCAGCTCCGCGTGACGGGCAAGAAGAAGGACGACCTCCAGGCCGTCATCTCCCTGCTCAAGGAACGCGACTTCGACATCGCGCTGCAGTTCACCAACTACCGCTGACGTCGATCGGCGGGGGGCGGGCAGAGGACATGGGCGCGCGCATCGTCGTGGTCGGCGGGGGCTTCGCGGGCGCGGGCGTCGCCCAGCGGCTGGAGAAGCTCGCCCCGGGCGCCGACGTCCGCCTCGTCAGCCCCGACGACCACCTGCTCTACCTGCCGCTGCTGCCGCAGGTCGCGGCCGGCGTGCTGTCCCCGCGGGCGGCGGTCCTGTCGCTGTCGCGCCGGCTGCGGCGCACCGTCGTGGTGCCCGGGCGGGCCGTGGGCGTCGACCTCGACGCGCGTCAGGTGCTCGTCCGCAGCATCACCGGCGGCCACGAGGTGCTCGGCTACGACCGGCTCGTCCTCGCCCCGGGCAGCGTCACGAAGGTGATGGACATCCCGGGACTGCGCGAGTTCGGCCGCGGGTGCAAGACGCTCGCCGAGGCGGAGTTCCTGCGCGACCACGTGCTGGCCCAGCTCGAGGTCGCGAACGCGTCGACCGACCCGGACGAACGGGCCCGGCGCTGCCGCTTCGTCGTCGTCGGGGGCGGCTACGCGGGCGTCGAGACCGCGGCCAACCTGCAGCGCACGACCACCGGGCTCGCGCGGCGCTTCCCCCGCCTCGACCCATCGCTGGTGCAGTGGCACGTCGTGCAGCACGCCCACGAGCTGATGCCGGACCTCGGGCACCGGCTGAGCGAGGACACCCGCCGGGTGCTCGTCGCGCGCGGCGTCCACGTCGACCTGGCGACGGCCCTGGTGGGCGCCGACGGCGGATCGGTGACGCTGTCCGACGGGCGGCGCCTGGCGACGTCGACGCTCATCTGGACCGCGGGCGTCGCGCCCAGCCCGCTGGTCGGGCGGCTCGACGCGGAGACCAGCCACGGCCGGCTGGTCGTGCGGCCCGACCTGTCGGTGCCCGGGCGCCCCGAGGTCTTCGCGCTCGGCGACGCCGCCGCGGTGCCCGACATCGTCACGGGCGACGGCGCGGTCTGCCCGCCGACCGCGCAGCACGCCACCCGCCAGGCCCCGGTCGCCGCCGCCAACATCGCCGCGGGTCTCGCCGGGCGCCCGACCCACGACTACCGCCACCGCGACCTCGGCCTCGTCGTCGACCTCGGAGGCACCGCCGCTGTCGCCAAGCCGTTCGGGATCGGCCTCGCCGGTGCACCGGCCGCCGCCGTGACCCGCGGCTACCACCTCTGGGCGCTGGGGAGCCCGACGGCGATGGCGCGCGTCGCCTCGAACTGGGCGCTGCGTGCGGTGCAGGGCGAGAACACCGTGCGACTCGGGTTCCTCACCGGGTCCAGCGGGCGGCTCGCGGAGTTCGAGCACACCGACGACTACCTCGACCCGGCGCAGGTGCGGGCCGTGGTGGCCGCGCGGCCGGACTGATCCGCTCAGCGCAGGACGGCGATGTCGGACCCGAGGTCCGCCCCCAGGTCCGCGTGCGCCGCGTCCACCAGGTCATCGACGTCGACGTCGAGCGCGCGCAGCACCGTGGCCGCGTCGTCGGCGCGGTCGGCGAGCACGCCGAGCAGCAGGTGGCGCACACCGACGACCCCGTCGGCCGCGCGGACCGCGACGTCGACGGCGGCCACGGCGGCCGGGGTCCACGCCCGGCGCCCGGTGCCCCCGGGGCGGACCGGGCGGCGGGCGAGCTCCGCGCGCACCTCGCCGACGTCGACACGGTCGGCGAGGCGCCCGCCGTGCTCGTGCTCGTCGCGGACGAGGGCGAGCAGCAGGTGGGCGGTCCCGAGACGAGCGGCGTCGTCGCGGGCCGCCTCCTGGTCGGCGAGGAGGAAGATGCGGGTGAGGCGGGCGGTCTGACGGGTGGCGAGGCGCATGGACCTCACCGTGGCGCCCGCCGGCGCCGTGCACCTCCGGGTCGGACCCCGGCCGGCCTCGGGGTCCTCACCACTCCTTGACGTAGAAGTAGCTCGGCTCCGTCGCTCCGGGCTCGGTGTTGCTGTAGCCGTGGGCGACGTAGAAGCGGCGGGCGTCGGTGTCCTCGCCGTCGACGTTGACCTCGACGACCCGTCCGCCGCGGTCGGCCGCCAGGGCCTCGACCGCCGTGATGAGGGCGTGCCCGATCCGCCGGCCGCGGAGGTCGGGACGGACGTAGAGCTCGTCGAGCAGGGCGACGGGCGCGTCGAACCAGACGTTGGGCCGGAACGACACCACCGCGAGCCCGTCGGGCGGGTCGCCGTACAGGAGGGCGACGAGGTCGTCACCGGCGAGCAGCGTCCGCAGGCGCGGGGTCAGGACGGCGGCCCCGGGCGTCGGGGTGTCGAACTCGGTGTTGAAGTCGTGCAGCAGGGCCGCGACGACCTCGGCGTCGTCGACCCCGGCCCGCCGGACGTCAGCCACCGGAGCCGTACCGCCGGGTGATGACCTCGACGTGGTGGCCCGCCGGGTCGTCGACGGACAGGCCGCGCCCGCCGACGTCGGCGAGGAACCGGGCGGACTCGCGGGCGTCGTGCGCGGCGAGCGCGAGGTGGTCGATGCGAACAGCCATGGGGTGGGGACTCCAGGGCTCCGGCGCCTCCATCCGCCGGTCTGGCACCGGCCCGGACGCGACGCTGGACGCATCTCAGCGCCGGGGCGGCGCGGGCGTCAAGAGCCCGCGCGGGCCGCCTCGATGACCTCGCGGCTGGCGCCGAGGGCCTCGAGGTCCTCGGGGCGGCTGTGCCGCAGGAAGTGCTCGGCGCCGACGACGAGGAACAGCGCCCGGGCGGTGCCGGCGACCTCGCCGTCGAGCTCGTGGAGGTACGCCGTCGCCGAGGTGTAGACCTTGCGGCCGACCACGGCGTCCACGCGGCTGCGCAGCCACAACGTCGTCCCGACCGGCACCGGGCGGCGGAAGTCGGTCTCCATGCGTCCCGTCACCGCGGTGCGCACGACCTGCGTGTGGGCGGTGCCCAGCGAGTCGTCGAAGGCGGTCATCAGCAGGCCGCCGTGCAGCAGGCCCGGCCCGCCCTGGTGCTCCTCGAGCACGTCGAAGCGGCTGCGCACCGACACCCCGTCGTCCTCCACCCACGAGCGGATGCGCAGGCTCCCGGGCACGTCGGCACAGCCGCGGCACTGGCTGTGGTGCTCCCGCGTCCGCTCGCCGGGGCCGGGCGCCTTGGGGTGCTTCTGCGGCGCCTCCGCGTCGGCGGGCGGCTCGATGGTGGAGATCGGCACGTACCGCACGTTACCGATGCGAACGACCTGCACGGCCGCGAGTCGCGTCACCCCACGGCATGCTGGCGCGCATGACCTCCCCGGATGTCCGCGTCGAACGCCTCGACGGCCCCGTCGGTGCGACCGCCCTCCTGACCGTGTCCGACCCGAAGCGGCGCAACGCGATGACGACCGCGCTCTCCGACCGGCTCGTCGCCGTGCTCGACGAGGTCGGCGCCGACACCTCGGTGCACGCCGTCGTCATCACCGGCGACGACGACCCCAAGCCCGCCTTCTGCGCAGGTGGCGACCTCGACGAGCTGGCCGCGGCCGGCGAGTCCGGCCCGGACGCGCTGCAGCGCATCTACGCGGGGTTCCTGGCGCTGGCCGAGTGCCCGCTGCCGACGTTCGCCGCCGTCGACGGGCCGGCCGTGGGCGCCGGGCTGAACCTCGCCCTGGCCGCCGACGTGCGCATCGCCGGCGAGACGGCCCGCTTCGAGCCCGGCTTCCTGCGCCTGGGCGCGCACCCCGGCGGCGGCATGACGTGGATGGCGCAGCGGATCGTCGGACCCCAGGCGACGACGGCGATGCTGCTCGGCGGCGAGCGCGTCGACGCCGCCCGGGGCGGCGCCGCGCGAGCTCGTCGTCGCCACCAAGGCGAGCCTCCGGGCGACCGCGCACCTCGACCGGCACCGCGACGCCGTCGCCGTCGAGGTCGGCCCGCAGCTCGAGTCGCTGCGCTCGGAGGGGTTCCGCGAGGGTCTCGCCCGCGTCCGCGCCTCGACCGGCAAGCACTGAGCGCCGGCCTGGCACGGTCCAGCGTGTGACTCGTGACCAGCCGACGGTGATCGCGCCCGGGGTGAGGTTAGCCTGGGTGGTCCGCTCTTCTCCTGCGGACGGATCGACGAGGACGCGAAGGGACGCGATCGTTCGATGAGCACTGACACCGCCGTCGGGCCGGCCGATCGGGAGGTGCGCCAGACCCACCGGGTGGTCATCCGTTTCGCGGGTGACTCCGGTGACGGCATGCAGCTCACCGGCGACCGGTTCACCTCGGAGGCCGCGGCGTTCGGCAACGACCTGGCCACGCTGCCCAACTTCCCGGCGGAGATCCGGGCCCCTGCCGGGACGCTGCCGGGGGTGTCGAGCTTCCAGCTCCACTTCGCCGACTACGACATCCTCACCCCCGGCGACCGCCCCGACGTGCTGGTGGCGATGAACCCGGCGGCGCTGAAGGCGAACATCGAGGACCTGCCGCACGGCGGCATGCTGATCGTCAACACCGACGAGTTCACCAAGCGCAACCTGGCGAAGGTCGGCTACGAGGCCAACCCCCTCGAGGACGACTCGCTGGAGCCCTACACCGTGCACGAGGTCGCGATGGCGACGCTGACGCGCGGTGCGCTCGAGCCCACGGGCATGAGCAAGAAGGACGCCGAGCGGGCCAAGAACATGTTCGCGCTCGGACTGCTCTCGTGGATGTACCACCGCGGCACCGACGCGACCGAGGCGTTCCTGCGCGAGAAGTTCGCCAAGAAGCCCGACCTCGCCGAGGCCAACATCCTGGCGTTCCGCGCGGGCTGGAACTACGGCGAGACCACCGAGAGCTTCGCGGTCACCTACGAGGTGGCCCCGGCCCGGCTGGCCGAGGGCACCTACCGGCAGATCACCGGCAACCTGGCGCTGGCCTACGGCGTGATCGCCGCGGGCCAGCAGTCGGGCCTGCCGGTGTTCCTGGGCACCTACCCGATCACCCCGGCCTCCGACGTGCTCCACGAGCTGTCGAAGCACAAGGGCTTCGGGGTGACGACGTTCCAGGCCGAGGACGAGATCGCCGGCATCGGGGCGGCGCTGGGCGCGTCGTTCGGCGGGTCGCTGGGCGTCACGTCGACGTCCGGGCCCGGTGTCGCGCTGAAGTCGGAGACGATCGGCCTGGCGGTGGCCCTCGAGCTGCCGCTGCTGATCCTCGACGTCCAGCGCGGCGGGCCTTCCACGGGCCTGCCCACCAAGACCGAGCAGGCCGACCTGCTGCAGGCGATGTACGGGCGCAACGGCGAGGCGCCGGTGCCGATCATCGCCCCGCAGAGCCCGTCGGACTGCTTCGACGCCGCGCTCGACGCCGTGCGCATGGCGCTGACCTACCGCACGCCGGTGTTCGTGCTCTCCGACGGCGCGATCGCCAACGGTTCCGAGCCGTGGCGCATCCCCGAGGTGTCCGACCTCCCCGACCTGTCGGTCACGTTCGCCACCGAGGCGAACGCTCCCGACGGGTCCGGGGAGTTCTGGCCCTACCTGCGCGACGCCGACACCCTGGCCCGCCCGTGGGCGATCCCGGGCACCCCGGGTCTCGAGCACCGCATCGGCGGCCTGGAGAAGGCCGACGGGCGCGGCACGATCTCCTACGACCCGGACAACCACGACCGCATGGTCCGGCTGCGCCAGGCCAAGATCGACGGCATCCCGGTGCCGGACATCTCCGTCGACGACCCGCACGGGGACGCCGAGGTGCTGGTCATCGGCTGGGGCTCGTCGTACGGGCCGATCGGGGCGGCGTGCCGCCGGGTGCGGGCGGCCGGGCTGTCGGTGGCGCAGGCCCACCTGCGCCACCTCAACCCGATGCCGGCCAACCTCGGCGACGTGCTGCGGTCCTACCGCCGCGTCGTGGTGCCCGAGATGAACCTCGGGCAGCTCGCCATGCTGCTGCGCGCCCGCTTCCTGGTCGACGCGCACTCCTACACCAAGGTCGCCGGCCTGCCGTTCCAGGCCGAGGAGCTCGCCGGCGTCCTCACCGACGCCGTGAAGGGGGACCTTCCCGCATGACCAGCTCCACCACTCCGGCTGTCGAACTCGGCAAGCCGCCCTTCGGGGGCGGGCTCGACCTCGTCCCCACCACCGACGAGGCGCAGAAGGCCAAGGACTACACCTCCGACCAGGAGGTGCGCTGGTGCCCGGGCTGCGGCGACTACGCCGTGCTCGCCTCGGTGCGCGGCTTCCTGCCCGAGCTGAACCTCAAGCGCGAGAACATCGTGTTCGTCTCGGGCATCGGCTGCTCGAGCCGCTTCCCGTACTACCTCGACACCTACGGCATGCACTCGATCCACGGGCGTGCGCCGACGATCGCCACCGGCCTGGCCGTGACGCGCCCGGACCTGTCGGTGTGGGTCGTGACGGGTGACGGCGACGCGCTGTCGATCGGTGGCAACCACCTGATCCACGCGCTGCGCCGCAACATGAACATCACGATCCTGCTGTTCAACAACAGGATCTACGGGCTGACCAAGGGCCAGTACTCGCCGACCTCCGAGGTCGGCAAGGTCACCAAGTCCACGCCCATGGGCTCGGTCGACGCCCCGTTCAACCCGGTCTCGCTGGCGCTGGGCGCCGAGGCGACGTTCGTCGGGCGCGCGCTCGACTCCGACCGCAAGGGCCTCACGGAGGTGCTGCGCCAGGCCGCCGCGCACCGGGGCGCCTCGCTGGTCGAGATCTTCCAGGACTGCCCGATCTTCAACGACGGCTCGTTCGACGTCCTGCGCAAGGGCGACGACGTGGCCGAGCGGCTGATCAAGCTCGTCGACGGCGAGCCGATCCGCTTCGGCAACGACGGCGAGTACGGCGTCGTGCGTTCGGCGTCCGGCGGGCTCGAGGTCGCGAAGATCGCCGACGTCGGCGAGGACGCCGTCGTCGTGCACCGCGCCGGCGAGGAGGACCCCACGCAGTCCTTCGCCCTGTCGCGGCTGTCCGACCAGGACCTCACCCACACCGTCACCGGCATCTTCCGCAAGGTGGACCGGCCGACCTACGACGACGGCGCCCGCGCCCAGGTCGAGGCGGCCAAGGAGCAGGCCACGGCGCGCGGGGACGACCTCGACGCGCTCCTGCGGGGCAAGGACACCTGGGCGGTCATGCCGGAGCCCGAGAACGAGCAGTAGGACTTTGGCTGCGCCTCGTGAGCGCTTGTCCGTGCCGCAGCACGGACAACCGCTCACAGGGCAGAGCCCAACGCGCGGGTACGCCGCCGCCGTCGGCGCGTACGCCCTGTGGGGGCTCTCGCCGGCGTTCTGGCCGCTGCTCGCGCCGGCGGACGCGGTCGAGTCCGTCGCCCACCGCGTCGCGTGGACGCTGCTGGGCATGCTGCTGGTCATCACCGTCGCGCGGCGGTGGGGCGACCTGCGCGGCCTGCCGTGGCGGACCTGGGCGCTGATCACCGCCGGCTCGGCGCTGATCGCGGTCAACTGGGGCACCTACATCTGGTCGACCACGAACGGCCACGTCGTCGACGCGGCGCTCGGCTACTACGCGACGCCGCTGGTGTCGGTGGTGCTCGCCGTGCTCGTCCTGCGCGAGCGGCTGCGGCGGGTCCAGTGGGCGGCGATCGGGCTGGCCGCCGCGGCCGTCGTCGTCCTGACCATCGGCACCGGCCGGCTGCCGTGGATCACGCTCGTGCTGGCGGCGAGCTTCGGGCTCTACGGGCTGGTGAAGAACCGGGTGCCGCTCGAGCCGGTCCCCGGCCTGACCGCCGAGGGATTCCTGCTCGGGCCGCTCGCGATCGTGTTCATCATCGGGCTGCAGATCAGCGGCGCGGGCACGTTCACCGGGTACGGCGTGGGCCACGCGCTGCTCCTCGTCGCCGCCGGGCCGGTCACCGCGATCCCGCTGCTGCTCTTCGCCGCGGGCGCCCGCCGCCTGCCCCTGGCCACGCTGGGCGTGCTGCAGTACCTCAACCCGACCCTGCAGTTCCTGTGGGGAGTGATCGTCGCCGGCGAGCCGATGCCGGTGTCGCGCTGGATCGGGGTCTCGCTCGTCTGGGCCGCGCTGGTCGTCTTCACCGCCGACGCGCTGCGCGCCCGCACTCAGCCGGTGCGCGCCACCGTGTAGTCCAGCAGGGCCGCCAGGGCCTGGCGGGCGGGACCCTCGGGCAGGGCGGCGAGCTCGGCGCGGGCGGCGTCGGCGCGGGCGTCGAGGGCCGTGCGGGCCTCCTGCAGCCCCGCCGAGCCGCGCAGCAGCTCCAGCGCCTCCTCCACCTCGCCGTCGCCCAGCTCCCGCGTCCCGACCCCCAGGGTCCGCAGCCGCGCGACCTCGGGGCCGTCGCCGGCCAGCGTGTAGAGCACCGGCAGGGTCGCGACGCCCTCGCGCAGGTCGGTGCCCGGGGTCTTGCCCGAGTCCCCGGCCGGCGAGGCGATGTCGATGATGTCGTCGGAGACCTGGAACGCCGTCCCGATGATCTCCCCGAAGCGGCTCATCGCCGTCACGTGCTCCGGCGGCGCCCCGGCGAACATGGCCCCGAACCGCCCCGACGTCGCGATCAGCGAGCCCGTCTTCTCGGCCACGACGGCCAGGTAGTGCTCGACGGCGTCCTCGCCCTCGCGGGGCCCGCGGGTCTCGCGCATCTGGCCCGTCACGAGCTCGGCGAACGTCTCGGCGATGATCCGCACCGCCTCCGGCCCCAGCTGGGAGACCAGCCGCGAGGCGTGGGCGAACAGGTAGTCGCCGGTGAGGATCGCGACCGTGTTGTCCCAGCGCGCGTTGGCACTCTGGGCGCCGCGGCGCATCGTCGCCTCGTCCATGACGTCGTCGTGGTACAGCGTCGCGAGGTGCACGAGCTCCACCGAGGTGGCCGCGACGACGACGTCCTCCGAGGTCCCGCCGGCGAGCTGCGCGGCGAGCAGGGTCAGCAGCGGCCGGAAGCGCTTGCCGCCGGCCTCGATGAGGTGCAGCGACGTGTCGGTGACGAACCGGTAGTCGCTGTGCACCTCGGCGCGCAGCAGGTCCTCGACGCGGTCGAGGCCGTCGCTGACCGCTGCGGCGAGGTCGGGGTCGCCGATGGGCAGGCCCGCGACCTGGGTCAGTTGGGGGCCGGTCATCAGCCGAGGAAGGACAGGCCCTCGGCCCATCCGAGGACGACGGTCGGCACGACGCCGAGCAGGAGGGTCACCACGACCCCCAGTGTGATCGCCACCGTCGTGAACGGCCCGGGCACGCTGACCGTCGGGCCGTCCGCGGCGGGCTCGGAGAAGTACATGAGCACGACGACCCGCAGGTAGAAGAACGCGGCCACCGCGCTGACCACGAGGGCCACGATGACCAGCGGCGTCATGCCGTCGGACAGGGCCGCGGAGAACACCGCGAACTTGGCCGTGAAGCCGCTCGTGAGCGGGATGCCGGCCAGCGCGAGCATGAGGAAGGTCACCGAGGCCGCGACCACCGGCGAGCGCTTCGCCAGCCCCGCCCACGCCGAGAGGTGCGTCGCCTCCCCGTCCGGACCGCGCACCAGTGTCACCAGGCCGAACAGCGCGACCGTCGTGAAGCCGTAGGCCAGCAGGTAGAACAGCGTCGCCGAGAGCCCGTCCGGCGTGATGGCCATGGCGCCGAGCAGCAGGAAGCCGGCGTGGGCCACCGACGAGTAGGCGATCATGCGCTTGACGTCGGTCTGGGTCAGCCCCAGCACCGCGCCCACCACCATCGACACGATCGCGACCACCCACAGCACGCCCCGCCACTCCCACACCGTGGAGCCGAAGCCGACGCTGAACACCCGCAGGATCGCGCCGAACGCGGCAACCTTGGTGCACGCGGCCATGAACGCGGTCACCGAGGTGGGCGCGCCCTGGTAGACGTCCGGGGTCCAGGTGTGGAACGGGCCCACCGACGCCTTGAACATCAGGCCGACCACGAGCAGCGCCAGCCCGCCGAACAGCAACGAGTCCGGGCGCAGCGAGCCCGCCGCGGCCTGCGAGATGTCGGTGAGCTTCACCGAGTCCGCGTAGCCGTAGAGCAGCGCGACCCCGTAGAGGAAGAACGCCGAGGAGAAGGCGCCGAGCAGGAAGTACTTGACCGCCGCCTCCTGGCTCGCGAGCCGCCGGCGCCGCGCGAGCCCGCAGAGCAGGTACAGCGGCAGGCTGAGCACCTCGAGCGCGATGAACATCGTCAGCAGGTCGTCGGCCGCGCAGAACACGAGCATGCCGCCGAGGGCGAACAGCACGAGGGGGAAGACCTCGGTGTGGCCCTCGACCCGGTCGCGCGGCGAGCGCCCGCCCGCGCCCCCGCCGCTGCGCCGTGCCGTCGCGGTGCCGCCGCGTCCCGTGCGGCCTGCCCCGCCCTCCGACTCCGCCTCGGCCAGCGCCACCGGGTCGGCGACGAACGGCCCACCGGGCTCGATCGAGCGGTCGGCCAGCAGCAGCACGCTCGGCACCGCGAGGGCGAGCAGCGTGCCCCACAGGAACAGCGCCGGCCCGTCCACGGCGAGCGCCCCGCCCAGCGTCGACACCGGGGGCGCGTCCGAGCTGGCCCGCACGACGACGGCCACGAGGGCCGCGGCGAGCGTGACGAAGATCAGCCCGAGCTGCGCGCGCCCGCGGCCCCGCAGGGGCATGACGGCCTCGAGCAGCACCGACAGGCACGCCGCGCCGAGCACGATCAGCACCGGCGCGAGCGCGCCGTAGTCGACCGTCGGGAAGGTGGGGCCGGTCATCGCGGCACTCCGTTGATCGATGCTGGGTTCGGGGTCACCGGGTCGGCCGCGCCGACCTCGGCCATGGTCGCCGCCACCGCGGGCTCGAGGACCTCGAGGACCGGGCCGGGGAAGAAGCCGAGCACGAGGATCAGGACGACCAGCGGGGTCATCACGGCGATCTCGCCGCGGGTGAGGTCACCGAAGCGGGCCGTGGTGCGGCGCGCCCAGGAGCCGTCGGCGCCGTCGCCGGAACCGGCCATCGTCGCCGCCGACGCCGCCCCCGGGCCGTCGCCGACCACCGCGGCGCCGCGCAGCGGCCCGGTGAACACCCGCTGGTAGACCCACAGGACGTACAGCGCGGCGAAGACGATGCCGATGGTCGCGATCACCGTGAACACCGGCTGCGTCGGGAACGCGCCGATGAGCACGAGGAACTCGCTGACGAACGAGTTGGTGCCGGGCAGCGACAGTGTCGAGAGCCCCGCGATGAGGAACATCCCGGCGAGCAGCGGCGCGGCCCGGCCGACGCCGCCGTACTCGGTCATCGAGGCCGTGCCACCGCGGCGGATCAGCAGGCCGACGGCGAGGAAGAGCATCGCCGTCGAGATGCCGTGGTTGATCATGTAGAGCGCCGACCCGGCGATCGCCTGCGAGGTGAACGCGAAGATGCCCAGCGCGATGTAGCCGAAGTGCGCGATCGAGGTGTACGCGACGAAGCGCTTCATGTCGGTCTGCGCCGCGGCGAGCAGCGCGCCGTAGATCACGCCGATCACCGCGAGGGTGAGCACCAGCGGCGCGAGCTCGCGCGAGGCCGCCGGGAACAGCGGCAGCGTGTAGCGCAGGAAGCCGAACACGCCGACCTTGTCGAGCAGGCCGACGAGGATGACGCCGCCGGCCACGGGCGCCTCGGCGCCGGCGTCGGGCAGCCACGTGTGCAGCGGCACCAGCGGCGCCTTGATCGCGAACGCGGCGAAGAACCCGAGGAACAGCGGGATCTGGGTCGACAGCGGCAGCTGCGCGGCCATGCCCTGCAGCGCCGCCCAGTCGAACGT
>JAQSWW010000189.1 GCA_029266415.1 Actinomycetospora sp. | reverse complement strand
ACCCAAAGCGATCAACTCGCCGTCACCGGACGAGTCGATGACGCACGCCCACCCACCGAAACACCGCAAATTGACTTCACCCTCATAGGTTGCTCAGATGGTCTCCTCGCCGTACATCTCGCCCAGCGGGTCCTGGATGAACTCGATGCGGGCGCCGTCGGGGTCGCGCGTGTAGATCGAGACGTCGGACTCGAGCATGTACTCGATCCCGCGCTCGTCGAGGCGACGCTTTATGCCTTACCACTGGGTGCCGGGCACCGAGATCGCGAGGTGGTGCAGCCCGCCGCGCACCTCGTCGTACGGGCCGGGGTCGACGCCGGGCAGGTCGAAGAAGGCCAGGCAGTTGCCGTTGCCGACGTCGAAGAAGAAGTGCGTGGAGCCCGCGAGGTCGCGGTTCTCGAACAGCACCGTGACCGGGAAGCCGGCGACGTTCTGGTACCACTCCACCGTCGTGCGCACGTCGCGGCAGATCAGCGCCGTGTGGTGGATGCCCTTGCCGGTCGACGGCGGGCGGTGCTCCCGGGAGAACAGGAACTCCTCGCGGATCCGGTCGCGCTCGGCGGTCAGCCGCTCGCGCTCCTCGTCGCTGATCAACGATGACTTGTCCGCGCTCACGGCGTCACCGTAGCCAGGTACGGGCTCCCCGTCGCCCCCACGTCAGCGCAGGTCGTGCACGGCGAGCGTCCCCGCGTCGCGCTCGGCCTTGCCGCCGGCCCGGTCCGCGGCGTCGGTGAGGTCGCCGAGCAGGCGGTAGGTCAGGCTCCGCGGCCGCAGGCCCAGCGCCTCGGCGGACGCGTCGTCCAGGCGCTCGACGAGCGTCTTGGTGACCAGCTGCTGGCCCCCGGTCGCCACCTGCTCGACGCGCGCGCACTCGTTGACCTCGTCGCCCAGCGCCGTCACCTCGAGCCGGCCACCGGTCACGACCTACCCGATGAACAGGTCGGCGCCCCAGTGCGCGCCGACGTTCATCCGGCAGTCCTCGGGTCGCAGGTCGACCCCGGTGTCGGCGAGCTCCGCGACGACGCCCGCGACCGCGTCCGCCAGCCCCTGCACGGTGCGCAGGGCGGCGAGGGCCGCGGCCGCGTCCGACCCGTGGCTCTCGCGCAGGAAGTAGGCGCTGGCGCCGTCGCCCGCATGCTTGCCGACGATGCCGCCGTGGCGCGCGACGAGCGCGTCGAAGGCGGTGGTGACCCCGCGGATCAGCTCGAAGTAGACCGGCGTGGGCAGGCGCCGCGACAGCGGGCCCGAGCCGTCGACGTCGGCGAACAGCACCGCGGCCGGGCGCTGGGCCGGCGCCGACAGGTCGGCCATGCGCGTGAACATCGCCTCGTCGCCCTCGGAGACCAGCGCGAGGACGCGGGCGGGCAGCAGCGGCGCGTAGCCGGGGACCGCGCCGAGCGGTGTCCCGTCGGGGTGGCGCAGCGCGACCCCGAGCAGGCCGACCGCCCGGCGCCGGGCGCCGACCTGCAGGTCGATCGCGAGGACCCACAGGGGCGTCGTGTCCGGGTCGGTGAGGCGGGGGTGCAGCTCGGCGCGCAGGGTCTCGACGGCCCCGGCCGTGAGCAGCTCGCGCCACACCGGACGCTCGAGCACCTCGTCGACGTGGTGCCCGATGCCGACGTCGGTGCCGGCGTCGGCCCCGGCGAGCAGCAGCATCTGCTCCGACACCCACGCCAGCCGACCCTCGGCGTCGACGACCTGCGCCGCGGCGCGGCTCTCGGCCAGCGCCGTCAGCACGTCACCCAGCGCGCCGTCGTCGTCTCCTCCCACGGCGCCGGACCCTACGGGCTGCGTTGGGCCGGACGGCGGATCAGGACGCGGGTGGGTGGCGACCCAGGGCGCGGCGGTGGCCCGCGTCGTGGACGAGGACGTCCAGCAGTTCGGCGATGTGGTGGTCCCGGGCCCGGGACAGCACGCGGCGCCCGGCGCGGCGCTGGGTGACGAGACCGGCGAGCCGCAGCTTGGTCAGGTGCTGCGAGATCGCGGGGCGCGTGGCACCGAGGCGCTCGGCGAGCGTGGAGACGTCCAGCTCGGCGCCGCAGAGCAGCCAGAGCATCCGCAGGCGGGTGGGGTCGGCGAGCATCCGCAGCCCCTCGACCGCGACGTCGACGTCCCCGTCGGGCGGGAGGCGCGACCAGTCCTCGTCCCGCCGAGCGTTGTCGTGTGCGCACACACTTAAGTATTGTGCCACCCATGGACGGGCACCGCGGCACCGCCGACCCGACGCCCGCCCGCCCCGCCTCGCGCGGGCCGGGCGGCCGTGACCTGGCCCCCCGCCTCCCGGTGCGCGGCTGCGGTCACGACAGCACCGGCAGCGAGCACGCGGCGCTGGTGGCCGAGGTCCTCGCCCTGCACGACGCGCTGGCCGCCCGGCCCACGCTCGAGCCGGGCCCGCACACCGACGCGCTGTTCACCCGCCTGGTCGGCCTGGCCGTCGCGCGGCGCCCCGCGGCGGTGGCGGACGCGGTGCTCGCCGACCCGCGGCTGCGCGACCGCCTCCCCGACCTGCGCGCCCGGTGCGCGGCGGGCGAGTACGCGCTCGAGCGGTCCTGGGCCCGCCGGGTGCTCGCGGCCGGCGACCCCGCGGCCGCGCTCGAGGGCTTCCCGTACCTGCAGAACTACCGCGACCTCACGCGCACGGAGTTCCACGCCGTCGCGGGGCACGCCCCGGACCCGCCGCGCCGCGCGCTGTTCGTCGGCGCGGGTCCGTTGCCGCTCTCGGCGCTCCTGCTGGCGCGCCACGGCGTCGCGGTGGACGCCGTCGACGTCGACCAGGAGGCCGTCGTCCTGGGCGGCGCGGTGGCCCGCGCCCTCGGCGACGCGGTCGCGGTCCGCGAGGGCGACGTGCTCGGGCTCGGCGACCTCGGTCGCTACGACCTCGTCTGCCTCGCGGCGCTGGTCGGCCTGGCCCCCCGGGACAAGGCGGCGGCGCTCGCGCACCTCCGCGCCCGCATGCGCCCCGGGGCGATGGTGCTCGCCCGCAGCGCCCACTCGTTGCGGGCGCTGCTCTACCCGGTGCTCGACGTCGCCGGCGACCTCGACGTCCTCGGCGGACTCGATCCCGTCGCGGTCCTGCACCCGCACACCGACGTCGTCAACTCGGTGGTGCTCGCCCGCGTCCCGGGCTGAGCGGGCACCCTGTGCCCGTGCCCGCCCCGCGCACCCGCCCGCACCCCGTGGCCGTCACCGCCGTGCTGCTGCTCGTCGCGATGATCGCCGCGGCGCTGTGGCGCTCGGAGGAGTCCGGCACCGGGGCGCGCGACGTCGGCGGCGAGGCGGTCCCGGTCGCGGCCCCCGCCACGGTGCCCGCCGTGCCCGGCGCGTTCTGCGCCCCGACCGTGACCAACCCGGGCGGGCGCAACAACTACCGGGCGGACGCCCCGCTCGACGTGTCGCTGGGTCGCGGCCTGGTGATCACCGGCGTCGTCCGCGACGCCGCGTGCCGGCCGCTGCCCGGCGTCCCGGTGCAGGTGTGGCTGCAGACGGCGCTCGGCAGCGAGCGCGAGAACCGCACCACGGTGCTCACCGGCCCCGACGGGCGCTACCGCGTCACCAGCGATCCCGCGGTCGCCCAGTTCGGCGAGCCGAACGTGCACGTCGCCCACGACGTCGAGGGTCCGTGGCGCTCGGTGTTCCTGCGCAACGTCGTCGACTCCGAGGACACCCTCGCGACCGTCGACCTCACCCTGGTGCCGTCCTCGTGAGCCTCGTCCGGGTCGTGGGGGCGGTCGCCGTGCTCGGCGCCGCCGTGCTCGTCGTCCTGGCCCTCGCGGGACCGCACCTGGCCGGCGCCCCGGTGCTGCTCGTCGTCTCGACGGTGGCGGCCTGCCTCGCGGTGGCGGCGCTGGCGGTCCAGCCGTGGCTCACGCGCCGCCCGCAGCGCGAGCCCGACCACCACCGCGCCCGCAAGGTCGGGGTGCACGTGCGGGTCGGCGGGATCGTCACGGTGCTGGTCGTCCTGCACGTCGTCGCGCTGCTCGTCGAGGACCCGGACGACGCGCTGTACTCGATGTCGCCCGACGGCCCGACCCGCGCGCGGATGGCGCTGATCGCCACGCTGCTGCTCGGCGTCGTCACGCTGCTCGGGGTGCTGCGGCGGCGGCTGCGGTGGTCGCCGGCCACGTGGCGGTTCGTGCACGGCAGCCTCGCCGCGCTGGTCGTCGTCCTCGGCGTCGGGCACGCCGTGGTCATCCAGGGCGCCCTCGACGGGTGGGGCACGCCGGTGCTGCTCGTGCTCGGCGGCCTCGGGGCCGTGGGCGCGGTGGTGCGCCTGGTCCGGGTCCTGCGCGCCCCTCCCCCGCCGGGTGCGGCCACCCCGCCCGATGGTGGGCGCGTCCGGTCCGGCGACGGCCTGCGCGGCTAGCGTCGCCGCGGTGGAGCCCACGCCGATCTTCGCCGCGCTGGTCGCCCCGTCGGCGGGCGGCACGGCACACGGTGCCCACGACGACCGGCGGCACACCGTCCGCGAGATCCTCCGGGCGCTGGACGCGGAGGACACCCCGCCGGCGACCTCGCGAGGCCGCGTCGGCCACGTCCCCGGGGTGCTGAGTTTCCGGGCCCGCGGCTGAGCGCGGTGTCCCGGGCGGACGGGACACGGGCCCCTGGTGGGCGGGCCGGCCGGCGGTCGAGGCTGCGTGCACCCGCCGCCCGAGCCAGGAGGACGCGCCGTGCACCACCCGTCCGCACGACCGCCGATTCCCCCCGACGTGCTACCCCCGATCGACGCGCCGCTGGTCCCCGGCGGCGGCCCCGCCGGCCTTCCCTGGTTCGACCGGCGAGCCACCGGGTGGCTTCGACTGGGTCGTCGCCGTGCCCGGCGGCACACTGCGCCTGCGCCAGCACCTGGGCACGGTGCCGTCACGCCGGACGCTGCTCGACGGCTGGGGCCGCGCCTGGGCCACCACCGACGACCTCGACCTGCGCCGGTGGACCGCGCAGCTGCCGACCGAGCTCGACGACGCGGCGGTGGCGTTCGCCCTGGTCCTGCTCGTGCACGTCGACGGCCTCGGCGTGGAGCACTGCGCCGGGCACGGCCTCGGACCCGAGACCTGGGTCCCGGTGCGCGGCGTCGCGGTGCGGGCCGTGCTGCCGTCGTGGACCGCGGACTGACCCGCCGCGGACGTCCCGACCCTCGGGGTACCGGTGTCCGCCGTCCGGCCGCCCCCGCGTTCCGGAGGATCCGCCTGACGCCCGGTCGCGGTTAGGGTCCGGACCGTGAGCGCGCCGCCCCGTCCGTTCCGACGTCTCGCGATCGTCAACCGTGGCGAGCCCGCGATGCGCTTGATCAACGCCGTCCGGGAGTGGAACGCCGAGCACGAGGGCGTGCTCCCGGAGATCCGCACCATCGCCGTGCACACCGCGGTCGACCGCCACGCGATGGCGGTGCGCGAGGCCGACGAGGCCGTGCTGATCGGGCCCGACGACCCCGACGACATGGGCCTCGTGCCCTACCTCGACCTCGCCGAGCTCGAGCGGGTGCTGGTCGCCCGGCGCGCCGACGCCGTGTGGCCCGGCTGGGGGTTCGTCTCCGAGCGCGCCGAGTTCGCCGCCCTGTGCGAGCGGCTGGGCATCACGTTCGTCGGACCGGGCTCGGAGACCATGCGCCGGCTCGGCGACAAGATCGAGTCCAAGCGCATCGCCGAGAGCGTCGGCGTGCCGATGGCGCCGTGGAGCGGCGGGCCGGTGGACGACGCCGACGCCGCGCGCACGGCCGCCGAGAAGATCGGCTTCCCGTTGATGGTCAAGGCCACGGCGGGCGGCGGGGGTCGCGGCATCCGCTTCGTGGCCCGCGCCGAGGACCTCGACGACGCCGTCGCCCGCGCTTCGGCCGAGGGCGCGCGCACCGCCGGCGACGGCACGGTGTTCCTCGAGGGCGCGGTGCGCGGCGGGCGCCACGTCGAGGTCCAGGTGGTGGCCGACGCGCACGGCGGCGTGGTCACCCTGGGCGTGCGCGACTGCAGCGTGCAGCGGCGCAACCAGAAGGTCATCGAGGAGTCGGCGTCCACCGCGCTCGACGCCGAGCGCGACCGGCTGCTGCGCCGCAGCGCCGCCGACCTCGCGCGTGCCGCGGGCTACGTCAACGCCGGCACCGTCGAGTTCCTCTACGACCCGGCGCACGACGTGCTGTCGTTCATGGAGGTCAACACCCGGCTGCAGGTCGAGCACCCGGTGACCGAGGCCGTCACCGGCGTGGACGTGGTCAAGCTGCAGCTGCACGTCGCCATGGGCGGCACGCTCGCCGAGGCCCTCGGCGACGACGTGATGGCGGACCCGATCACGCCCCCGGCGTCCGGGCACGCGATCGAGGCGCGGCTGACCGCCGAGGACCCCGAGCACGGTTTCGCCCCGGCGCCGGGCGCGATCCGCCACCTCGTGCTGCCCGCCGGCCCGGGCATCCGCGTCGACACCGGCGTGGCCGCCGGGGACGTCATCCCGCCGCAGTACGACTCGATGATCGCCAAGGTCATCGCGTGGGGCCGCACCCGCGACGAGGCCCGCGCGCGCCTGGCCCGCGCGATCCGCCAGACCGCCGTGGTCGTCGAGGGCGGCACCACCAACAAGGCGTTCCTGCTCGACCTGCTCGCCCGCCCGGAGGTCACCGGCGGCACCGCCGACACCTCGTGGCTCGACACCATGATGGCCGAGGGCTACACGCCGCCGCGCCGGGTCGACGTCGCGCTGCTGGCCGCCGCGGTCGAGGCGCACGAGGCGCACGAGTTCCGCCAGCAGGGGCGGCTGTTCCTCTCCGCCGAGCGCGGCCGCCCCGAGGTCGGCCACGAGGTCTGGCACCAGGTCGACGTCCGCGTGGTCGGCGAGTCCTACCGCCTGCGCGTCGCCCGCACCCAGCCGTCGCACTACCGGGTGGTGCTGGACGGCGACACGGGCGTGGACGTCGTGGTCGAGCGCTCCGGGCTCTTCGAGCGCCGCCTCACCGTCGGCGGGCACACCTACGGCGTGCTCTCGGTGACCCAGGGCTCGGACTACCTCGTCGAGGTCGACGGGGCCGTGCACCGCATCGCGGGCGGCGAGGCCGGGCTCGTGCGCGCGCCCGCCCCCGCCATGGTCGTGGCCGTGCCGGTGTCCGCCGGGGACACCGTCAGCGAGGGCGACACCGTGGCCGTCGTCGAGAGCATGAAGCTCGAGACCGCGCTGCGGGCGCCGGTGTCCGGCCGTGTCGCCGAGGTCCTCGTGGACGCCAACACCCAGGTCGAGGGCGGCACCCGGCTGGTGCGCCTCGAGCCGGACGCCGACGACCCGGGCGCGGGCGGCGGCGACCGGGCGAGCCTGGCGACCCTGGAGGCCGGGCCGGCGGCCGAGGCCCGGGACGCCCGCACACGGGCCCGCGACGCGCTGGCGGGACTGCGCGCGCTGGTGCTGGGCTACGACGTCGACGAGCGCGAGACCCGCCCGCTGCTCGAGGCCCTGGACCGCACCCGCGACGAACTGCCGCCCGACGACCCGGACATCCTCGACGACGAGATCCGCATCCTGCGCATCGTCGCCGACCTCGCCGCGCTCTCGCGCAACCGTCGCCTCGAGGGCGGCGTCGAGGTCGACGACACCGCCGTCGACGAGGAGTCGGTCCGCAACCCGCAGGAGTACCTCCACGCCTACCTGCGCTCGCGCGACCCCGACGCCGAGGTGCTGCCCGAGTCGTTCCGGCTCAAGCTGCGCCGGGCGCTGGAGCACTACGGCGTCACCGACCTCACCGGCAACCCCGAGGTGCTCGGCCCGGCGCTCTACCGGATGTTCCTGGCGCACCGGCGCTCCGGCGCCCACCAGCCCGTCGTCGCGGCCCTGCTGCGCGCCCGGCTGCACCACACCGGCCTGCCCGACCGCGAGGGCGAGGCCTACCGCGCCGTGCTCGACCACCTCGTCGCCGCGAC
>JAQSWW010000018.1 GCA_029266415.1 Actinomycetospora sp. | reverse complement strand
GCTCGCCCTGCCCGCCCGGGTCGCGCTCACCCTGCGCCTGCTCGGCGGGCTGACCACGCCCGAGATCGCGCGCGCCTTCCTCGTCCCCGAGGCCACGATGGCCCAGCGGATCGTCCGGGCGAAGAACAAGATCCGCGCGGCGCGCATCCCCTACCGGGTCCCGCACGACGCCGACCTGCCCGACCGCCTGCCCGGCGTGCTGGCCGTCGTCTACCTCGTCTTCACCGAGGGCCACGCGACGAGCACCCGCGGCGACCTGGCCGCCGAGGCGATCCGGCTCGGTCGCCTGCTCACCGAGCTGATGCCCGACGAGCCCGAGGTGCTGGGGCTGCTGGCGCTGATGCTGCTGACCGAGGCGCGCCGGCCCGCCCGGACCGCGCCCGACGGCGCCCGCGTGCTGCTCGCCGACCAGGACCGGGCGCGCTGGGACCACGCCCTCGTCGCCGAGGGCCTCGAGCTCGTGCGCCGGTGCCTGCGCCGCGACCGGCCCGGGCCGTACCAGGTGCAGGCGGCGATCAACGCCGTGCACGCGTCGGCGCCCGACGCCGCCGCGACCGACTGGCGGCAGATCGTGGCCCTGCACGACCAGCTCCTCGCCCTCACCCCGAGCCCGGTCGTCGCGCTCAACCGGGCGGTCGCCGTGGCCGAGACCGAGGGCCCGGCGGCCGCGCTCGAGATCGTCGACGCGCTCGCCGAGCGGCTCGACCGGTACCACCTGCTGCACGCCGTGCGCGCCGATCTCCTGCGCCGCCTCGGGCGCGAGGACGAGGCCCGCGCCGCGCTGGACGCCGCGCTGGCCCGCACCGACGACCCCGACGACCGCGCGCTGCTCACCGCCCGCCGGGGCTGACACCGGCCGCGGCCGGGGCAGGATGGGGCCATGACCGCGCAGGACCCCGTGCCGGAGATGCGCATCGGCGACCGCGAGCGCCGTGCCGTCGACGACCGCCTCCGCGCGGCGCTCGACGACGGCGTCCTCACGGTCCTGGAGTACGACGAGCGCGTGCAGCAGTGCTGGGCGTCGCGCACCCAGCGCGAGCTCGACACGCTCGTCGTCGACCTGCCCGCGTCGTCGGCCGTGGCGCCGGCACCGGCCGAGGGTCAGCCGGCGTCGACCCACCGGCCGCCGTGGCACGAACGCCTCGGCCGGGCGGTCGTGCCGGTGGTCCTGGCCGGGGTCGCGGTCTTCGTGGCCGGACACCTCGTCACCGCCGACGACGGCGGCGCCGTCTTCGGCAACCGCACGGTCACGGTGGCGCCGGGCGACACCGAGGTGCAGGTCGGGACGCTGTTCGGCAGCACCGAGGTGGTCGTGCCGCCGGGGTTCGCCGTGCGCACCACCGGGACCATGATCTTCGGCAGCACGCGGTGCGAGCAGGCGTGCGCGATCCCGCCCGGCGCGCCGACGCTCCCCGAGCTCGTGGTCGACGCCAACGGCGCCTTCGGGTCGGTCGAGGTCGTCACGCCCGGCGAGGCCGCGACGGGTGGGCTCGACCGGGACCGCGACGACAACGACGGCGACGACGACTGACGGACCGTGACCGGCCGGTCGCGGAGAAGATTCCCTGCTCCGGCCGGAACATCGGCGCCCGCTCGCACCGTCACGAGAGCGAGCAGCCGCCATGAGCACCGACGCCACCGACCGCCACTTCGCCGCCGACGGCAACATCTACGAGGCCGACGGCACCGTGGTCGGCACCTACACGGTCAGCGACGCCGGCAACGTCGACTCCGTGTCCACCGACGAGGACGGCAACGGCTACGTCGACACCGTGGTCGCCGACCTCGACCACAACGGCACCTTCGAGTCCGCGATGGTCGACACCAACGCCGACGGCTACGGCGAGACGGTCCTGGTCGACACCGACGACGACGGCGACTTCGACTCCTCGGCGGTCGACACCGACGCCGACGGCACCTACGAGACCACGGCGACCGACCCGAACGGCTTCTGACCGCCACGTGAGCGAAGACGATCGGCCCCGAGCCCGACCCAGGCGTGGGCGGCGGCGCACATCGGGCAGTGCTCGCCGGAGGTGTCGACGGTGCTCGCCGCCCGCTCGGCCGGCGTCATCACCGCCGCGACGCGGTCGTCGTCCCCGATCACGGGCCCGATCGTGCCACCCGCCGCGGGGTCAGAGGCGGAACTGGCCGAGCTCCGCGGCCAGGGCCTCGGGCGGGTCGTGCAGCTCGACGCGCGCCTCGCGCGCCAGGCACCGGATGCGTAGCCGCGCGAGCACGCGGGCGAGGCCGGCGTCGCACTGCTCGAGCCCCGAGAGGTCGATGACGAGCTCGGTGCGCGCCTGGCGCTCGACCTCGGCGGCCAGCGCGCGCAGGCGCTCGCGTCCCGCCCGGTCGAAGCGCCCGCGCAGGGCGAGGGCCACGCAGCCGGGGCCGTAGCGGCGCACGCCGACCGCGGCCCGGCGGTTGCCGCTGCTCGCGGGCTCGGCCTGCAGGACGGCCTCCGCGACCGCGGCACGGCGACGCTCGGGGAGATCGGCGGGCAGGTCGACGTCAGCGGTGCGCGCCCGGACCGGCGCTTCGGAGTCGATGCTCATCGGGCCCTCCTCGTGCGACCGCGCGCGTCCACCCCAGGGACGGGGGGTCCGCTCGATCCGTCGCGGCGTGGAGGTCTCAACCGCTGCTGTGACGAGGAGGTTACCCGCTGCGACGGTCCAGCGCACGAGCCCGTCGCCACGGCGCTCATCCCGCGCCCCGCGGGCCGGACCGGAAGCGCTGCCCGTCGACCTCGAGGAGCAGCGCCGCGAGCTCGCGGCGCAGCTGCAGGATCCGGGCGGCGCGCTGCGCGTCGGCGGGGCGCTGCCGCTCCGCCTGCACGGCGTCGAGGATGGCGAACGCCTGCTCGAAGCGCGGGTCGAGGACGGCGTCGACGTGCTCCCGCCAGGCGGCGGAGTCGGCGCTCACGACGCGGCCCGCCGGTCGGGAGGGGCGTGGAACTCGGTCATGCGGCAGCTCCTGAGGTGGCGCGCCCGGCCTCGAGCGCGCGTGGCTGACGTCCTGGCCACCGCCACAGGTCTCGAGCGGTCGTGACGGGACGGACCCGTCAGGAGATGCGGGCCGCCGACCCGCCCTCGTGCGGACTGGTACCCGGGGCGGCGGGGATGACATGCATCTCGGCCAATCCTCGCAAATGGGACGCGAATCCGTCCGGGGCGCGCGCCGCGGTGCGGGCGCTCGTGGCCACCGGGTGGACGGGGTCGCGGAGGACGCGCAGGCCCGCCTCGTCGAGGCGGCGCACCAGTGCGACGTCCTCCCCCGACGCCAGCGACGGGAAGCCCCCGACCCCGCGGTAGGCGCGTGCGGCGACGCCGAGGCTCGCGCCGTGCACGTGACGGTGCCGGTCGCCGCCGGCGCGGTGGGCGTAGGCGGCGCGGTACCGGGCCCGCACCGGCGCGGGCAGGCCCGACCAGTCGGCGACCTCGACCGTGCCGACCCACGCGTCGGCGCCCGCGTCCCGGGCGTCGAGCTGGGCGGCGAGCCAGTCCGGCGGCACCACCGAGTCGGCGTCCGTGGTCGCCAGCCACGTCGCCGGTCCTGCGGGCCGCGACAGCAGCACGTCCGCGCCCGCGGCCCGCGCCCGCCCGACGTTGTGCGCGGCCACCCGCACCACGCCGACGCGGTGGCGGCGCGCGAGGGCCTCGGTGCCGTCGGAGCAGTCGTCGGCGACGACCACGACGCACACCCGTGCCCGGTCCGCGACGGCGCGCGCCGCCTCCCGCAGGCCCGCGAGGCAGTCCGCGAGCAGCTCCTCCTCGTCGTGCGCGGGGACGACGACGCCGACCAGCGGGGTGCTGCTCACCGCAGCCCCGTCTCCTGGGCCACCGACCGCGGCTCCGGGGGCACGCGCGCGTACACCTCGAGGCGGAAGTCGGCCTCGTCGTGGCGCACCGTGCGGGCGAAGGCGGGGCGGGCGGCGAGCTCGTCGTGCACCCGCGCGCCCTCGACGGGGTACTCCGGCGCCTCCCGCAGCCAGTGCACGGCGACGAGGTGGCCACCCGGGCGCAGGCGGTCCTCGATCGTGCGCCAGAACGCCTCGCGGTCGTCGGCGTCGAGGTAGTAGACGAGCTCCGAGACGACGACGAGGTCGAACGTGCCCTCGGGCGTGCGCGCGGGCAGGGCGGCCTGCTCGACCCGGACGTGGCCGCTGCCGACGAGCCGCTCCCGCGCCGTCTCCACCGCGCGCGCGACCGGGTCCCAGCTGACGAGCTCGTCGCAGCGCGCGGCGAGCCCCGCGGTCAGCGCCCCGCCGGCGCAGCCCGGCTCGAAGGCCCGCGCGTAGCGCTCGCGGGGCAGCGCGGCGAGCACGCAGGCGCGCTTGCGCTCCTCGTACCACCCGTGCTCGATGCCCCAGGGGTCGTCCTCGCGGGCGTAGATGTCGTCGAAGTGCTCGGGGGGCAGGCTCACCGGGGCCCCCAGACGATCTCGGCGTCGCGCCGGAAGCGCGCCAGCACCGGCTCGGCGAGGATCACCGCGTCCCGCGGGTCGGGCGAGAGCGGCGCGATCTGGGTGGTGAAGCACGCGATGGCGGCGGCCTTCGCGCGGACCGCCCCCGCGGGCAGGAACAGCCGCCGGGCCCCGACGAAGGACACCGCGCCGGGGCGGGCCCAGTGCCAGAGCCACACCGGGTAACGCCAGCACGTCACCCCGGCGCCGGCGGCGGCCCGCGCCCCGCCGTCGGCGGTGGCGTCGTGGTCCGGGTGGCCGTCGCCGGCGACGGGGACGAGCACCGTGTCGCCGGCGCGCAGCAGCCGGGCGAGCCCCCGCGCGACGTCGTCGGCCCCGACGCCGGCGTCGGGGAGCCCGAGCCGGTGCACCACGGGCGCCCCGAGGCCCAGGGCGGCCAGCGCGTGCTCCCGCTCGACCGCGCGGCGCATCGCGAGCTGCGCCGGCGTCAGCGTCGGGCTCCCGGGGTGCGAGCCCTCGCCGTCGGTGACGGCGACGACCGCGACCTCGCTGCCCTCGGCGGCCCAGACCGCGAGCGTGCCGCCCGCGCCGAGCACCTCGTCGTCGGGGTGCGGGGCGACGACGACGACCCGACCGGGCGGGCGCACCGCCGCCGGATCGGCGCCGGGCACGGCGTCGAGGCCGCCCGGGCCCCACCACACGTCCTCCGAGGTCCCGTCCCCGCGCAGCGACGGCGCGCTCACAGGAGCAGGTCCTCGCCGCCGGGGTCGCCGGCCTCACCGGCCAGCTCCCCCAGCGTCGCCAGGTCGCGCTCGGCGTGGCTCTGGCGCACGTAGACCTCGAGGTCGGCGACACGCTGCGCGTGCTCCGCGTCGCGCACCACCGGGACGGGGCCCAGCGCGCGGCCGGTGCGCGCCAGCGCGCTCTCCACCGCCGTCTCGACCACCGCGCGCACCTGCATCGCGCGGCGCCGGGACACGGGAACGCTCTCGACCGGCCCCTCGTCCAGCACCGCCGCGGCCTCGCGCAGCACCGCCCTCGCGGCGGCGAGGGCGGCGTCGACGGCACCGAGGTGGGCCAGGCCGTGGGCGTCGAGGCGGCCGTCCACCCCCGCCCGGCGCAGCGGCGCCGCCACCCCGACAGCACCGCCGTACCAGGCCGCCGCGACGGCGATCGCGCCGTGCCAGAAGCCGGGGCGGTCGAGGTAGGCCGCGGGCCCGCCGACCGGCTCGGCCACGACGTCGTCGAGGTCGACGGTGGCCGCGGCGCTGCCGCGCATGCCGAGCGCGCGCCAGTCCCCGGGGTGCACGGTGATCCCCTCGGCCGCGAGGTCGACGGCGAACAGCCGGCGCCCGTCGTCGGCGTGCGCCGTGACCAGCGCGTGGGTGCACGGGCCGGCCGCACCCGAGCAGAACGGCTTGCGGCCCGCGAGCCGCCAGCCCCCGTCCGCGACGTGCTCGGCGTGCACGCGGTCGGTCCCGGACTCGGCGGCGTAGACGCCCCAGCACGAGCCGGCCGGGAGCGTGCCGCCGTCGATCTCGTACCGGACCGTCAGCGCGTCGAGGTGGGCCTCGGCGAGCCGGGCGACGTCGAGGGCGTCGGCGGCGGCCCGTGCGAGCACCGCGAAGTTGTGCCGGGTGCGGCCGTCACCCCGCGGCGAGGGATCGGTGCGGAACGCCCGCAGCACGGGGAGCACCGCCTCGTGCGGGGTCATGGATCTCCTCGTGACGGCGCCGGCTCGGCCGCCGCGGGGCTACCCGGAGATCACCGGCCCGACCCGTGGCGCGCGCTACTCCTCGCGGGCGCGCTCCAGCTGCCCGGCCAGCGACACCAGCCGCGCGTCCTCCCCCGGCGGCACCACCAGCTGCGCGGCCAGCGGCAGCCCGGCGCGCGACGTGCCCGCCGGCAGCACCGCCGCGGGCTGGCCGGTGTGGTTCCAGGCCGGCGTGTGCGCGTAGTGGCGGGCCTGCGCGAGCATCGTGACCAGACCCCGGCGGCCGTCCCAGTGCCCGATCGGCACTGCGGGGCCGCGCGCAGGCGGGGTGAGCAGGACGTCGACGCCGAGGTCGGCGAGCACCCGGCGCCCGAACGCCTCGCCCTGCCGCCGGGCCCGGCCGATCACCGCGTGCGGGACGAGCCGCCCCAGGCGCACCACCTCGGCGGTGCGGGCCTCCAGGCGCTCGGGGTCGTCGACGTCGTCCGCGGCCTGCGCGAGCCCGTCGAGCATGCGGGCGACGAAGGGCAGCGACGCGAGGCCGTAGGGCACGCGGACCTCGCGCACGTCGTGCCCGAGCCCGGCGAGGAGCTCCGCGGTGCCGCCGACCGCGTCCTCCAGCTCGTGGTCCAGCGGCAGCGCCGGCGTCACCGGGGAGGCGAGGTCGATGCCGACGCGCAACGGCGGCGGGTCCTGCTCGGCGGCCTCGGCGAGCGGGGCGGGGAAGTCCCCGACGAGGTCGAGGTAGAGCGCGGAGTCGGCGACGCGGCGGGTCAGGCAGCCCTGCACCGAGAGCCCGTTCCACCCGCCGCCGGGCGTCCGGCCGGCGCCGGGCTTGATGCCGACGAGCCCGCAGCACGACGCGGGGATGCGGATCGAGCCCGCCCCGTCGCTCGCTGTCGCGATGCCGACCGCCCCACCCGCGACCGCCGCCGCGGAGCCCCCGGACGACCCGCCGGGCGTGCGGGTGACGTCGGCGGGGTTGCGCGTGACGCCGAACCGCGCCGACTCGGTGAACCCGTAGAGGGCCAGCTCGGGCAGCGTCGTGCGCCCCACGGGCACGAGACCGCCGGCGCGCAGGCGGGTGACGACGCGGTCGTCCGCGCTCGCGGGGGTGCGCCGCGCCCGCGTCCCCCAGGACGTGACGTGGCCGGCGGCGTCGAGGTCGTCCTTGAGCGCGATCGGGACCCCGAGCAGCGGCCCGTCCTCGCCCGCCGCGCGCCGGCGGTCGGCCTCCTGCGCCGCGACCCGCGCGCCGTCGGCGTCGATCTCGGCGAAGGCGTTGAGCCGCGCGTCGACCTCGCGCGCCACCGCGACCGTCGCCGCGGCCAGCTCGACGGCGGTGACGTTTCCGGCCCGCAGGGCGGCGGCCTGGGCGCGGGGGGTGTCGGCGACGAGCGCGGCGGCATCCACGGGGCGGGAACCTGACGGCACCGCTCACCCGTCCCAACCGCGCTGCACGGACGCGGCGCAGCGCTGCGGGTCGTCGCCCGCGGCGATGAGCACGGCGGCGTTGAGCGCCGGCCCGTGCGCGGTCAGCGCCGCCCGGGGGAGGACGTCGGTGACCACGAGCATCACCAGGCCGTGCCCGCCGGCCCACAGGCGCGTCGCGACGTCGACGGGATCGACGTCGCCGAGCCGGCCGACCTCCCGGGCGCGGCGGGCGCCGTCGACCAGCGGGGCGAACGCGCCGTCGGCGACGTCGGGGTCGGGCAGGTCGGCGGCGGCGTCGAACATCAGCCGGTAGAGCGCGGGGTGCTCCAGCGCGTTCGCGGCGTAGGCGGCGCCCAGCGCGCCGAGGTCGCGGACGGGGTCGTCGGTCGGCGCCATGGTCGCCAGGCGCGCGGCGAGCCGCAGGAACCCCTCCTGGCGCACCGCGGCCCAGAGCCCCGACATGCCGCCGAAGTGCGTGTACACGCCCATCGTCGACGTGCCGGCGCGGGTGGCGAGCGCGCGCAGCGTCACGGGTTCGCGGGCGACGACCATGCTCGCCGCGTGCTCGATCAGGGCGGCGCGGACGGCGGGGTCGGCGGGCTTCGGCACTTGCCCAGGATGACATAACGCTGCTATACAAACCCATAACAACGCTATGTCAACCCGGAGGTCACCGTGCCTGTCGAACTGCTCAACCCCGCCGGACTCCCCGCCCCCGACGCCTACCGCCAGGTCGCGGTGGCCACGGGCACGCGGACGGTCTACCTCGCCGGTCAGGTGGCCCGGACTGCCGAGGGCGCCCCGGTCGGCGCCGGCGACCTCGCCGCCCAGACCGAGCAGGCCTTCCGCAACGTGGCCACCGCGCTCGCGGCGGTCGGCGGGACGTTCGCCGACGTCGCGAAGATGACCGTCTACGTCGTCGACTGGGCGCCGGAGAAGATGGCCGGGTTCGGCGAGGGCGCGATGCGCGCGGCCGCCGACCTGGGTCAGGTGACGCCGGCGATCACGCTGGTCGGCGTCACCGCGCTCGGGGAGCCCGACCTCCTCGTCGAGATCGACGCGACGGCGGTGCTCCCCTGAGCGGGGCGGATCAGCCCAGGAACTCGACGAGCGCCTGGTTGAACTCGTCGGCGTGGGTGGCGTTGAAGCCGTGCGGGCCGCCCGCGACGACGACGGTCCGGCTGTTCTCCACGGCCTCGGCGGTGCGCTTGCCCGAGACCTCGAACGGCACGATCGCGTCCGAGTCACCGTGGATCACGAGGGTCGGCACGTCGATCTTCGCGAGGTCGTCGCGGAAGTCGGTGTAGCCGAAGGCCCGGATGCACTCGAGCGTGCCCTTCGGCGACGCGAACTCGGCGATCTCGCGGTGGTAGAGCCGCGAGGGCTCGCTGATGAGGTCCGAGCGGTCGCCGGCGGTGAAGAAGGTCGTGACGAAGCCGTCGAGGAACGCCACGCGGTCGCCGGTGACGCCGTCGAGGAAACCCTGGATGGTGGCGTCGTCCAGCCCGCCGTCGGGGTTGTCGTCGGTCTTGTAGAGGTAGGGCGGCACGGCGCCGGCGAAGACGGCCTGCGCGACCCGCTCGCTGCCGTGGCGGCCGAGGTAGCGCGCGACCTCGCCGCCGCCCATCGAGAAGCCGACCAGCGTGACGTCGCGCAGGTCGAGGTGGCGCAGCAGCGCGTCGAGGTCGGCGGCGAAGGTGTCGTAGTCGTAGCCGGTCCACGGCTGCGACGAGGACCCGAAGCCGCGGCGGTCGTAGGTGACGACGCGGTGGCCGGCGTCGATCAGGGCCGGGACCTGCTTCTCCCAGGACCGGCCGGAGAGGGGCCAGCCGTGGATGAGCACGACGGGTCGTCCGGCGCCGTGGTCCTCGTAGTACAGGTCGACCGGGCTGCCGTTCTCGTTCCCGACGTTCAGCGTGGGCATCGCTGTCCTTCCGTCGCAGGCGATTGGATCGTGCACGATGCAACATACTCGGGCGCCGCGCGCCGTCAATGTCCCGGCGCTGTCGGTCCCTCACGCGATGCTCGGGTGACCGACGGAGGAGGAACGGATGACCATCGCCATCACCACCCCGCGGGGGCACGTGGGGTCCCACGTGCTGCGGACGCTCGTGGCCGCGGGGGTGCGCCCGCGGCTGCTGATGCGCGACCCCGCGCTGCTCGACCCCAGGTGGCGCGATCACGTCGAGGTCGTGCGGTGCGACCAGGACGACGGCGACGCGGTGCTCGCCGCCACGCGCGGCGTCGAGGCACTGCTGTGGATCAGCCCGTCGGTCCCCGACGCCGACCCGGTGGCGGCGCACGCCCGGCTCGGCGGGCACGCCGCGCGGGCGGTGACGGAGAACGGCATCGGCCGCACGGTGTTCCTGTCCAGCGTCGGGGCGGAGAAGCGGCACGGCGCCGGCGAGATCGACGGGCTGGCGCGCACCGAGGAGGCCCTCGACGCCAGCGGCGCCCCGGTGCTGCACCTGCGGGCCGGCTACTTCTTCTCGAACCTCGCGATGGACCTCGACGGGCTGCGCGAGGGCGTGCTGCGCACGGCGATGGCGCTCGACCGGCCGATGCCGTGGGTCGATCCGCGCGACATCGCCGAGGTCGCGGCCGCGCGCCTGCTCGCGCCGTGGACGGTCGGCGGCGTGCAGGCGGTCCACGGACCGCGCGACCTGACCTTCGCCGAGGTGGCCGAGGTGCTCACCGGGGTGCTCGGACGCCCGGTGCGGACGGCCGACGACGACGTGCGCGCCGGCCTGCGCGAGGTGGGGCTCGGCGAGGCGCAGATCGAGGCGATCGTGGGCATGTCTGCGGGGCTGCGCGAGGGCTTCGTGGCCGAGCAGCCGCGCACGCTCGTGACCACGACGCCGAGCCCGCTCGAGGGGTGGGCCGCGGCGCACCTCGGGCCGCTGCGGTGAGCCGCAGGGGCGCCGCCGCTCGTCCGTGCGGCGCGACCATCCGCCGCTCGACAGGGGCCACCTGATCGATCCGGTGGCCGGTCGGGGCCCCGGACGCGGCGTGACCGCGTTCACTGGTCACGGTCACACCGGGCCGACCAGGACGCCCGGGCCGCACAGGAAGGGCAGGGCAGCAACATGATCAAGAATCGGGAGCTGGCCCTCATCCCGGACTCCGCGCTGGAGCTGCTCGACGTGCCCGCCACGGCGCCCGAGCCGCGGTCGTCGACGTCGCGGTCGGCGTCGAGTCGCACGGCCGCGCCACGCACGCTGCGCCGACCACGCGTGTCCCGGCGCAGCACGCGCCGGGCCGAGGGCACCGCGCCGGCGTAGCCGGGAGCACGCCTGCCCGCCGACGGCGCGCCGGCTCAGCGACCCTCGCCGCAGTAGCCGTCGCCGTCGCCGTCCCGCTCGCCGGGCAGGCAGGGGTGTCCGGAGTTCCCGGAGCGCGGTCGCGTGCCACCCGAGTCCGAGCGACTGCGGGCCGTGGTGCGCGGGACGTCGGCGCGCGGCGTGTACGGGCGGTCGAGGTCCGGGTCGGGATCGGGCGTCGCCGTGGTCGTCGAGGTCACGGTGCTCCCGCACACCCGGCCGCCGCCGTCGAGGCGGCGCAGCGTGTCCTGCACCGCGGGCGAGGCGTCGTTGCGCCCGCGGGTGTAGATCGCGGTGTGGTCCTCGGTGACCATTCCCGAGGCGTAGTCGGCGCCGCCGACGGTGACGTAGCGCAGGAGGCGGTCGTAGCGGTCGCGGTCGACGCCCGGTTCGGCGGTCAGCGTCACGGGACCGGCGAACAGACGGGTGCGCGCCGCCGCGGTCGCGCGCTGCCCACCAGGTGTCCCGGCCTCGCACGAGTCGATGCCCAGCACGCGGACCTCCTCGCCGGACGCGAGGCGGAACGTGTCGCCGTCGACGACGGCGACGGCCTGCACCGGCGCCGCCGCACCACCGACCGGCGCGGCCGCACCCAGCGGCAGGGACGCGGGCGCGGGCGCGGGCGCGGAGGCGGTGGACGTCGTCGGCAGCGACGAGGAGCCGGCGGTGGTGCCGGCGGTCGGGGTGGCGGGGCCCGCGAGGTCGGTGACCGCGACGAGGCAGAAGACGCCGGCGGCGATCCCGGACCAGACCTTGTAGGCCGTGCGCACCCTCGTCGTCCCCCTCCGGCCGGCGTGATCGTCGCGCTTGTCGGGCGCCGGGGCGCGGTCGTTACTCCTGTCACGAAACGCCCACCCGGGACGATGGGAGCGGCATGGCGAGAGGACGCGCACCGTCGACCGGTGCCCAGGTCGTGGGCTGGCTGCTGGTCGCGGGCCTCGCGCTCCTGGTGATCAAGTGGTTGGCGATCACCGCACTGATCCTCGCCGTGCCCTTCGGCGTCTGGTGGCTGGTCGACCGCTCGCGGCGGACCGCCGCGCTGGTCCCCGCCGGCCCCGCGCCGACCCCGCCGGGCCCGCGGCCCGTCACCTCGTTCACCCCGCGCGTCGCCCCCCGCATCGCTGTCCCCGAGCTCGACGCCGACAGGCAGGTGACCGTGACGCGCGAGGAGGACCACCAGGACGTCCTCGCCCGCCACCACCGCGCCGGCTCTGCACCGACGGCGGTGGCCGCGGAACTGTGGTCCTCGCGGGTCACCGCGGGCCGGCACCGCGGTGGCTACGCGGTGGAGGTCCGGGTCGACGGGCGCCGGGTCGGAGAGCTGATCGCGGCGATGAGCGCCCGCTACCGCCACCTCGTCGACGTCGCCGGGCCCGTGCGGTGCCGCGGCGTCATCACCCACGGCGAGCACGGTTTCCAGATCGACCTGCGGCTGCCCACGGTCTGAGGCGCGTCAGCCGGCGTGGCGGAAGGTCACCGTCGTGCCGGCGGGCCCCGGCTGCACCTCGTGCGCGTCGGTGAGCTCCCCGATCAGCGCGAGGCCGCGGCCGCGGTACCCGGTGCTGTCGGCCGGGGCGCGCCACCGGCCGGTGTCCGACACGGTGATCACCACAGCGCGGTCGGCGGTCTCCTCGCGGCGGGCCGAGAGGGTCATGGTGCCGACCTCGTCGTGCCCCGCGTAGGCGTGCTCGGCGGCGTTCTCGAGGGCCTCGCTGGCGGCCAGGGTGAGGTTGTCGACGGCGTCCTCGTCCTCGTCGCCCAGCACCGAGCGCAGCCACCGTCGCACCGCGCGACGCAGGCGCCCGACGTGCTCGGGCGTCGCGGGCACCACGAGGTGCAAGGCTTCGTCGACCTCGGCCACGCGCGTCCGCCTCGCCCTCTCCCGACTGGTCCCGGCCGTAGGCTGTTCCCGGTGGACGCCGAGCCCAATCCCGCCGCCCGGGTGAACGATCCCGCGCCGCCCGCCGCCACCGACCGCACCGACGACTCCCCCGTCCGGCCCCACGGCCTGCACCACGTCACGGCCATCGCCCGCGACCCGCAGCGCAACGTGGACTTCTACACGGCCGTCCTCGGCCTGCGGTTGGTCAAGACCACCGTGAACTTCGACGACCCCGGCACCTACCACCTGTACTACGGCGACGAGGCCGGCCGTCCGTCGACGATCCTGACCTTCTTCCCGTGGCGGGACGTGCAGGCCGGGCGGCAGGGCACTGGGTTGACCACCGCCACGGCGTTCAGCATCCCGCCCGGGTCGCTGGGCTGGTGGCAGCAGCACCTGACCGCCCGCGGCGTCGACGTCGACCCGCCGCGCGACCGCACCAGCGGCGACGACGACGAGGAGGTGCTGACGCTGCGCGACCCGGACGGGCTGGTCGTCGACCTCGTCGCCTCGCCCGGCGACACCCGCTCGGGCTGGGACGGGGTGGCCGCCGTGCCCGCCGAGCACGCGGTGCGGGGCCTGCACTCGGTGACGCTCACCGAGCGCCTGCTCGATCCCACCGCCGAGCTGCTCACCGGCCTGCTCGGCATGGAGGTCGAGGGCGGCGGCGTGCGCAGCCGCTTCGGCATGGGCGGCGACGAGCCCGGCTCGGTGCTCGACGTGGCCGCCACCACCGACGCCGACCGGGGCCTCCAGGCGGGCGGCACCGTGCACCACATCGCCTTCCGCGCGCCGGACCGCGAGACCCAGGAGCGCTGGCGGGCCCACCTCGTGGACGCCGGGCTGACGGTCACCGACATCCTCGACCGGCAGTACTTCACCTCGATCTACTTCCGCGAGCCCGGCGGGGTGCTGTTCGAGATCGCCACCGACCAGCCGGGCTTCGCCGTCGACGAACCGCTGCTCGAGCTGGGCCGCCACCTGCGGCTCCCGCCGTGGCTGGAGCCCGACCGCGAGCAGATCGCCCGCTCGCTGCCGCCGCTGCGCGTCGGCGACGAGATCGTGGAGGGGACGCGGTGACGACGTTCCGGGCGGCCGTCGAGGCCGGAGACATGGACGCGGCGGTGGCCCTGCTCGCGCAGGACGTGGAGTTCCACAGCCCGGTCGTGCACTCGCCCTACCGCGGCCGTGACGCGGTCGTGCCGATCCTGCACGCGGTGGCGCAGGTGTTCGAGGACTTCCGCTACGTCGCCGAGGTGGGCGGCGGCGGGGAGGACCACGTGCTCGTGTTCCGCGCGCACGTCGGCGACAAGCAGCTCGAGGGGATCGACCTGCTGCACCACGACGCGAGCGGCGCCATCGACCGGCTCACCGTGATGATCCGGCCGCTCTCGGCGCTGCAAGCCGTGGCGTCGGCGATGCGCGAGAAGCTGGCGTAGTCCGTGGACGCCTTCGACGCCGAGCCGTGGTCCGATTTCGCCGCCGGCATGGCGGGCGCCGCCGCGGCGCTCGCCGGGCTGCTGTTCGTCGCCGTCTCGATCAACATCCAGACGATCCTGGCGCACCGGGCCATCACCTCCCGGGCCGCCGAGGCGCTGATCCTGCTCGTGACGCCGGTCTTCCTGTCCCTCGTGCTGCTGATCCCCGGCCAGCCGCCGGTGGCGCTGGCCGTCGAGCTGTTCGTCCTCGCCGCGGTCGCGGGTGCGGCGCTGGGATGGCTGAGCCGCCCGAGCCGCCGCGCCCGCGAGCAGCCGGTGGCCTCGTGGGTGGGCACGACGGTCGTGCCGGCCGCGGTCGTCGCGCTCGCGCCCGTCGTCGCGGGGATCGGCCTGCTCACCGAGTCGCTCGGTGGCCTGTACTGGCTCCCCGCGGCCGTCGCGGTGGGGCTGCTCGGCGGCCTGAGCAACGCCTGGGTGCTGCTGGTCGAGATCCTGCGGTAGCGCTCACGTCCCCACGCCACGCACCGCGGGCCGGGCCGCGAGCGCGCCGACCACGGCCACGACCGCGAACACGGCGAACAGCCAGCGGGCGCCGGCCAGGGCGTCGTCGCCGCCGAGGGCGAGGCTCGCGCCGCCCAGCGCGGTGCCGACCGACACGGCCAGCATCTGCACCGTGGTGACGGCGGCGGAGGCCTTGTCGGCCTCGCCCTCGTCGCGGGCGGCGTCGTCGGGGTCGAGCGCGGTCTCGGCCTCCGGCTCGGCGCCGCCGATCGCCGCGGCGGCGAGGTGCGGCCACGCCGTGCCGATGCCGGCGCCGCCGGCCACGAGCCCCACGGTCCAGAGCACCGTGGCGACCGGGCCGGCGACCGGACCGTCGAGCAGCAGCAGCGTCGCCGCGACGAGCACGGTGCCCCCGGCGAGCAGCCCCGGGCCGGCGAGGACCCGCCAGCGGGGCCGGCGGGCCGACGCGCTGACCATCTCGCCGGCGACCCAGCCCGCGCCGAGCGCGACGCCCAGGAAGCCGGCGAGCACGGGCGTGAGCCCCGCGAGGCGCTGCCCGAGCAGCGGCACGAACGCCTCGAGGGCGGAGACGCCGACGAGCACGGCGCTCAGCGCGTAGATCCAGCGCAGTGGCGAGCCCCGGCGGAACACGGCGCGCGGGAGGACGGCGGCGGGGGTGCGGCGCTCGTGCACGACGAAGGCGGCGAGCAGCAGCACGGCGACGAGCAGGCCGAGGCCCACGACGAGCACGTCGGCGGCGAGCCCGGCGACGCTGAGGACCGCGGCCGCGGCGCCCACCAGCAGCACCGATCCGAGCGGGAACGGGCCGGGCGCGGTGCGGGCGCGGGCCCGGTGCAGGGCGGCGGGCACGAGGGCCCCGATGAGCAGGCTCCCGACGACGAGCGCACCGAACGCCCAGCGCCACTGCCCGGCGCCGGCGAGCAGCCCGCCGAGGCCGGGGCCCACGATCAGCGCGACGCCCCACATCGCGGCGATCACCGCGCTGCCGCGGGTCCACAGCGTGCGGGGCAACGCGATGCGGATGAGCGCGTAGCCCATGCCGGCGAGCAGGCCCCCGCCGGCGCCCTGCACGACCCGCCCGAGCAGGAGGACGGCCATCGACGGGGCGACGGCGTCGATGAGGGCGCCGACCGCGAACACGGCGAGCGCCACGAGGTAGGCCCGCCCCGGCGCGACCGTCGCCAGCACCCGGCTGGTGAGCGACGACGCCACGACGGCGGCGAGCAGGAAGAGCGTGGTCGGCCAGGCGTAGAACGCCTCGCCACCGATCTCGGCGACCGCCGAGGGCAGCAGGCTGGCGGTGACGTAGGTGTCGACGGCGAACATCAACGTGCCGCCCGCGAGCACCGCGACCGCGCCGCGGTGCCCGGGGACGATCATCTGCGCCCAGGTGCCCGCGCCCTCGCCGGCCATCGGGTCAGGCGGCCCGGCCGGTCGGCGCGTCGATCACCATGCCCGGCTCGAGCGCCCGCACCGGCTGCGTCTCGATCACCTGGTCGGGCCGCCAGCGGGCGGTCTTCTCGGCCTTGCGCGGTGGGGCGTCGTTGGCGATGAGCACCGCGACCCAGGGCAGCGGCACGGACGCCACCACGACCACGGCAGCGGCGATGGTCCAGCCGAACCCCAGGGCCAGGACGCCCGCGAGGACCAGGCAGGGAATGCGCATCGACATGATCAGGGAGTAGCGGCGACGGCGGGCGGCGAACTCCTCCGCGGGGGAGAGCGCTGCGCCGGTGATCAGGACCGGGCTCTCGTGACGGTGCACGACGACTCCTCTCCGGACCTCGTTGTCCGGTGACGGCCGGTCGCGGGATCTCGTGGCGATCTCGGACCGGCACCAGGAAGAACACGCGCGCCACCCGCACCCATCCGTCACACCGCCCGCACCGCCGGTGTCACCCGTCACCGGCCCGCGGCGGTTGCCCGCGCCCCCGGCGGGGACCCTGATGAGGACGTCCCGAGCGGCTCCCAGACCCGCGTCCTCGGTCCGCCGACAGCGACCGCCACGCACCGTCCGGGAGGACACCCGCTTGAGCACGACCACGACCACCGCCGCCAGCGCGCACCTGACCGACGCCGACGTCGAGCGTCTCGGTGCCGAGCTCGACGCGATCCGCACGGAGGTGATGGCCGACCTCGGCGACGACGACGCCCGCTACATCCGCCGGGTGATCGCCGTCCAGCGCGGCCTGGACACGGGCGGGCGCGTCCTGCTCCAGTTCTCCCTCCTGCCGCCGGCGTGGCTCGGCGGCACCGCCGCCCTGTCGGTGGCCAAGATCCTGGAGAACATGGAGATCGGCCACAACGTCCTGCACGGGCAGTGGGACTGGATGAACGACCCCGAAATTCACTCGACCACCTGGGAGTGGGACTCCGCGTCGTCGGCCGAGGGCTGGAAGCACTCGCACAACTACGTGCACCACACGTACACGAACGTGCTGGGCAAGGACCGCGACATCGGCTACGCCACGCTGCGCGTCGATCCCGAGCAGCCCTGGAAGCCGTACCACCTGCTCCAGCCGCTGATCAACGCCGGCCTCGCGCTCGGCTTCGAGTACGGCATCGCGATCTACGACATCGAGCTCGAGGAGGTCGCGGCCGGACGCAAGCCGTGGTCCGTCGCGCGATCCGAGCTCGGCGGGCTGTGGCGCAAGGTCCGCGGCCAGCTGCTCAAGGACTACGTCGGCTTCCCGCTACTGGCCGGGCTCGCCGCGCCGACCACGTTGCTGGGCAACCTGACCGCCAACGTCAGCCGCAACGTCTGGACCCACGCCGTGATCTTCTGCGGGCACTTCCCGGCCGGCGCCGAGACGTTCACCGAGGACCAGCTCGACGGCGAGACCCGGGGCCAGTGGTACCTGCGCCAGATGCTGGGCTCGGCGAACCTCGACGGGTCCCCGTTGATGCACATCATGACGGGCAACCTGTCCCACCAGATCGAGCACCACCTGTTCCCCGACATGCCCTCGCGCCGCTACGCGCAGGTCGCCCCGTTGATCCGCGACATCTGCCGCCGCTACGGCCTGCCGTACACCAGCGGACCGCTGGTGAAGCAGTACGCGGGCGTGCTCGGCACCATCGCCCGCCTCGCCCTGCCCGGCGGCTCACCCCGCCAGGACGGCCCCGGCGAGGGCGGCCGTGCCGCGCTGGGCGCCGGGGCGGACGGCCAGGTGGTGGACGCGCCCCAGGCTGTTGACCAGCGCCAGCGCGGCGTGGACGAGCACGCGGGCCTCCGGGCCGGGTGACGCCGGGCGCGCGGTGGCCAGCAGGGCCACCCACTCCGCCTGGCCGGCGGACGACCGCGGTGTCGTGACCCCGTGGCAGCCTGCCGCGCATGACCGATCCGGTCCGCGCCGCCTACGACGCGGTGGCCGCGCCCTACGCCGACATGACCGCCGGCGAGCCCGACGGGCGCCGCCCGCTCGACCGCGCGGTGCTCGCCGCCTTCGCCGCGCGCGTCGAGGGCCCGGTGCTCGACGTCGGGTGCGGGCCGGGGCACGTGACGGCATGCCTGCGCGACCTCGGCCTCGCGGTCTCCGGGCTCGACCTCAGCCCCGCGATGGTGACCGAGGCGTGCCGCCGGTACCCGGGGATCGCGTTCTCGGTCGGGTCGATGACCGAGCTCCCGCGGGGCCTCGGCGGGCTCGTCTCCTGGTACTCGACGGTGCACACGCCCGACGACGAGCTCCCGGGCGTGTTCGCGGGGTTCGCGGACGCGCTGGCCCCGGGCGGCCGGCTGCTGCTGGGGTTCTCGGTGGGCGACGTGCCCTTCCACCTCGCGGCGGCGTTCGGGCACACCCTCGGGCTGGACTTCCTGCGCCGCCGTCCCGAGCACGTGGCCGCGCTGCTCGCCGACGCCGGGCTGCACGTCGAGGTCCGGGTCGAGCGGGCCGCCGACCCCGACGAGCGTGCCCCGGCGGCGTTCCTCCTCGCGGCGCGGCCGTCGGCGTAGAACTCGCTCGACGCGGACCGCCCCGGTGTCCGACGCTCACCGGCGTGTCCGAGCGTCTCCTCGCGTTCTTCGTCGCCGCGGTCGTGTTCATCGCGGTCCCCGGGCCCAGCGTCGTCTTCGCGATCGGGCGCGCCCTCGCCGCGGGCCGGCGGCGCGCCCTGTGCTCGGTCATCGGCAACACCGCCGGCGTCGCGCTGCAGGTGCTCGCCGTCGCCGCCGGGCTCGGCGCGGTGCTCGAGCGCTCGGCCGTCGCGTTCACCGTCGTCAAGTTCGCCGGCGCGGCCTACCTCGTCGTGCTGGGCGTGACCGCGATCCGCCACCGCCACCGGACCGCGACGGCCGTGGCCGCGCCCGACCCCGCGAGCCTGCCTGGCTGGCGGCGCTGCGTGGTCGACGGCGTCGTCGTCGGGCTGCTCAACCCGAAGAGCGCGCTGTTCTTCGTCGCGTTCCTGCCGCAGTTCGCCGACCCGGCGGGGGCGATCGGCACGCAGATCCTCGTGCTCGGCCTGGTCGTGGTGACGATCGGCCTGGTGCTCGACAGCGTCTGGGCCCTGTCGGCGGGCACGGCGCGCGCCTGGTTCGCCCGCTCGCCGCGCCGCCTCGCTGCCCTCGGCGGGGCCGGTGGCGTGACGATGGTCGGCCTCGGCGTCGGGCTGGCGACGACCTCCCGGGCGAGCGGGTAGACGCCGCACGTCCCCCGCCACCGGCGGCTCACCGCGCCGGGGACGGCGCTGGCGGAGTCGGCGGCGGGTCCGCTTGCGGCACCGGAACCGGTGGTTGGAAGCTCACGGGCGTGAGTGAGCGCGTGACCCCCCTGCAGCTCGACGACCTCGGCGTCGCCCAGTCCCTGCCCCGCCCCGGCGGGAAGGACCAGATCCTCGGCGTCCCCTATCGTCCGGTCCAGTTCCTCGACGACGACCTCCCGAGCGCCCTCGAGCGCGCGGCGAGCTGGTTGCGCCAGGTCGAGCAGTGGCTCGGCGAGGCGCCCGACGTCATCGCGGTGCACCTCGACCACGACGAGACCCAGGGCTCGCCGTACTTCGACCTGACGATCCTCTGCAACGACGAGGACCTCGCCGGGGCGCCGATCGCCGTGCGCGAGCGCGACTCCGGGGAGCCGCGCCGGCCGGCCTGAGCCGGGCGCGGATCACCCGACGCGGTGGTTCCGCCGGAGTTGGCCGGACACGAGGTATCCCATACCGGCGGTAACTGTTACCTTCCGTTCATTGCTGACCGGAAGGGAGCTCCGCATGGGTGTCGTGCGGTCGATGCGCAAGGACGCGCAGCACGCCGACTACGGGTTCTTCGGGCCCGAATCGGTGACCTGGAAGGTGTGGTCGTACCCGACCTCGCTCGCGCTGGGCTTCCTGCGCGCCGTCGTGGTCGAGGAGCTCGATCCGTTCCTGCTGGCCTCGGTCGAGCAGTCCGGGCAGGTCGTCGCGCGGCCGCGGCTGCGCTACGACCGCACGATGCAGTACTTCGCGACGATCAAGTTCGGTGACACCGCGTCGGTGCTGGCCGCCGCGGACACGCTGATGAAGATCCATGCGCGGGCCGTGGGCACCGACCCGGTGACCGGGCGCCAGTACGACGCCAACGACCCCGACTCGCAGCTGTGGATCCACCTCACCGCGTGGCACTCGATCCTCTACACCTACGAGGTGTTCGGGCCGGGCAAGCTCTCCCCCGCCGACGAGGCGCAGTACTGGGAGGAGTGCGCGCGGGCCGCGGAGTTCCAGACGATCGACCCCGCCGACGTGCCCCGCACCCGGGAGGGCATCCGGGCCTACTTCGAGTCCTACCGCCCGCGCCTCATCGCGTCCGAGAACGCGCAGCGGATGATGGACTTCCTGCTCGACGCCGAGGCGATCGTGCTGCCGCCCGAGCTGCCGTCGCCGGTGCGCCGGCTGTTCACCGCCGTGACGCGGCGCGCGGTGGTCGCGACCCTGCCCCGGTGGATGCGCCGCCTCGGCGGCACGCCCCAGCCGAAGGTCGTCGACGCCCTCGCCGTGGCGATCACCCGGCCGGTGATCCGCCTGGTCGCGGCCAGCACCACCGTGCAGCTGGCCGTGCTCCGCGCCGCGTCGCCGCGGACGGTGCCGGTGATCGAGCCGGTGCTGCGCGGCACGCCGCCCGTGCTGCCCGTCGTGGCCACCCCCGCCGAGGCCTACGCCGCCCACGGGCCGACGCCGCGCGAGCAGTACGAGGCGCTGCTCGAGGCCCGGGCCCGCCGGCAGGGTCCGGCGCCCTACCCGCCCGCCCACCGCGAGCCGCTGCTCGACTTCGCCTGACGCTCACAGCGCGTCGATCTTGCGTGCGAGGAGCCCCCGTTCGCGCTCGTTGCCGCAGCGGGCGACGGCGAGCGCGAACTCCTCGCGCGCCTCGTCGGGGCGTCCCAGACGGGCGAGGAGCTCGCCGCGGACGCTGGGCAGCAGGTGCGAGCCCGCCAGCGCCGCGGTGCCCGCCAGCTCGTCGACGATCGACAGCGCGACCGCCGGGCCGTGCGCCATCGACACGGCCACCGCCCGGTTGAGGTCGACCACGGGCGACGGCGCGAGCCGCCCGAGGGCCTCGTAGAGCAGGACGATGCGGGCCCAGTCGGTCGCCTCCACCGAGGGCGCGACGGCGTGGCACTCGGCGATCGCCGCCTGCAGCCCGTAGTAGCCCAGGCCCCGGCCGGCCCGCTCGGCGCGGGCGAGCGCCGCCCGTCCCCGTTCCACGGCCGAGCGGTCCCAGCGACGCCGGTCCTGGTGCTCGAGCAGGACCGGCTCGCCATCGGCCCCCGTGCGGGCGGGGAAACGGGCCGCGGTGAGCTCGAGCAGCGCGAGCAGGGAGTGCACCTCGGGGTCGTCCGGCACGAGGCGGGCCAGCACCCGCGCGAGCCGCTGCGCCTCGCCCGCGAGGTCGAGGCGCAAGAGCCGGTCGCCCGTGGTGGCCGACGAGCCCTCGGTGAAGACGAGGTAGACGACGCTGAGCACGGTGCCGAGGCGCTCGGCCCGCTCGGCGGCGGGTGGCACCGCGAACGGCACCCGGGCCGCGGCGAGCGTCTTCTTCGCCCGCGTGATCCGCGCCTGGACGGTGGCGGTGGGGACGAGGAACGCACGGGCGATCTCGTCGCTGGTCAGACCGCCGACCACCCGCAGCGTCAGTGCCACCCGCGCCTCGCGCGAGAGCACCGGGTGGCACGAGGTGAAGATCAGCGCGAGGACGTCGTCGTCGATCTGGTCCGGGTCCCAGAGTACGTCGTCCTCCTCCCGGGGATGGCCGCCGCGCGACAGGGCGCCGCCCTCGCCCAGGTCGCGGGCGAGGGCGGCGTACCGCTCGTCGAGGGCGGAGCGCCGGCGGAACGCGTCGACCGCCCGGCGGCGTCCCGTGGTGAGCAGCCAGCCCGCCGGCTGTCGGGGCACGCCGTCGCGGGGCCAGCTCACGAGGGCCTCGGCCAGCGCCTCCTGGGCGAGGTCCTCGGCCAGCGCGAAGTCGCCGGTGTAGCGCGCGAGCGCGCCGACGATGCGCGCGGACTCGATCCGCCAGACGGCGGCGACGGCGTCACGGCCCGTGGCGTCACCCATGGGCTACAGCTGGCCGGTGGCCTCGCGCCACGCCCGCTCCTTCTGGATCCACGGGTTGTCCTGCGGGAACTCGTCGATCGAGGAGACGCGCCGGATCTCGGTCTTGAAGCCCGGGCCCGTACCCGGTGCCCGCTTGGCCCACTCGACGGCCTCCTCCTTGGAGGCGACGTTCAGCATGAAGAACCCGCCGAAGAGCTCGTGGGTCTCGCCGTACGGGCCGTCGGTGACGACGGGCGGCTCCGAGCCGTGGTCGACGACCACGGTCTCGGCCGGGTCCTCGAAGCCCTCGGCCGCGAGCAGCACGCCGGCCTGGATCATCTCCTCCTGGAACCGGCCCATCAGCTCGAGCATCTCGTCCATGTCGACGTTCTCCACCGACGCCCAGCCCTCGTCGGTGGCCCGCATGATCAGCATGTACTTCATCGGTCTCTCCCCTGCCTCGTCAGGGCCCTCGTCCCGGACCCTCTCACCCCAGGTCGAACGGCGAGGGACGCGGATCGACATCGCCCCGGAAGAACTTCTCCGCGCCGCCCATGGGCCGGGCGATGACCGCCGTCGGGCGCAGATGTCGCAACCCGGTGGCTCGTCGGCACCAAGCTGAGCGCCGGGGCGTTTCCGTGGCGCACCACCGGCAATGACTCCAGGGACACCGACGCAGAGACGGGAGGCCGGCGAGCTGGTCATGGGACGCCATCGCGACTCGGGATCCGGCATCCGCCCGCCACTCCCCGCGGACGCCACGACGGTCACGTCGCACCGTCCGCCCCCCGGCGTGACGCGTGCGCGCGTCGTCTCCGTGGTGGCCGCCGGCGCGCTCGCGGGCGGCGCCGCGATCATCGGTACGACGGGTCCGTGGTCCCAGGACTCCTCGTCCGAACGCCCGGCGCCCCTTCCCGGCGGGATGCTCGAGCCGCCCGACGCCCGCTCCGGAGCACCGGTGCTGTCCGTGCCGCCTCCACGGGACCCGGAGCCGGTCCAGCCCGTCGCGGCGCCCGTCGCCGAGGCCCTCCCGGAACCGGTCTCGCAGCCTCCGGCGCGGACGGTGTGGTGTGCCGACGGACCGGGGGCGTTCCTGCCGACGCCGTGGAACACGGTCGGGGCCCTGCCGCCCCAGCTGGACGACGGCGAGGTGTCGTTCGTGCTGACCGGCCGGGGCCAGCGCAGCGAGCTCGAGCCCGACCTGCCCGTGATCCGCGAGGGCGACGAGCACGAGGTGACCTTCTCGGTGCGGCTCGACCGCGACTTCCCCACGAGCGCGCCGGGCGACCAGGTCATCGCCCGGTGGGAGAACGACAGCCCGGGGCCTGCGCCGCTCGACCTGCGTGTCTACGACGGCCAGCTCGTCCTGCACGGCGGGGGTGGGCACCCCTCGGGCCCGCGCACCTTCACCCGCCTGCTCGGGCCGGCGCCGACCGAGGACTGGGCTCGACTGGACGTCCGGGTGCTCTTCTCCGCCGACCCCGCGAAGGCCGGTGTCAGCGTCTGGCGTGACGGGGAGCCCGTCGTCGACGACGACCGCCCGCCGGGCGGGACGCTCTACCCCGGGCAGCAGAGCTACCTCAAGGCCGGCCTGCACCGCGACCGCACCATCGCGGCCCCGACCGCGGTGCAGTTCCGCGAGTGGCGTGTCGACCACGTCCACGGCGCGGAGAGCGACGACGTGCAGCACGAGGACGCCGAGGACCGCGAGGCGCCCGCTCGCGGGTCCTCCGAGTCCTCCGACCGCGAGGAGTCCTCCGAGTCCTCCGAGTCCTCCGAGTCCTCCGAGTCCTCCGAGTCCTCTGACCGCGAGGAGTCGGCGGAGTCGTCCGACCGCGAGGAGTCGGCGGAGTCGTCCGACCGCGACGAGTCGCAGGACGACGCGTCGCAGGACGAGGCGTCCGAGGAGCAGGCGTCGGAGGAGCAGGGCTCCGGCCGCGACGACGCGGAGGACGACAGCTCGGAGGACGACGCGTCACCGAGGCGCGAGACGCGTGAGTCGGAGTCGAGGTCGGAGTCGAGGTCGGACTCGGAGTCGAGGTCGGATTCGAGGTCGGAGTCGGGCTCGGACTCGGACTCGGACTCGGGCTCTGACTCGAGATCGGATTCGGACTCGGGCTCGGGATCGGGCTCGGGCTCCGGATCGGGCTCGGGCTCGGGCTCGGGCTCCGGATCGGGCTCGGGCTCTGACTCGGGGTCGAGCTCCGGCTCGGGCTCGAGCTCTGACTCGGGGTCGAGCTCCGGCTCTGACTCGGACTAGGACGGCACCTCCGGTCACGTCCCGTCACCGAGCGGCCCCGTGCGCGCAGCTGACCGAGGTGCCTAGACTCCATCGAGTGCACATCGGCGCCGAGGAGCTACTCCACGTAGTTCCTGGTGTGCTCGCGGTCACTTTCGGCGCCGACCACGTCGTCGAGGCGCTCAGCATGCGTGGCGCGGCGCTCCTGGGCGCCGGGAGCGACGGTCGTCCGCTGCGCGAATCGATCCCGCCCGGCAAGCTGCTCGAGGCCCTCGACACGGTCCGTCGCACCGGGGAGCCGACCGCCGTGCCCGGCCTCGCCCTGCCCGCTCCCGGGGTGTCCGGATGCCTGCACGTCACGCCGGTCGGCGACGGCGTGCTCCTGCATCTCGAACCCGACGCGCTCGATGACGGGGCCGCCCGGGCCGCCGGCTTCCAGCGACTGACCGAACAGCTCAGCCGGGCCCTGACGCCCGCGGACATCGGCCGGCTGACGGCCACGACGGCCGCCGAGCTGATCGGCGCCGACGCGTGCGCGGCCTACAGCCGCGAGGACGGCGCGGAGGTGCTGACGGCCCTGCACGACCACGGACTGCGCGGCACCACGCTGCAACGGTTCACCCAGGTGACGCTGCACCGCGGACGTCCGATGTCGGACGCCGTCCTCACCGGCGAGCCGGTGTGGCTCGAGGACGCCGTCCAGTGGCACGCGCGCTACCCGGAGATGGCCCCGATCAGCGTCTCCGAGGGCCTCGAGGCCACCGCCTGCCTGCCACTGCGCGTCGAGGACCGCGACCTCGGCGCCGTCGTCTTCAGCTTCTGCCGGCCCCGGGCCTTCGATCCCGACGAGCGCGAGTTCCTGATGGCCGTCGCCTCGCTGTGCGCCCAGGCGCTCGAGCGCGCGCGCCTGTACGCCGCGGAGCACCAGGCGCGCGCCGCCGCCGAGCGGGAGCGCGACCGCATGACGTTCCTGGCGCAGGCGAGCAGCCTGATGGAGGCGCCGCTGTCGGTCGAGGAGCGGCTGCGCCAGCTCGGCGACCTCGTCGTCGAGGGCGTGGCCGACTGGGCCGCGGTGCACCTCGTCCGCGGCACCCGCGTGGAGCGGGTCACCGTCGCCCACCTCGATCCGGCCAAGGTCGCGTTCGTCGATGAGCTCGAGCGGCGTTATCCCCCCGACCCGGACGCCCCCGGCGGCGCGATCGAGGTCGCGCGGAGCGGGGTGCCGGTCGTCATGCCGGACGTGCCCGACGAGCTCCTCGTCGCCTCCGCGCGGGACGCGACGCACCTGGAGCTGATCCGGGCGCTCGGGATGCGCTCGGCGATCGTCGTGCCGCTGGTGGTGCGCGGACGCAGCCTGGGCGCGTTGACCCTGGTGCAGGCCGAGTCCGGGGAGCGGTTCACCGACGAGGACCTGACCTTCGTCGGCCAGCTCGCCGCCACCGCCGCGCTCGCCCTCGACAACGCCGCGCTCTACGAGCAGCAGCGCCTCGTCGCGCGCACCCTGCAGACCGCGCTGCTGCCGAGCGAGCTGCCCGACGTCCCCGGCGTCTCGTGCGCGGGGCGCTACCGCCCGCCGAGCCCGGACCTCACCGACGTCTACGTGGGGGGCGACCTCTACGACGTGCACGAGGACGCCGAGCGCGGGCGCTGGGCCCTCACGGTCGCCGACGTCTGCGGCAAGGGCCCGGAGGCGGCGGCGCTCACCGCCCTGATCCGGCACACCGTCCACGCCGAGGTGGGCCACGGGCTCGTCCCGGCGGAGGTGCTGCGCCGGGTCAACGCCGCGATGCTGCGCCACCGCGGCGGGAACCGCGCCCGCTTCGCGACCATGGCCCACGCCGCGATGACGGTCGACGCGGCGGGGGTGGCGGTCTCGCTGGTCAACGGCGGACACCCGCCGGCGGTGATCCTGCGGGGGGATCGCGTCGAGTGGCTCGAGGTGCCCGGCACGCTCGTCGGGGTCTATCCCGACGTCCACCTCGACGATGTGCGCGTGCGGCTCGACCCGGGCGACGCCTTGCTCCTCTACACCGACGGCGTCACCGAGGCCCGCGGCCCCGACGGGTGGTTCGGGTCCGAGCGGCTCGCGGCGCTGGTGGCCTCGCTCGCCGGGGCGAGCGCCGACGAGATCGCCGACGGCGTGCTCACGGCGGTCACCGACTTCCAGGGTGGCCGGCTCCGCGACGACGTCGCCCTGCTCGTCGTCCGGGTCGACCCGTGAACGAGACCCGCGGCGGCCTGTGGGTCGACCGCACGTCCGACCCGGACCGGCTCGAGCTGGCCCTGTGCGGCGAGCTCGACTCCGACACGTTGCCGACGGCGCAGGACGAGGTCGCGGCCGCCGAGGCCGAGGCACCGCCGCTGCTCGTCCTCGACCTCAGCGGTCTTCGCTACGTCGACTCCACCGGGGTGCGGCTCGTGCTGCTCGCCCAGCAGGTCGCCGACGACGCGGGCCGGCGCCTCGCGGTGCGCCTCGGGCACGGCCAGACCCGCCGGATGTTCGACATGCTCGGGATCACCGGGCGCCTCGAGGTCCTCGACCTGGAGGACGGCGAGCGCTCGTGACGACACCCGACCCCTTCCGGCACCTCGCCGTGATCTACCACGACGCCGACGACCTCGTCGCCACGATCACCCCGTTGCTCGACGCCGCGGTGACCCGCGGGGACCTCGTCTGGGCGGCCGTCGACCACCCCCTCCGTGAGGCCGTCGAACGCCACCTCGGCGACCGCGCCCGCGAGGTCGTCTTCGGTGAACCGGCACGCCCCTACACCTACAGCGGGCAGACGACGGCGGCGCGGCGGGCCGCGCGGCTCCGCGAGCTGGTCGACGACGACCGCGCGGCACTGATCCTCAGCGACAGCACGACCGTCGGCGGGTCGGGGCCCCAGTCGTCGGCGCCCGACTACTGGAGCGTCGTCGACGCGAGCTGCAACCTCGCGCTCGCGGGGCTCCCGGTCACGCTGATCTGCCTGTGCGCCGCCGCCGACGTCTCCGACGACACCGACCGCTACCTGCACTGGAACCACCCCGAGCTCTTCGTCGGGACGACCGCGAGCCCCAACCCGCGCTACCGCTCCCCCGACGAGGTGCTCGCGTCGGTGCCCGCGCCGCCGGCGCCCCCGCTCGGCCCGCCGAGCGAGCAGGCGACGTTCACCGGCGCCAGGGCCCTGCGCGGGGTCCGTCAGGCGACGCGGCGCCACGGCGAGGAGGCCGGCCTCAGCGAGGAGCAGGTCGACGGGCTGGTGCTGGCGATCGGCGAGCTCGTCAGCAACAGCGTCGAGCACGGCGCGGGGCACGGCACGCTGTCCTGGTGGACCCGGCCCGGCCGGATCGTCGCCCAGGTCCACGACGTCGGGCACATGACCGGCACGACGCCCGGGCTCCGACGCCCCGACGTGCGCTCGACCCGCGGTCGCGGGGTGTGGCTGGCCCGCCAGCTCAGCGACGTCCTGCACATCTGGAGCGGCGCCGACGGCACCCACGTGCGGCTGGAGCTGGGAGCCTGACCGCGAGCGGCCAGGGCCGGTGCGGGCTCGCTGTCCGGTGCGCGGGCTCGGCCACCAGACCTCAGGAGCTGCGGCTGGGTGTCCGTGGCCGATCGGGGACGCCGGAGCCCGCGAACGAGGGCTGGCGCGGGAAGCGGCGGCGCGGTCGGGGGAGGGTGTGATCGACGGCCGCGGTCGAGCGTCGTCGGATGTGGTCGTAGCGGTCGTGTAGCTCGCCGTGTCGTTGGTGCTGGCGCAGGGCCATACCCGTGCGGAGATCGCCGCGACCCAGGACGTGGAGACCGACGTCCTGGGTTCGTGCTCGGCGCCGGATGCGCCGCAGGATGTCGAGGAGTTCGGGCGCGGCGGGTTCGGCGTCGCTGAGGTCGAGGACGAGCACCTGAGGCGGAGTGTCGAGTTGGGTGTGCAGGCAGCGGCTGATCATGGCGGCGTCGTTGCGGCCGATGCGCCCGCAGAAGGCCAGGGTGGCACCGCCGTCGAGGCGGCGGACCTCGAGCCGGCCCTCGGGGGTCTGGTGGGTGTGGCTCTCCGCTCGGCAGCTGATGGAGTGGGTTCTCATCGTGGTCCTCCCGAGATGGGGTCGGGCGGTCGTGGCCCCGTCGGACGCTGGCCGAGCTGGGGAGCCATCCGGTCGTGGTGGGGGTCTGGGGGTTCGAGGGGTGGGTGATGGTCGGGGGGTGGGTAGAGCTCGGCGCCGAGCAGGCCGGCGAGGGTGGCGAGTCGTCGGTGCCAGCGGCGGTGTCGGCCGCGGCGGGTCCAGGCGAGCGGTTCGGCGATCGTGAGGATGCGGGCGCTCCAGCCGGCTCGGTCGCAGGTCTGGTGGACGGTCTGCCGCAAGGCGTCGAGTTGTGCGTCGATGCGGTCGACGGCCAGGACGTGCAGGACGGCGTGGGTGCTCCACGGGAGGCGTTGACGGGCCAGGACGACCACGAGGGGACGCTGGTCGGCCCGCGCTCGCTGCGCGGCCCGGTCCAGCAGGTCCACAGCGTGTGTCCTGGCGTCGTCATCGGAGTCGTCGTCGAGCAGGCCCACCAGCAGCAGGCGGGGCCGCACCCTCGCCGGCTCGCGCTCGGCCCGGAGGGTCGCCGCGAGGTGGTCGGGGCGAGCGCTACCCCCGCACTCGGTGTCGCGGTCGTGCTCGATGGTGCTGTCGTGCTCGAGGGTCGTCGTCATGGTGTCCCGGCTCTGCTCGGTGGCTGCTGGTCGTCGTGATCGGGGGATCACGGTCGACCCTCGTTCTTACGTATCACGATACACGTCTCTTGACACGCGAACATAGGATCGTATGATCGACGTGTCCAGGTGGTCTACCGGTGAGGCGGTGCGGCCCGGGCTGTTGGAGGTGAACGACGATGTCCTCGCCCCCGTCGGTGGGCGGTGCCGGCACGTCCCGGCGCAGCGCGAACGCCCACATCCGCTCGGAGGGGACTCCGCACACGCGCGGAACCGATGAGTATCGGGAACCTCAGCACGCCGCGCCGTGGAGTTCGTTCGCGATCGGAGGGGTGGGTGGGTGTTCCTGTCGCCGTGGCTCACTCTCGGGCCGGAGACCAGCGCGGTGAGCATGATGAGCAACCTGGTCACCGGACTGGTGGTGCTCGTCGCCACGGTGGCCGCCGTGGTGGCTGCGACCTCCGCACGGGCGCCGTCTCGGGCCGCGACCGGCGGCGACCGGGCCGACGCGGCGCCACGCCCCACCGCCGTCCGGTGGCTCACCTAGGACGACGCGGTGCCTCGAGATCCGGCCCTCGGGACGCGCACCCGGGGCGCCACCCCGAAAGACGCGGCGGCCCGGAACGCCCCGGCGCTCCGCGCGGCGACGGATCCAGGCGCCGCCGCCCGGGTCGCCGGCCACCTCCGTCCCACCCCCCCAAGGACGGCGGTGGCCGGCGCCCCACCCTGCTCCGACCACCAGGTGGTCCCACCGTCTGAACAGTGACCGCCCGGCGGTTTTGCCACCCATGAAGGGGGAGGTGCCGATCATGGGACCGCCGCGCCTGCTGCTGCGCGCCCTTGCCGATGTCCTCGATCTCGGAGGTGAAGCCGCCGTCGCGGTCGGCCTGCTCGCGATCAACGCCGCGGGTGGCGCGGTGAGGGCGGTGGGCGCTGAGACCCCGAGGCCGACCGCTGTGCCCGTCGTCGGGCAACGAGCCCCCGGCGCGTCGAGACCGGGTGTGCTGCGCCCGGCCAGCTGACACCCGCCCCCTTGGCACCCGCCCCTGACACACCGCCTCCCGCCGCTCCGATGGAGGACCCGCGATGCCCGCCTCTCCGGTGTCCGATGACGGTCAGATCGGTCCGGGGCGTCCGTTGACCGACCACGAGCAGCGCCGCCTCGACGACATCAGCGCCTGGCTCGATCTCACCGACGCCGGGTTCGGCGCCCGCATGCGCTGCTTCAGCCCCCGCCCGTCCCGCTCCGCCGGCCGTCGGAGCGCTCCGGCCACGCGGAGCAGCGGGTCGCGCGCCGAGGCCGGCGAGGCGCTCGGCGCTCCGGGTTCCCCAGGTGCGCCCTTCGATGACCGCTCCTGGAACCGCCTCGTGCGCGCCGCGGCCGGGGTGACGTTCGTGCTGATCCTGCTGATCGTGTTCGCCGCCGACCCGTGGGCGGTGCTGGCCGTGAGTCTGCTGGTCACCGTCGTGCCGATGATGCTGATCGCGATCTACGCCCTGCGCCTCCCTGACACCACCGATCGCTCGGGCCGCGATGACAGCGAGGGCCCTAGAACTCCGCCTGACGAGTGATTCCTGCCGCTGGGCGCGCGAGCGGCCGCCGGTGCCGCCTCGCTGACGCCGCTGTCCGGTCCCGTGAGCTCGTTGTATGGTTCTCGATGCGCGAATCGCGCTGCTGGGCCCGGCTGGGCCGTATCCACTCGACGGGAGAGCCCATGACCCCCGCCCGGGCAGCCGACGTCGACGACGACACCGGCGATGCTCCTCCCGCGCAGGACTCCTCCACCGCCGCGGGCCGAGACTCAGCACGGGCCGGTCTCCGGGACCGGGCGGGCGACGTGCCGGGGTGGACGTTCCTGACCAATCATGCCCATGTGTTGGTGGCGCTGGCCCGCGATCCCGAGGTGCGGCTGCGGGATGTGGCGCTGCTGGTGGGGATCACCGAGCGCTCCGTGCAGTCCATCGTCGCCGACCTCGAGGCGGCCGGCTACCTCCAGCGGGTCCGCGTCGGGCGCCGCAACCGTTATCGCGTCAACGCCGCCGGCCCACTGCGCCACCCCGCCGAACGCGACCACGCCGTCGGCGAGCTCCTCGAGCTCTTCACCGGGTAGCCCCCCACTCGCACCCCGCTCTGCGCTCCGCCTCGCCCGCGTGCCCCACCCGCTCGACCTGCCACGTCCCGTCCGCCCGTCTCGGCGGCAACCCGTATCCGAGGGCCGCCACGGGGACGCCATCCACGCTCACGCCTGTCAGGTGTTGCGCCAACGCGTGAAACATGGTTCGCTTATCGCCGTGGAGGGGAGTACCCCCCGACGTTCTCGTCGTCACCACGGCCACCACCGAGCCCACCGCAAGGGCGTTCGGTGGTCCCGGCGAGACGGACCCGCACCAGCCGGCAACGGGCGGTCGGGTCGGGAGAGACCTCCGAGTGTGAACTCGACGCGCTTGGAGGTCTGGAATGAGTGTGCCGCTGTGGGTGTGGCTGGCGGTGTTGGGCGGGATCGTGGCCATGCTCGCGGTCGATCTGGTCGCGCATCGTCGCGCCCACGTGATCGGGGTCCGCGAGGCCGCGGCCTGGTCCGCGGTGTGGGTGGCGATCGGGGTCGGGTTCGGGATCGCGGTGTGGTGGTTCTGGGGCGCGGAGTTCGGCCAGCAGTACTTCGCCGGCTACCTCATCGAGAAGTCGCTCGCCGTGGACAACGTGTTCGTCTGGGCGGTGATCTTCAGCTTCTTCGCCGTCCCACCTCAGTTCCAGCACCGGGTGCTGTTCCTCGGCGTGCTCGGCGCCCTGGTACTGCGGGGGGCGTTCATCGCCGCCGGCGCGGTCCTGATCGCGAACTTCTCCTGGGTGCTCTACCTGTTCGCCGCGTTCCTCGTCGTCACCGGCATCAAGATGGCCGTCCAGCGCGACAGCCACATCGACCCCGCCCAGTCCCGCACCCTGCGCCTGTTCCGGCGCCTGGTGCCCATGACCGACGCCTACCACGGCCAACGCCTGCTGATCCGCCGCGGCGGGGTCCTGCTCGCCACCCCGCTGCTCGCGGTGCTGGTCCTGGTCGAGGTCACCGACGTGGTCTTCGCCGTCGACTCGATCCCCGCGATCTTCGCCGTGACCGACGAGCCGTTCCTGGTGTTCACCGCCAACGCCTTCGCCCTGCTCGGGCTACGGGCGATGTACTTCCTGCTCGCCGACCTGGTGCACCGCTTCCGCTACCTCAAGCTCGGCCTGGCACTGGTGCTGGTGTGGGTCGGCATCAAGATGGCCCTCAAGGTCGACATCACCTACATCCCCACCCCCATCAGCCTCGCCGTCATCGCCACCATCCTCACCGTGGCCATCGCCGCCAGCTGGTGGTCCACCCGCGGAGAGACCGGCCAGGCACCCCCGCCCGCTGGGGCGACCCCGTTCCGCGAGGCCACCGACGATGAACTCGCCGACCTCGAGCCCTTGTGGCGCCCACAGCGGCGTCGCCCCGCCCGAGGGAGCGGCACGACGGGGACGGGAGCCGGCAACCCCGGGCCCAGCCCCGGCCCCGGCAGCTTCTCGACCAACGGCTCTGTCGTCGGCGCCGTCGATGACGATGTCGAAGATGATGATGGCGAGGCGGCTGTGGGTGATGACGGGCCGGTCACGTCCTCCGGGCGGCCGTGATGCCCACCGACGGTCCCCGCCGGGAGACAGCGGTGACCGCGAACGAGCACACCGGTCATGGCCACGGGCACCAGCAGGATCGGCCCAGGGGCCCTCGGTCAGGACGGGTCGGACTGGGAACGGTGTCGCCGTCACGATCGTCGACGGCATCGACGACGGCGACGTCCCCGCCTTGAGCTCGGGCCCCCGACGCCCCCCGGCGCCGATGACTTCAGCAACCCGCGACCTCCTCCGCACCGGAAGGACCACGCCCGATGGCCCACCCCGCCCGTCCCGTCGATCACCCCCGCCGCGGCGCACCGCCACCGCCGAGCCCTCGTCGCACCTGTCCGGAGTGCGGACAGGACATGGCGCCGATCGACCGCGGTGTCGAGCTGTTCGCCGGTGAATGGTGGCGGTGCCCCCGGGCGCATCGGTGGCTGACTCGGCACGGCGTGATCGTGCGTCGCGGCACCTGAGCAACCTCGTCCTCGAGCGGCCGTGCGGAATGCGGCATCGCGGTGGACACCGGTGATGAGAGACCCTGGGCGGGGTCACGAGCCTTGCGGAAGGTGCCGCGACAAGCCACC
>JAQSWW010000188.1 GCA_029266415.1 Actinomycetospora sp. | reverse complement strand
GACGCCGGCCCGGCCCGCGAGCTGGCCAAGGACGACCTCGTCGACCACATGGACGCGTTCTCCGAGGAGCTCGCGGCGTGCTGGCGCGAGGAGCGCCCCGACGTCGTGCACGCGCACTTCTGGATGTCGGGGATGGCGGCGCTGCCCGCCGCCCGCGCGCTCGGCGTGCCGATCGTGCAGACCTTCCACGCGCTGGGCTCGGTCAAGCGCCGCCATCAGGGCGCCGAGGACACCAGCCCCGCGCGCCGCGTCGCCGTCGAGAGCGACCTCGGCGCGTCGGTCGACCGCGTGCTGGCCACCTGCCGCGAGGAGGTCGACGAGCTCCTCGCGCTCGGCGTCGCCGCCGACCAGGCGACGGTCGTGCCGTGCGGGGTGGACGTCGAGCACTTCCTCCCGCAGGGAGACGCGGCGCCGCGCGGCGACCGCTTCCGTGTCCTGACCGTCAGCAGGCTCGTGCCGCGCAAGGGCGTGGACACCGTCATCGGGGCGCTCGGGCGCCTGCTCGACGACGTCGAGCTGGTCATCGCCGGCGGCCCGCCCGCCGCGGGCCTCGACGACGACCCCGAGGTGGCCCGCCTGCGCGACCGCGCCCGCGCCGAGGGCGTCGCGGACCGCGTCACGTTCCTCGGCGCGGTCGGCCAGGACGCGCTGCCCACGCTGTACCGCTCGGCGGACGCCGTGGCCTGCGTGCCGGTCTACGAACCGTTCGGCCTCGTGCCCCTCGAGGCCATGGCGTGCGGGAAGCCCGTCGTCGCCGCGGCCGTCGGCGGGCTCGCCGACACCGTCGTCGACGGCGTCACCGGCCACCACGTGCCCACCGGTGACCCGGCCGCCGTGGCCGCCGCGCTCGACGCCCTGCGCCGCGACCCCCGCCGGGCCCGCGCGCAGGGTCGCGCCGGGCGCCGCCGCGCGGTCGCCGAGTACGGCTGGGACCGCGTCGCCGCCGCCCACGAGCGCCTCTACGCCGAGGTGGCCGCCGCCGCGACCGACCCGTCGGACACGCCCCGCGTCGGGGCCCTGACCTCGGGGAGCCCGGCGTGAGCGCCGCGGGAGAGCCCATCGAGGACGTCGTGCGCGCCCACCTCGGCGGGCTGCGCAGCACGCTCGACGGGCTGGCCGGGGAGTCCCGGCGGGTCGAGCGGTGGGGCACCGAGCTCGCGACGCGCCTGCGCCGTGGCCAGCGCCTGTTCGCCGCCGGCAACGGCGGGAGCGCGGCCGAGGCGCAGCACCTCACCGCCGAGCTCGTGGGCCGCTACCGCGGGGAGCGCGAGCCGCTGTCGGCGATCGCGCTGCACGCCGACACCTCGACGATCACCGCGCTGGGCAACGACTACGGCTACGAGGAGGTCTTCGCCCGCCAGGTGCGGGCGCACGGCCGTCCCGGCGACGTGCTGATGCTGCTCTCGACCAGCGGCCGCAGCCCCAACCTCGTCGCCGCCGCGGAGGCCGGTCGCTCGCTCGGGCTGACCGTGTGGGCGCTGACCGGGCCCGGTCCCAACCCGCTGGCCGCGGCGAGCAGCGAGGCGCTCTGCCTGCCCGGGATCACGCCCTCGGTGCAGGAGGCGCACCTGGTGACCGTGCACCTCCTGTGCGAGGTCGTCGACCGGACGCTGGGCCGCTCGGTCGCCGCCCCGGCGGAGCGGCCCAAGGCCGAGGAGCTCGTGCCGTGAGCCCGCGCACGCGCGAGTCGATCGTGGTGGTCGGCGACTGCCTGCGCGACGTCGACGTCCACGGCGCCGTCGAGCGCCTGTGCCCCGACGCGCCCGCACCGGTGCTCGCCGCCGACCGGCGCCGCGAGCGTCCCGGCGGCGCGGGCCTGACCGCCCTGCTCGCCGCGCGCGGCACCGCGCGCCCCGTCACGCTCGCCACTGCCCTGGGCGAGGACGCCGCGGACATGGTGGCGCTGCTCGCGGGCGTCGAGGTGGTCGCGGTCGAGGCCGGCGGCACCACGCCGACCAAGACCCGGATGCTCGCCGACGACCGCGTACTGCTGCGCGTGGACGAGGGCGGCCTGGAGCCGGTCGCCGTGGCGCCCGAGGACCCGCTGCTCGACGCGATCGCGACGGCCGGCGTGGTGCTGGTCAGCGACTACGGCCGCGGGCTGACCGCCGACCCCGTGGTGCGCGAGGCCCTCGAGAAGGCCGCGACCCGCGTCCCGCTCGTCTGGGACCCGCACCCGAACGGCGCCCCGCCCGTCCCCGGCGCCACCGTCGTCACCCCGAACCTGTCCGAGGCCCGCGGCTACGTGAGCGAAATTGGCGCCTATAGCCGCGAAGATCGCTCACATGGGTTCCCGCACGAGCCCGCCGCGCTGGGCGAGGCCCTGCGCGAGCACTGGGGCGTCGACACCGTCGCCGTCACCAGCGGCCGCCGGGGCGCGGTGCTGCGCGGGACCACCGGCACGTCGGTGACCCCCGCCGAGCCGCGCGGCCGTGGCCGCCGCCGCCGCGTTCGTCGCGGCCCGCGGGGCGGCGGCGCTCGCGGACGACGCCCCCGAGCCCGACGCGACCGCGCCTGCCGGGAGCAGCGCCGCCGACGTCGTCGCCGCCGCGCGCGCCCGCGGCGCCACCGTCGTCGCGACCGGCGGCTGTTTCGACCTCCTGCACGCCGGGCACGCCCGCACCCTGGACGCCGCGCGACGGCTCGCCGGGGACGACGGCGTGCTCGTCGTCTGCCTCAACTCCGACGCCTCGGTGCGCCGCCTCAAGGGCCCCGAGCGGCCCGTCGTCGCCGAGGCCGACCGCGTCGAGATGCTCTCCGCCCTCGCCGCGGTGGACGCCGTCGCGGTGTTCGACGAGGACGACCCGCGCGCCGTGCTCGACCGCCTGCGCCCCGACGTCTGGGTCAAGGGCGGCGACTACGCCACCGACGAGCTCCTCGAGACGCCGCTGGTGCGCAGCTGGGGCGGTGAGGTCGTCGCCGTGCCCTACCACGCCGGGCGCTCGTCGACGCGGCTGCTCGCCCGCCTCGAGACCACACCGACCACCGACCCCGTCCCTCCGGGAGGACCCTCATGACCAGCGCCGCCGCTTCACCGGTGCCCGCCGCCGACCCCGCCGCCTCCGATCCGTCCGCCGGGCCCGCGGGCGGCCACCGCGAGGGCCCCGGCCGCGTCCTGATCACCGGTGGCTCGTCGGGCCTCGGCGCCGCCGTGGCCGAGGCCGTGGTCGCGGCCGGCGGCACCCCCGTCGTCCTCGACATCAAGGCCCCCGACGCGGGGCACGCCTTCGTCGAGGTCGACCTCGCCGACACCCGGGCCGCCGAGGCCGCCGTCGCGCAGGCGTCCGAGCAGATCGGCGGCCTCGACGCCGTCGTCACCGCCGCGGGCATCGACCGCTGCGGGCGCCTCGTCGACGTCGACGCCGGCGAGTGGGAACGCGTGATCGCGGTCAACCTGCTGGGCACCGCCGCGATCGTGCGCGCCGCCCTGCCGGAGCTCGAGTCCCGCCGCGGCAAGGTCGTCACCGTCTCCTCGACCCTCGGGGTCAAGGCCGTGTCCGACGCGACCGCCTACTGCGCCTCGAAGTTCGGCGTCGTCGGGTTCACCCGTGCGCTCGCCGCGGAGACCGCCGGCTCGGTCGGCGTGACGCTGCTGATCCCCGGCGGCATGTGGACGCACTTCTTCGACGACCGCCCCGACCAGTACAAGCCGGGTGCCGACGCCAAGCTCAACGACCCCGCGCAGACCGCCGACGCCGTGCTCTACGCCCTGACCCGCCCGCCGGGCAGCGAGGTGCGCGAGCTGGTGGTCACGTCGTCGGAGGAGGGCTCGTACCCGTGATCGGAGGGCTGCCCGCCGGCTCAGCGCAGGTCCGCGGCCGCCGTCTCGGCGTCGGGGTAGGTGTCGAAGAGCTCGGTCAGACCGGTGAGGCTCAGCGCGCGGCCGGCGGTGCGCGGCACCCCGGCGAGGCGCAGCTGGCCGTCGCGGGCGATGGCCGCCTCGCGCTCGGCGATCAGCAGCGCCAGGCCGGCCGAGCCCATGAAGTCGACCGCGGACAGGTCGAGCACCACGTGCACCGCGCCGGCCTCGACCTGCTCGCCGATCGCCGCGCGCAGCGGGCCCGCGGTCGCGGTGTCGACGTCGCCGACCGGGCGCACCACGGTCACCGTCGGCGTCAAGAAGCGGGCGGAGATCTCGACGGTCTCCTCGTCGTCCACCGTGACGGTGTCGGGCTGGGGCTGGTCGCTGGCCATCGGCACTCCCGGGACGGGCGGGTCACCCCGTCGGTGACGGAACGGGTCGCGACAGTACCGAGACCGTCCGCGACGCGCCGCCCGGCGGGAACGCCGGCGTCCGCTTGCACTCGTAGGTGTTCCCCCGGAAGGACGCATTCCTGATGGCAGCCCCCGACGTGCCCCGCCGTCGTGAGCGGGACCGCGGCCCCGACGCGGCGATGCCGCCGCTCGCGTCGGCCCCGCTGACCGCCGACCTGCCCGCGCGCCTGGCCCGGGCCGCGCCGCGCGTGGTCGTGCTGGGCGACGCCGTGCTCGACCAGTGGCTGACCGGGCCGTCGCGCCGCCTGTCGCGCGAGGCGCCCGTGCCGGTCGTCGAGGTCGACCACATGCGCGGCTCGCCCGGGGCGGCCGCCAACACCGCGGCCAACCTCGCCGCGCTGGGCGCGCGCACCGAGCTGGTGTCGGTGCTCGGCGACGACCCCGACGCGGCCACGATCCGCGAGCTGCTCGCCGGCCACGGCGTCGGCACCGCCGGTGTCCTCACCGACCCTTCGCGGCCGACCGCGGCCAAGCGCCGGGTGCTCGCCGACGACGCCCTGGTCGCCCGCTTCGACACCAACCCCCGCGACCCGTTGGGCCCCGGGACCCGCACCGCCGTGCGCGACGCCCTGCGCGCCGCGGTCGACGGGGCCGACGCCGTCGTGGTGTGCGACTACGACGGCGGCCTGCTGGACGAGGAGACGGTCGCGGCCGTCGCCGAGGTCGTCGGCGCGCCGGGGGAGCGGTCGTGCCGGCTGGTCGTCGACGCGCACGACCCCGCGCGGTGGCGCACGACGCGCCCCGACGTCGTCACCCCGAACGCGGGGGAGGCGGCGCTGCTGCTGGGCCGCGAGCTCGGAGGGCCGGACCGCGTCGCCGCCGCCGAGGCCGCCGGCCCGGACCTGCGCGAGCGCTCGGGCGCGGCGGCGGTCGTCGTCACCCTCGATCGCGACGGCGCGCTGCTGCTGCCCGACCCCACCGGCGACGAGCGCGCGCCGGCGCACCGCACCTTCGCCCGGCCCGCATCGGAGAGCCGCGCGTGCGGGGCGGGGGACACCTTCACCGCCGCGCTCGTGCTCGCGCTGGCCGCGGGCACGCCGGCCGCGACGGCGGTGGAGCTCGCGCAGGCCGCGGCCGACGTCGTCGTGGGCCGGCCGGGGACCTCGGTGTGCGGGACCGGCGAGCTCGCCGAGCGCGTCGCGGCCGCCGAGGGCCCGTTGCTCGACGCCGCGTCGCTGGCCGCGATCGTCGACGAGCAGCGCGTCGCCGGTCGGCGGGTGGTGTTCACCAACGGCTGCTTCGACGTGGTGCACCGCGGGCACGTCGCGTCGCTGAACCAGGCCAAGCGCCTCGGCGACGTGCTGGTGGTCGCGCTGAACTCCGACGACTCGGTGGCGCGGCTCAAGGGCCCGGGCCGCCCGCTGAACCCGCTGGCCGACCGGGCGGCGGTGATCGGGGCGCTGAGCTGCGTCGACCACGTCACCGCGTTCGACGCCGACACCCCCGCGGAGCTCCTGGAGCTGCTGCGCCCCGACGTCTACGCCAAGGGCGGGGACTACACGCCGGAGATGCTGCGCGAGTCGGCGACCGTGGCGTCGTACGGCGGGCGCGTCGTGATCCTGGACTACCTGCCCGACCGCTCGACGACGTCGCTGGTGGACCGGATCCGGGGCGGGACGTCGTCGTGACCCCGGTGGATGTCCTCGTCCCCACCCGGGGCCGTCCGGTCGAGCTGGCGACGACGCTGGCCGGGCTCGCCGCGCAGACCGGGGTGACCTTTCGGCTGGTGATCTCCGATCAGTCCGACGGGGAGGCGTCGTGGGACACCCCGCCGGCGTGGACCCTGATCCGCTGGCTGCGCCGCCGCGGTGTCGAGGTCGAGCTGCACCGTCACCTCCCACCGCGGGGGATGGCCGAGCACCGCGCGTTCCTGCTGTCGTGCGCGTCGGCGCCGGCGGTGCTCTACCTCGATGACGACGTGTGGCTCGAGCCCGGCGTGCTCGCACGGCTGCACCGGGCGCTGTCCGAGCTGCGGTGCGGGATGGTCGGCGCGGCGATGCAGGGGCTCGGGCACGCCGAGGACCGCCGCCCGCACGAGGTGACGTCGTTCGAGGTGTGGCGGGGCGGCGTGGAGCCCGAGACGCTGGTCAAGGACGGGCCGGGCTGGGACCGCTGGCGCCTGCACAACGCCGCCAACGTGTTGCATCTCGCCGAGGACCTGGAGCTCGACGGCCCGCGGCGCCCGGTGCCGTCGGCCGACGAGTACGTGCCGTACAAGGTGGCGTGGGTCGCGGGGTGCGTCCTGTTCGACCGCGAGGCGCTGGTGGAGGCCGGCGGCTTCGAGTTCTGGCGCGACGTGCCGGCCGACGCCCACGGCGAGGACGTGTACTCCCAGCAGCGGGTGATGGCGCGCCGCGGCGCCGCGGGCATCCTGCCGCCGGGCGCGTACCACCAGGAATCGCCCACGGCCCTCCCCGACCGCGGCGTCTCCGCCGTCGACGCCCTCCCCATGTGAGCGGAATTCGCGGTCATGGCCGCGAATTCCGCTCACGAGCAGCGGGGGCACGGGACGAGGCGTCCGTCCCACCCGAGGCCGGTCAGGATGGCCTCCACCTCGCGCGCGGTGCGGCACGGCCGCTTCGTGACCTCGTCCCACCCGAACGGCACCGCCGGGGTGCGGGCCAGCATCGCGGCGACCGTGCGTCGTCGGTCGACGAGGGCCGTGAACGCGTCGCGGTGGTAGCTGAAGCCGTCGAGCCGCACGATCGCTCGGGCACCGGGCAGGTCGTACGCGATGTCCTCGTAACGCAGCACGCCGTCGACTGGGACCGGTCGCTGCCGGTGACCCTCGGGCAGACCGTGTGCGCGCTCGACGTCGACGAGGTAGCGGTGCTCCAGCGCGGAGAGGACACCGTCACGCAGGAGGGCGACCGCATCGGCCACGACCCGGCGGTACCGCGTCGGGTGTCTCAGCGCCGCGGCGCGTTCGAGCGCAGCGGGATGGACGTTGGCGTCCAACGAGAACTGGAAGGCCCGCTGCATCGCCTCGTCCGCGGTTGGTGCGGCGATGACGAGGTCGAGCACCGTGTGCCCCCGGGTCGTGCGCGGCGGATCGGCGCCCATGGCCGCGATGTGCGCGAATGCGCGGGAGCGGTGCACCTTCACGTCGTCGTCGCGCACAGCGGACGCGCCGTTTCGGACGGTCACGTGGATCGGCCGGGACGGGTCGGCCGCGACGAACCCGTACAGCTCACCCGCGGTCTCGTGGCTGAGTAGCGCGCCGCTCCGGCACGCCAGCAGCGCGCCGATGCGTCTCGCGTCGGGGGTTGCAGGGCCTGAACAGGTCAGGAAGACCCCGTCGTGGAGGGCTTGCCATCGACCCGCATCGAGCTGGGCGCGGATGCCGTGGTCGGTGAAGCCGCGGGCGAGCAGTTGGGCGCGCGTCACCACGCCGTGCTGGTCACGGAGGAGGCGCAGCCAGTCGTCGAGGTCCTGGAGGGCGTGCACGTCCGGTTCGACGCGCGTGCAGGGCGCGAGGATCCACCTCCCCACCCATGTGAGCGGAATTCGCGGCTATGCCCGCGAATTCCGCTCACGTAGAGCCGACGCCACCGCCGTGACGCGGTAGTCGGCGAGGAGGTCGTCGAGGGAGTGGGACAGGGGGATGCGCCAGTTCGGGTAGGCGTCGACCGTGCCCGGCAGGTTGGGCTGGCGCACGTCGCCGAGGACGTCGGTGAACGCCGCCAGCACGACCCGCGAGCGCGCCGTGGCCAGGAGCCGGTGCATCGCCACGATCACCGCGTCCTCGTCGGAGGGATCGTCCACCCCGAAGCCCTCGGTGCGCAGCAGCTCCAGCAGCTCCGCCCGGTCCTTCGCCGCGTCCGCCCGCGCCGCCTCGACGTCGGAGAGCACGCCCGCGTCGGCGCGCGCCCGCACGTGCTCGTCGCGCAGGAACCCCGCCGCGGTCGGCAGGTCGTGGGTGGAGACGCTCGCGAGCGTGTCGGGGTGCCAGCGCCGCGGCGGCAGCAGGGCCCCCGCGTCGTCGCGCTGGAACCACAGCACCGCGCACCCGAGCATTCCGTGCTCGCTCAGACCCTCGGTGACCTCCGGCTCCACGGTCCCCAGGTCCTCGCCGACCACGACGGCGCCCGCGCGGCCGGCCTCGATCGCCACCACCGCCAGCATCGCCCGCGCGTCGTAGTGCACGTACGCGCCCTCGCGCGCGCCGCGGCCCGGCGGGATCCACCAGAGCCGCCACAGCCCGGCGACGTGGTCGACGCGCAGCCCGTCGGCGTGGCGCAGCACCGCGCGGATCATCGAGCGCAGCGGCGCGTACCCCGACGCGGCGAGGGCGTCGGGGCGCCACGGCGGCAGCGCCCAGTCCTGGCCCTGCTGGTTGAAGTCGTCGGGCGGGGCGCCCACGGTCACACCGCGCGCCAGCGCCCCGGCCAGCGTCCACGCGTCCGCGCCGCCGGCGGAGCACCCGACGGCGAGGTCGGCGATCAGCCCCACCGCCATGCCCGCGGCGTGGGCGTGGGCGTCGCCGAGCTGCGCGTCGGCGAGGTCCAGGCACCATGCGAAGAACAGGACCCGGTCCGCCAGCTCCGCACGCGCCGCGGCGACCCCGGTGTCGTCGACCGACGCGAGCCCCGCGGGCCAGTCGCGCAGGTCGGAGCCGTGGCGCTCGGCCAGCGCGTACCAGGTCGCGACGTCACGGCGCTCCGGTCCGAGCGCCTCGACCGCACGGGGCGCGGAGGCGTCGTGCGGGCGGAGCAGCTCCAGCGCCGCGCGCTTCGCCGACCACACCGCGTCGTGGTCCACCAGCTCCGCCGACGCGGGACGCAGCGCGTCCACCGACGACCGCACCGACGCCGGAGCGGCGGTGTACGCGGCGGTGTCCTCGACCCGCACGTAGAAGGGGTGCAGGAAGCGCCGGGTCGACGGCGAGTAGGGCGACGCCTCGACGTGGGGCGCGAGCGCCAGCGCGTGCAACGGGTTGACCAGCAGCGCCCCGGCCCCCTGCTCGCGGGTCGTGCGGTCGAGCAGCACGCCGAGGTCGGCGTAGTCCCCGGCGCCCCACGAGCCCGACGAACGCACCGCGTAGAGCTGCACCATCCAGCCCCACGTCGGCGCCGGCGGCTCGAGCGGCGGTGGCGCGACGATCAGCGCGACGTCCTGCGCCCCGCACGCCAGGCGGTGGTAGCCGACGGGGAGGTCCGCGGGCACGGTGGTGCCGACGTCGCGCACGGTGCCGTCCTCGAGCGTCACGCGGCCGGTCGCCGGCAGCTCCCGTGAGTGACCCTCGTCGACGACCAGCGTCGCCGGCAGCGCGTCGGGGTCCCGGCTCCGCAGGGACGAGAGCGCGGCCGCGAGCGCCTCGGGGGTGGCGGCGTCGACGTCGAGGGCGGCGAGGACGTCGACGACGACGTCGCGGTCGACCTCGACCTCCTGCTCGTCGGCGTCGCGGTAGCGCACCGCCACGCCGTGCGCGGACGCGAGCTCGGCCAGGTCGGGCTCGACGGCCACCGGCTACTCCTGGGATCGGCGGGACGGGGTGCGCAGGATGTCAGGCCGAGCGGACGACGCCGGGCGACGGGTCGCCGGCCTCGACCCTCGCGGCGAGGTCGTCGGCGACGAAGCCGGCGGCGGTGCCGGGACGGCGCACGCGGGCCAGGGCCCGGACGGCGGTCTCGGCCAGTCCGGACAGCGCGGCGGCGGGGCGGGCGGTCCAGCCGCGGGCGAGCAGCGCGGACGCGAGCTCCCGCGCGGCACCGGCGTCGCGGCGGGCGCGCCGCACCAGCGGGCGCAGATCGGCCGGGGGCTCGGGATCGGGGGCGGGGCGGAGGTCGGGGGCGGCGGCCGGCGGGGCCAGGGGACTGTCGATGGGTTCGTGGAGCACGGTCACCTTCCGTTGCGGTCGTGCCGGGGATCGGCGCCGCCCACCCCCGGGAAACGTGACCTCAGGCGGGCTGCAGCAGTCGCTTCTCGCGCACCAGCGGCAGCGAGAGCGTCCGGTAGCCGCCCTCGTCGAACAGCACGACGACGGAGTCCTCGGCGACCGTGGTGACCGTGCCGCGACCCCACTCGTCGTGCTGCACGGCCTCGCCCGGCACCGGGTCGCCGTCCCGGTGCCCGCCCTCCCCGTGCATCCCGGAGCGGTCGCCCGGGTCGCCGGGCTGCCCGGCGTCGCACTGGTCGCAGGA
>JAQSWW010000187.1 GCA_029266415.1 Actinomycetospora sp. | reverse complement strand
CGGCGTCGGTGCCATCCCCACCGAGCCGGTCCACAGCCTGCTCAAGATCACCGGTGACTGGCAGAAGTTCAAGGGCCTCCCGGGCGCCGAGGGCAAGCTCAAGCCGCAGCCCCAGAAGGTCGACAAGCAGGCCCGCTTCAACGAGGAGCTGGCCAAGGTCAGCGGCTCCGCGGAGTGACGGACACGAAGCTTCAGGGGGAGCACGCCGATAGGGGAGCTGGACCATCATGAGCGAGCTCGCCGAGGCGCTCGAGCACCTCGTGCGGGGGATCGTCGCCCACCCCGACGACGTCGCGGTCGACCTCGTGACCAACCGTCGCGGTCGCACCCTCGAGGTCCGCGTCCACCCGGACGACCTCGGCAAGGTGATCGGCCGCAACGGCCGCACCGCCACCGCCCTGCGGACCGTCGTGGGCGGCATCGGCGGGCGTGGTGTGCGCGTCGACGTGGTCGACACCGACCGCTGACCAGCACGCGACCCATGGATCCCGCGCGGGACGAACGGATCGTCGGACGCGTCGTGCGCTCGCACGGCCTGCGCGGCGAGCTCGTCGTCGAGCCCCGCACCGATCACCTCGAGGCCCGGTTCGCACCGGGCGTCGTGCTCTCGGTGCGGGGCCGCACGCCCTCGTCACTGACGGTCGTCGCCGCGCGCCGCCACGGCGACCGCCTGCTCGTGCAGGTCGAGGAGGTCGCCGACCGCGACGGCGCCGACGCCCTGCGCACCGCGGAGCTCACGGCCCCGGCGCTGGACGAGGCGCCCGAGGACCCCGACGAGTTCCACGACCACCAGCTCGAGGGCCTGTCCGCGGTGCTCGTCGACGGCACGGCCGTGGGGACGGTCAGCGCGGTGGTGCACGGCGCCGGCGGCGAACTGCTCGTGCTCGCCACCCCCGGTGGCGAGGTGCTGGTGCCCTTCGTCGCGGCAATCGTCCCCGAGGTCGACGTCGCCGGCGGCCGCGTCGTCCTCGACCCGCCCGAGGGCCTGCTCGAGGGCTGAGCGGCCCGCACGACGCTCCTCACTCCTCCTCGGCGGGCACGCCCACCGCGAGCACCCCGGGCAGCTCGGAGAGCTCGCTCGACAGCGTGTCCAGCGCGCCCCGCCCGGTCAGCGACAACGTCACCGACGCCGTCCGGGTCCCGCCGGGATCGTGGGGGCCGGCCGGACCGGCGGAATCCTCGCGGTCGACGTGCATCCCGGCGACGGCGAAGCCGCTCTCGGTGCAGACGGTCAGCACCCGGCGCAGCACCCCGTGCCCGTCGGTGTAGGAGAGGTGGACGTCGCGCGGCACCGTCGACGACCGGTTGACCAGGCGCGCGAGCGGCCGGTAGCCGCGGGTCACGAGATAGTGGACCGCCGTCCCGGCCACCGCCAGCACCGGGAGCCCCGCCCCGCACGCGGTGCCGACGGCGGCCGCCGCCCAGATCGTCGCCGCCGTCGTCAGGCCCCGGACCGCGTCGCGGCGCACGAAGATCAGGCCGCCGCCGATGAAGCCGATGCCCGAGACGATCTGCGCGGCCACCCGCGACGGGTCCAGCGTGATGTCGGGCGAGGCGAGCAGGTCGTCGAACCCGTACTTCGAGATCAGCATGAATCCCGCCGAGCCCACGCCGACGAGCGTGTGCGTGCGCAGGCCGGCGCTCTTCGCGGCGAGCTCGCGCTCGAGCCCGATCAGCGTGCACAGCACGAGCGCCAGCCCCAGCGGCGCGAGCAGGCGCCACTGCTGCGGGTACGACAGGAACTGTTCCACCCCGGCGCCCTCCTCGTGCGTCGGCCAGGGGCAGGATCGTGCCCGATGCGCATCGACGTGGTCACGATCTTCCCGGGCTACCTCGCCCCGCTCGACGAGGCGCTCGTCGGTCGCGCGCGCCGCAGCGGCCGGCTCGACGTCCGGGTCCACGACCTGCGCCGGTGGGCCACCGGTGTACACCAGGCCGTCGACGACGCGCCCTACGGCGGCGGCCCGGGGATGCTCATGACCGCCCCCGTGTGGGGCGCCGCCATCGACGACGTCGCCGCCTCGGGCGACGGCGTGCCCCGGCTGCTCGTGCCCACGCCGGCGGGGCCGCCGCTGACCCAGCGGCGCGCCGCCGACTGGGCCGTCGAGCCGTGGCTCGTGATCGCGTGCGGGCGCTACGAGGGCATCGACGCCCGGGTGCTCGCCGACGCCGCGCAGCGCATGCCCGTGGAGGAGGTCTCGCTCGGCGACTACGTGCTCGCCGGCGGCGAGGTCGCGGCGCTCGTCGTCGTCGAGGCCGTCACCCGGCTCGTGCCCGGCGTCCTCGGCAACCCCGCCTCGGCGGAGCTCGACAGCTTCGCGGAGGGGACGGCGGGGCTCCTCGAGGCGCCCGCCTACACGCGGCCCGAGCGCTGGCGGGGGCTCGAGGTGCCCGCGGTCCTGCGCGGGGGCGACCACGGGGCGGTCGCCCGCTGGCGCCGGGACCGCTCGCTCGAGCGCACCGCAGCCCTGCGCCCCGACCTGCTCGACGCCCTGCTCGCCCGCCACGGCGACGCGGCCCTCGACGTGCGGGACCGCGAGGTGCTCGCCGCGTGCGGGTACGACCCGGCCGGACGAGCTGGCGCGGCGGCGTGGCAGACTGGGGAGGTTGCCGCGGACGGCGCAGGGCCCGATCAGGGCCGCTGAGCGCCGCCCCGTGCCCGAGAACCGACCCTCCTCGGCCGCGCAGGACGCCCGCTCCGCGGGTTCCGGCGCCGAGGCCCGTGAGACCGCGAGGACGCTGACGATGAACGCCCTGGACGAGCTCGACGCCAAGTCGCTGCGCTCCGACATCCCGGACTTCCGCGCCGGGGACACCGTGAAGGTGCACGTCCGGGTGGTCGAGGGTTCACGCTCCCGTGTACAGGTCTTCCAGGGTGTCGTCATCCGCCGCCACGGGGGCGGGCTGCGCGAGACGTTCACCGTCCGCAAGGTGTCCTTCGGCGTCGGGGTGGAGCGCACCTTCCCGGTGCACACGCCCAACATCGACCACATCGAGGTCGTCACCCGCGGTGACGTCCGGCGCGCGAAGCTGTACTACCTCCGTGATCTGCGCGGCAAGGCCGCGAAGATCCGCGAGAAGCGCGAGACCACGCCGGCTTCCTGAGCCTGCCGCCCCGGTCTCCTAACCTGACTCGCGTGCGCCCCCAGGAGCCCTCCGTCCCCCCGTTCCGGACCACCGGTCCGGGCGGGACGACCCGTCCCGTCGCGCCCGGGTCCGACGGCTACGGCGGCCGGGCCCCGGCGCACGCCCGTCCGGACGACGACGAGCTGGACCACGCCGACCCCTACGGGGACGTGGCCGCGCCGTCGCCGGCCGGCGGCGGGGCAGGGATGCACGCGCCCTACGGAGCGTCGAGCTGGAGCGGCTCCGACCGCTTCGAGCCCACCCCCGCCCCGAGCCCCGGTGGCTACGGCGACCCCCTCGACGACGGGCGCCACGGGCTCCCGTCGCAGGGCGGGGGTCCCGACGGGTACGGGGCCGGTGGCTTCGGTGCTGGTCCCGCCGGTCCTGGTCCCTCCGGCGCGGGCTCGCCCCCGCCGGGGCCGAACGGCGCCGGACACCGCGGCGGCCCGAACGGGGCCGGTCCGCACGGCGCCGGCCCGCACGGTGTCGGCCCGTACGGCGTCGGCCCGTACGGCGTCGGCCCGTACGGCGTCGGCCCGTACGGCGTCGGCCCGCACGGCGTCGGCCCGAACGGTGGGGGCCCGAACGGTGGGGGCCCGAACGGCGCCGGGCTCCACGGGCCGGGCCCCTCCGGCGGCCCCCACCCCGCGGGCCCCGCCGGGCCGCCCGGGTCCCCCGGGCCGGGCCGCGGTGGCCCGCCGTGGGCCGCGGCACCCGCACCCCCGCCCTTCGGCGTCCCCCGGCCCGCCGGCGGCGCTCCGGGCCCCGAGCCCGCCCGCCCCGGCGTGCCCTCCACGCCGCCCGGCAACGGCGCGGATGCACCGCGGACCCCGGCCCCGTCGGCGAGCCCCGGGCCGCACTCGGCGTCGGCCGCCGGCGACCCGGCGGACCCGGCCCCCGCCGCCTCCGGCGGCGACGGGGGCCTGGCCGGCTCGGACGGTTTCGCGTCGCGTCCGCGCCCGCCGCGCGACGGCGCCGTGACCACCGGCAGCACCAGCACCACGAGCACCACGAGCACCACGAGCACCACCCGGACCGAGGGCGCGGGTGTCGGCCCGGGCCGGCACCGGCGGGCGGGCACCGGTCCGGGTCGCGACGATGACGGTCCCGAGGACCGCGACGACGTCGACCTCGACGAGGGCGACGACGGCGAGGAGACCGGTCGCGCGGGCCGCCGCGGCGCGGCCAAGGGCGGCAAGAAAGGCGCGAAGCGCAAGGGCTCGTTCTGGCGCGAGCTCCCGCTGCTCATCGTCGTCGCGATCGTCCTGACCTTCGTCATCCAGACGTTCCTCGCGCGCATCTACGTCATCCCGTCGGCGTCGATGGAGCGCACGCTGCACGGCTGCAGCGGCTGCGCGAACGACCGCGTCGCCGTCGACAAGGTGACCTACCGGTTCTCCGACCCGGCCCCCGGTGACGTGGTGGTCTTCCGCGGCCCGCCCGCCTGGGGCGACAACGGCGAGGTCTCGCACAGCCAGCGCTCGGACAACGTGCTGGTCCGCGGCCTGCAGAGCGGGCTGTCGCTGGTCGGCCTCGCACCGCCGGACGAGAAGGACTTCGTCAAGCGCGTCATCGCGACGGGCGGCCAGACCGTGGCCTGCTGCGACCCGCAGAACCGGGTGACGGTCGACGGCCGGCCGCTGACCGAGCCCTACATCTACTACCAGCCCGACCTGGACCGGACGACGCAGGACCCGTTCCCGGCCGTGCGGGTCCCCGAGGGCCAGCTCTGGGTCATGGGCGACAACCGCAACAACTCCGCCGACGCCCGCGTCCACGGCCCGATCTCGGTCACCGACGTCATCGGCAAGGCCCGCGTGATCGTGCTGCCGGTCGACCGCTGGAGCGGGGTGCCGGACACCGACCCGCAGGCCCGTGTGGCGGCGATCGGCGCCCCGGCCTGGCAGACGGGTGCGCCGCTGGCCGCCGGCGTGGTCGGCGCGGTGCCGCTGGTGGTGCTGTCGCGGCGGTGGCGACGGTCCCTGCACCGCGGTGCCGACGGTCCCGTCGCGGCCGAGGGCGGTCCCGCCCCGCCGCCGTCCCCCGGCGATCCGGACCGGTGACGGCGGGACACGACGCGGGCCGTCGCCGCGTGGCCGGCCGGCGGACCACCCGGCGCCGCGTGGCGCTGCCCCCGCGCACGGGGATCCAGCCCCCGCGCGCGATCGTCCGCCGCAGCACCGAGAGCTGGGCCCTGCAGTCGGCGCTCGAGCGCCACGGTCTCGGGCCGGTCGCCGGGGTCGACGAGGCGGGACGCGGCGCGTGCGCCGGGCCGCTGGCGGTCGCGGCGTGCATCCTGCGCCCCGGTGACGCCAAGCGGTTCGAGGGCCTGACCGACTCCAAGCTGCTCACCCCCGACGAGCGCGAGCGCTTCGCGGCCCTCATCCGCCGACGTGCGCTGGACTGGCACGTCGTGCTCGTCGACCCGCCCGAGGTCGACCGGCGCGGCGTGCACGTGGCCAACATCGACGGGATGCGCCGCGCCGTCGCCCGCCTCGACGTGCGCCCCGGCTACGTGCTCACCGACGGCTTCCCGGTGCAGGGTTTCGGCGTCCCGGCGCTCGCGGTGCCCAAGGGCGACCTCGCGGCGGCGTGCGTCGCCGCGGCGTCGGTGCTGGCCAAGACCACCCGGGACCACCTCATGACCGCGCTCCACGAGAAGCACCCGGAGTACGGCTTCGACGTCCACAAGGGCTACTGCACGCCGACGCACAGCGTAGCGCTCGCCGAGCACGGCCCGAGCGAGGACCACCGGTTCAGCTTCGTCAACGTCGCCGCGGCGGCGCGGGGCCGGGACCAGGACGGACGCCCGGACGGCGTGCGACACAATGGGCCCGTGACGACGGTCGACCTGGTGGGAGCGGGAGACGACGAGGCCGACGAGCTCGCCGGCGACCCGGACGACATCGACGCTGCGCCGGAGGGGGGAGAGCCGCGATGAGCGCGGAGGATCTCGAGAAGTACGAGACCGACATGGAGCTCTCGCTCTACCGCGAGTACCGCGACATCGTCGCGCAGTTCTCCTACGTGGTGGAGACCGAGCGCCGCTTCTACCTGGCGAACACCGTGGACGTGAAGGTCCGCAACGCCGACGGCGAGGTCTACTTCGAGGTCACGATGTCCGACGCCTGGGTCTGGGACATGTACCGGCCGGCGCGGTTCGTGAAGAACGTGCGGGTGGTGACGTTCAAGGACGTCAACGTCGAAGAGCTCGACAAGCCCGACCTGCGCCTGGACGAGGGGCCCTTCAGCGGCTGACGCCGGTCCGTTCGGGCCCTGATCGCGCCCGGCACGACGGGGATCCGTCCACACCCCCTCCGGTCGTCCCCAGGCCGCGCCCCGGTGCTCCCGCCCGCCGGCCTCCGCGCCCCAGGCTCGGTCCTGCCGCCGGAGCGCCCGGCCGGCCCGGGCCCACGGTCCGGGGAGGACGAGGGGGCCGGCCATGGCCACCACGCACGGGACACCGGATCGACGCGCCCTGGGGCAACGCGGGGAGGACATCGCCGCCGCGTTCCTCGCCGACCGCGGCCTGGCGGTGCTCGAGCGCAACTGGCGCTGCCGCGAGGGCGAGCTCGACCTCGTCGCCGCCGACGGCGCGCGCCTCGTCGTCGCGGAGGTGAAGACGCGCTCGGGCACGGGGTTCGGGCTGCCCGCGGAGGCGGTCACGGCGCGCAAGGCCGCGCGGATCCGCCGGCTGGCCCAGCGCTGGCTCGCCGCCCGGCACGCCGCCGCCGGCGACGGCTTCGCCGAGGTGCGCTTCGACGTCCTCGCCGTGCTGCTGGCCGAGGGGTCCGCGCCGCGGGTCGAGCACTACGAGGGGGCGTTCTGAGGTGGCGCTCGCCTGTGCGTGGTCGATCGGGTTGCGTGGAGTCGACGGCGAGGTCGTCGAGATCGAGGCCGACATCGGGCAGGGCCTGCCCGGGGTGTCGCTGGTGGGGCTGCCGGACGCGGCGCTGGCCGAGTCGCGCGACCGGGTGCGCGCCGCGGTGGTCAACTCGGGGGAGACGTGGCCCGCCCGCCGCATCACCCTCGCGCTGTCCCCGGCCACGCTGCCCAAGCAGGGCAGCGGCTACGACCTTTCAATCAGACCGGGTTGCCACGTCTGCCACTCCGCACCTTGTCGTGCACCCGGCAGGCGACCCATATACCGGCCGAAAATCATCCTGGCCTCAGACGGAGTTGGTCGTCGCGGCGTCGACGAGGCCATCGGCGCCCCAAGGTCCGCGGTGCTCCGCGCCCCGTCGAGTCACTCGCGAAACCGGCGGGCACAGATCGGGGTCGGGCTTCGGTAATGATGGAACCGTTGCGGGCGAAGCTGACCATGACACGGGAAGCCACGAGAGTTCGGGGCACGAGGTCGCCGGCGCGCCGTTTCCGTCGATGAGGGCGGCCCAGTTGAACGGCCCCACGACTGCGGGACGGCAGCCACACCGACGGTTCGGCGCTCACCCCCGGGCTAACGCACGACCGGACGCCTGCGATACGTGGGTACACACCTCGTGGGGGGCATGGACGAGATGGGCGCGCTGAACACCTTCTTTAACTTCCAGACCGCCGGAAACACGGCCAAGTCCGCCTATGCACTGGGGTCGCTGCACCGCGCTGACCGGGAGAGGGAGCTGCGGGCTCGGGGGTGGTTACGGCCGAGCTCGACGCCGGGGGAATGGGCGTGGGTGGAGGCTGTCCTGGCGGCGCAGATGCGTGCCCGGGTGGAGATAAAGTCGGTCCATCCGCGTCCGTGGCCTTACGTGAAGGTCCTCGTGGGCGGTGTGGTGGCGTTCCTGGCGGTAGCGGCGCTCATGGGGGCGGCCAAGCAGCATCAGGTGATTGGCTGGCTGGGCGGCTCCGGCCTCGTCGTCGTGATCTGCGGGGCCGCCGCC
>JAQSWW010000186.1 GCA_029266415.1 Actinomycetospora sp. | reverse complement strand
GCCACTGCACCTGCGCAAGGCCCGCTCGTACCAGGTCGGCGTCGACGCGAACACGAGCATCTGCCGCGGCCAGCTCGCGGCGCGGTACGGGGTCTGAGGGCTCGCTCGCCGGATTCCGGAGCGAACGCGCTGTTCGCTGCTTCCACGCGCGCGAACTCCCCGTTCGCGGAGCCGGGGAGGACGGGCGTCAGGACGCCAGGGCGATGCGGAGGTCGGGGCACGGCCTCGACGCCGCGAGCCGGTACTGCCCCCACAGCTCCTCGACGACGTCGGCCTTCTCCCGCCGCGTACGCCGGGGGCGGGTGTGCGCGACGATCAGCCCGAACGCCTGCATCCGCGCGCGCCGGCGCAGCGTCTCGTCCCAGTCCGCGAGCGCGAGGTGGTGTGCGATCGAGTCGATCTCCCACGCCAGCCCCACGTCGGCGAAGTAGGCGTCCGGCTTGGCGATGAACGTTCCGGTGGCGTCGTAGAGGCGGGGATTCCAGAGCACGGGCGGGAGGTCGCTGTCCTGGTGGAGGTCCCGCGCCCAGGCCTCGGCCACCGAACGCACGCCCGCGTCGAGCTCGGCGCGGACCTGGCGTGGCAGGGCGCTCCCCCGTTGCGAGCCGGCCGCGAGCTCCGCACGCAGGCGCGCGACGGTCGTCCGCCCCTTCTGCACCACCTCGGCGAGGACGGCGCGCACCGCGTCTCGCCGGTCGAGGCGTCGCACCGTGTCGATGACGGCGCGGTCGAGCGGGGCGAAGGGGAGCCCGCCGATGTCGATCGGCCGGGGGAGCCGCTCCGTCCGCTCGATCACCACGAACGCCGACGAGGTGCGCTGCCGCTTCTCGTCGACGAGGACGAGCAGGCGACCGCTGGGCGTCGGGTCCGTCAGGCCGTGGCGTCGCAGGGCCTCCCCACCGCTGAGCACCGCGCCCGGCCCCGCGTAGAGCAGCGCCGCTGCTGCCTGCTGGTCGGCCGTGGGGTCGTCCGGTCCCTCCTTGACGACGCCGCGCAGCACCCGTCGGGCGTGGCCGGCGTGCACCCGGCGGGCGATGGTCGACGAGGGCACACCGAGGGCCGTCAGGTCGGCCACCGCCGCCACCCCGAACACGCCGACGGAGGCGATGGCGACGGGGTCGACCCGGGCTCGGCGCGGCATGGCGCGAGCGTCACCCCGCTGCCCGAGGAGGCGGTAGTGACGCCTCTCAGGCCTGTGGACGCATTCGGCGGATGGGGACGGGGGAGCCGTCGCAGCTGACCCCGCACCCCGCCCGCGAACGCGGACTTCGCGCGCATAGAAGCAGCGAACAGCGCGTTCGTTGCAAACACCGCCGGTCCCCGAAGGACCTCGGTCAGCCCCAGACGTCGTCGGCCACGGAGACGATCAGTTCGAGCTTCGCGCGCTGCTGGTCGGCGGTGAGGTCGTTGCCCTCGACCGTGGAGGAGAACCCGCACTGCGGGGACAGGCAGAGCTGCTCGAGCGGCACGTACTTCGTCGCCTCCTCGATGCGGCGCTTGAGGGTGTCCGGGTCCTCGAGCTCACCGGTCTTGGTGGTCACGAGCCCGAGGACCACCTGCTGGTCGCCCCGGGGCAGGAAGCGCAGGGGCGAGAAGTCGCCGGAGCGGGCGTCGTCGTACTCGCAGAAGAAGCCGTCGATCTCCAGGCCGCCGAACACCTTCTCGGCCACGTGGTCGTAGCCGCCCTCCGCCGCCCAGGACGAGCGGTAGTTGCCGCGGCACATGTGCGTCGTCACGCGCAGGTCGGACGGGCGGTCGCGCAGCACCTCGTTGATCGTGTCGACGTAGCGCACGTGCATGTGGTCGGCGTCCTCGCCGCGCGCGGCCATCGACTCCCGCTGGGCGGGGTCGTTGAGGTAGGCCAGCGAGGTGTCGTCGAGCTGGAGGTACCGGACGCCCAGGTCGTAGAGCCGGGAGACCTCCGACCGGTAGGCGGCGGCGAGGTCGCTCCAGAACTCGTCGGCGTCGTCGTACGGGGAGCCCTCGTGCACCGGGGCGCCGCCGAGGCGGTAGTGCAGCATCGACGGCGAGGGGATCGTCAGCTTCGGCACCGCGGTGGTCACCGTGGAGGCGAGCATCGAGAACGCGTCGCCGAAGATGGTGGTCGACAGCCCGATCCGCTGGTCGATCACCAGGGACATCGCGGCGAACGTCAGGTCGCCCGAGGCGTTGCGGAAGGCCACCTCGACCGACGAGTCCTTCGACGAGGAGACGCCGTCGAGCTGGTAGAGGAAGTCCATGTGCCACGACGTGCGGCGCAGCTCGCCGTCCGTGGCCGCCTGCAGCCCGACCGACTCCTGCAGGGCGACGACGTCGCGGATCGCCTCGTCCTCGGCGGCGCGCAGGTCCTCGTCGGACAGGCGCCCGGCGGCGTGGTCGTCGCGGGCCTGCTTGAGGGCGGGCGGGCGCAGGAGGCTCCCGACGTGGTCGGCGCGGAACGGTGCGGTGGTCCGGGCACTCATGCGGGGAACGCTATCCCCGCCGGACCGCGCCCGGGCCCCCGTCGTCCCACCCAGTGGAAACCCGATCACACAGGGCGTCGGCCAGGCGTCGCGCGCCGTCGCGGACCGCGCGCTCGAGGCGCGGGCGCCGGTCGCCGAGGCTGCCCGGGCCGCCCGCCGGCACCACCGGGACGGCCACGGCGACGGCGCCCACCAGCGTCGGGCCGCACGCCCCCGGCACCCGCACGGGCGCGGCCATGCAGGCCAGGCGCTCGCGGAACTCGCCGCGGTCGACGGCGAGGTCGCGGCGGCGCACCCCGAGCAGCTCGCGGTCCAGCGCCGCCCGGTCGGTCATCGTGCGGTAGGCGTGCGAGGGCAGGCCGTCGCGGTCGAGCACCGCGCGCCGGGCGGCGTCGTCGGCCTCGGCGAGCAGGAGCTTGCCGACCGCCGTGGCGTGCAGGGCGCCGCGCCAGGTCGAGATCACCGGCACCGGGTGGTCGGCGCAGTCGTCGTGGGCCACGACGACGACGTCGTCGTCGCGGAACGCCGCGTACAGCGCGCCCGCCCCGGCCGTCGCGTGCACGTCGCGCAGGATCGCGCCGAGCCCCCGCGGCACGGGCAGCTGGGCGACGAGACGGTCGTGCAGCGCCGGGAGCTTGGGCCCCAGCCCGAAGCCGCGCGAGGCCTCGAGCCGTACCAGGTAGCCGTCGGCGACCAGGCTCTCGAGCAGGTGGTAGGTCGTCGACAGGTTGTACTCGAGGCGGCGGGCGACGGCCTTCGCGCTGATGCCGTCCCCGGCGGCGGCGACCACCTCGAGCACCTGCAGGGCGCGGTGCACCGAGGAGAGCGCGCTCACGCCGCCCACGAAACCCGAGCGGCGCTCAGGCGTCCAGTCGGGTGTCCTCCGACGCCTGCGTGAGCGCCGCCAGCTCGTCGTCGGCGAGGGTCAGCTCGGCCATGGGCAGGATCGTCCCCAGCTGGTCGACGCTGCGGGCGCTCGCGATGGGTGCGGTGACGGTCGGCTGGGCCGCGAGCCACGCGAGCGCCACGGCGGCCACCGGCGCCGCGTGCGCGGCCGCGACCTCGTCGAGCGCGGCGAGGACGCGGGCGCCGCGGTCGTCGAGGTAGGCCACCGCGCCGCCGGCCCGCGCCGAGGCCATCGGGCCGCTCGTGTCGGGCGGGGCGTCGCCCGGGCGGTACTTGCCGGTGAGGAAGCCCTTGGCCAGGGCGAAGTAGGGCATCACGCCGAGGTCGGCCGACGACGCGACCTCGGCGAGCTCGTCCTCGTACCCCGCGCGCTCGACGAGGTTGTAGTGCGGCTGCAGCGCCACCGGCCGCACGAGCCCGTGCTGCTCGGCCACCGTGAGCACCGAGGTGAGGCGCTCCGCCGAGTAGTTCGACAGCCCCACGTGGCGGATCTTGCCAGCGTGCACCAGCTCGTCGAACGCGCCGAGCGTGTCCTCGATCGGGGTGTCCGGGTCGTCGCGGTGGGCGTAGTAGAGGTCGATGTGGTCGGTGCGCAGGCGGCGCAGCGAGTCGTCGCACGCCGCCCGCACGTTCTCCGGCGACAGCCCGGGGCGCTCGGGCCACGAGCCGACCTTGGTGGCGACGACCATCCGGTCGCGCACCCCGCGGACGTCCATCCAGTCGCCCAGCACCCGCTCGGAGTCGCCGCCGGAGTTGCCCTCGACGCGCCAGGTGTACGAGTCGGCCGTGTCGACGAAGTCGCCACCGGCGGCCGCGTAGGCGTCGAGCACGGCGTGGGAGGTCTCGGCGTCCGCGGTCCAGCCGAAGACGTTGCCGCCCAGGCAGAGGGGGTGGACGTCGAGCTCGGTGCGGGGGATGCGGACGCGTGCGGCCATGGGTCCACCGTAGGCACGCGCGGCGGGCGGCACCGGGAGAGCCGGTTACGCTCCCGCCGACCTCCGCGGGTCACCGACGACGCACCGCGGACCCGTGGGCGCGGGAGCGCGCATCGGAGTGACGAGGAGCCCCCGTGATCACCAACGCCTTCCGCGTGGACCCCTGGACGGTGCACGAGGCGCACGTCGACCTCGACGCCCTGCCCCAGACCGAGTCGCTGTTCGCGCTGGCCAACGGGCACGTCGGCATGCGCGGCAACCTCGACGAGGGGGAGCCGCACGCGATGCCCGGGACGTACCTCAACTCGTTCTTCGAGTCCCGGCCGCTGCCGCACGCCGAGGGCGGCTTCGGCTACCCCGAGGAGGGGCAGACGCTGGTCAACGTCCCCAACGGCAAGCTCATCCGCGTCCTCGTCGACGACGAGCCGCTCGACGTGCGCTACGGCCAGGTGCTCGAGCACCACCGCACGCTCGACATGCGCGCGGGCACGCTGACCCGCCACGTCGACTGGGTCTCCCCCAACGGCCAGCGGGTGACGGTGACGTCGGAGCGGCTCGTGTCGTTCTCGCAGCGGTCGGTGGCGGCGATCTCCTACGAGGTCGCGGTGCCCGAGGACGCGGGCTCGTCGGCGCTGCTCGTGATCCAGTCCGAGCTCTTCGCCAACGAGCAGATGCCCGTCATCGAGGGCGACCCGCGGGTCGCGGCGGCGCTGCAGAACGTGCTGGTGCCCGAGCACCACTCGAACTCCAGCCACGGCGCCCGCATGACCCACCAGACGCGACGCTCCGAGCTGCGGGTCGGCGCCGCGATGGAGCACCAGGTGTTCGGGCCGGACGACGCGCAGGTCACCAGTTCGTGCTCCAACAACGTCGGGCGCACGACGGTGATCACGCGGCTCGAGCCCGGCGAGAGCCTGCGCGTCGTGAAGTACATGGCCTACGGCTGGTCGAGCCAGCGCTCCCAGCCCGCGATCGTCGACCAGGTCGAGGCCGCGCTCGACGCCTCGGTCTACACCGGCTGGGACGGCCTGGTCGCGGCGCAGCGCGAGTACCTCGCCGACTTCTGGGCGAGGGCCGACCTCGAGATCGACGGCGACCCCCGGCTGCAGCAGGCGCTGCGCTTCTGCCTGTTCCAGGTGCTGCAGGCCGGCGCCCGCGCCGAGAAGCGGGCGATCGGCGCCAAGGGGCTCACCGGCCAGGGTTACGACGGGCACTCGTTCTGGGACGGCGAGACCTTCGTGCTGCCCGTGTTCATGTACACGCAGCCCCGCGCCGCCGCCGACGCCCTGCGCTGGCGGCACTCGACCCTGGACATCGCCTACGCGCACGCCGAGCAGCTGGGGCTCGACGGCGCCGCGTTCGCGTGGCGCACCATCCGTGGCGAGGAGTGCTCGGGCTACTGGCCCGCGGGCACCGCGGCGTTCCACGTCAACGCCGACATCGCCGACGCCGTCATGCGCTACGTCGCGGCCACCGACGACAGGGACTTCGAGCGCGAGGTCGGCGTCGACCTCCTCGTCGCCACCGCGCGGCTGTGGCGCTCCCTGGGCCACCACGACAGCGACAGCGCGTTCCGCATCGACGGCGTCACCGGCCCGGACGAGTACTCCGCGGTGGCCGACAACAACGTCTACACCAACCTCATGGCGCAGAAGAACCTGCGCGGGGCCGCCGACGCGGCGGTGCGCTGGCCACGGGAGGCCGAGCGGCTGCACGTCAGCCCCGAGGAGATCGCGAGCTGGCGCTCGGCGGCGTCGGCGATGGTGATCCCCTACGACGAGGCCCTGGGCGTCCACCAGCAGAGCGAGGGCTTCACCCGCCACGCCGTGTGGAACTTCGAGCGCACGCCCGAGACCGCCTACCCGCTGCTGCTCAACTACCCGTACTTCGACCTCTACCGCAAGCAGGTCGTCAAGCAGCCCGACCTGGTGCTGGCGATGGTCCAGTGCCCGGACGCGTTCACCGCGCAGCAGAAGCACGACAACTTCGTCTACTACGAGCGCATCACCGTGCGTGACTCGTCGCTCTCGCCCGGCACGCTCGCCGTCATGGCCGCCGAGACCGGACACCTCGACCTCGCCTACGACTACCTCTGCGAGTCCGCGCAGATGGACCTGGCCGACCTCGAGCACAACGTCCGCGACGGCGTCCACCTCGCGGCGCTCAGCAGCGCGTGGACGGCGGTCGTCATGGGTCTCGGGGGCATGCGCACCCACGACGGCGGGCTGACCTTCGCGCCCCGGCTGCCCGAGGCCCTCTCCGGCCTGCGCTTCCGCGTGCAGTGGCGCGGGCGCTCACTGCACCTCGCGGTGACGGGCACCGAGGTCAACTACACCCTCGAGCACGGCGACGACCTGGCGTTGCGCCACCACAACGAGGAGCTCAAGGTGTCGGTCGACGACCCGGTCACCCTCGCCGTGCCGCCCCCGCCCCACGTCGGCGAGGTCGAGCAGCCGCCCGGCCGGGCGCCGCTCTTCCGCCGGCATTCCTAGCGGGCGTCACCAGCGCGCGGCCACCGGGACCACGCGGTGGCGCCGGTGCTCCGCGCACACGCCGAGCGCACGCCAGGGCAGCGGCGGGCCCGGCGCCTGGTAACGCGTGCGGGCGGGGTGCCACAGGCCGTCGGCGCCGCGGTCCCAGCGCGCGACGCCGGGCACCTGGCCGAGCACGGTCACCGCGGTGACGTCGGCGGGCTCGGCGTCGACCGCGACGTCGTAGCCCTCGCCGCCGGCGGGGAGCCCGCAGCGGCAGTGGGAGAGCGTCGCGCGGTGCCCCGTCGCCGTGGTCGTCATCGTGCCGCGCGCGGGCTCGGGCGGGAGGACCCACGGCCCGTCCGCGGGGGGTGCGGGCAGCGGCCCGCCGACGGAGTCCACCGAACGCTCGAACGCCATGGCGGTCTCCCTGCTCACACGTCCTGTTACATGTAGGGGGAAGAGTAGTTCACCGATACGGGGCGCGGCAGCTGGCTACCCTGTGTCGACGGGGGCCGACCGGCGGTGCCGCGGGCTGGCGGAGGACCGGCGGGTGGACCGCAGCGCACCCGAGAGGAACGACCCGAGCGCCCTGCGCTGGTTGATCGAACACGAGCTGCGTGCCGCCCGCGAGCAGGCCGGCCACACGCAGAGCGCCGCCGCCCGCGTCCTCGACTGCGCCCACGCGAAGATCAATTACCTCGAACAGGGCAAGAACCAGCAACGCCCGGACGAGGTCGTCCGGCTGCTGCGCTCCTACGGCGCCGACCCCGTCGACGTCGACCGCCTCTCCTCGCTGGCCTCGGCCGCGGACCGCGGCACCTGGTGGGCGCCGTTCGCCGACGTCGTGCCCGACTGGCTGCGTACGTTCGTCGGGCTCGAGGGGCTCGCGTCGGCGTCGTTCGCCTACGAGCCGCTGCTCCTCCACGGGCTGCTGCAGACCCGCGCCTACGCGACCGCGCTGCTCGCCGACGCCCTGCGCGTCCGGGTGGTCGACGTCGAACGGGTCGTCGCGCTGCGCCTCGCGCGCCAGCAGCGCCTGCACGACCCCGTCCGGCCGCTGCACTACGAGGCCGTCATCGAAGAGACGATCCTCGACCCCTCGTCGGCGGCCCCGCGGTGATGGCCGAGCAGATGGACCATCTGCTCGCCCTCTCGGCCCTCGACACCATCAGCATCCGGGTGATGCCGCTCGCCGTCGCGGTGAACGACGGGCTCGACGGCGAGTTCACCCT
>JAQSWW010000185.1 GCA_029266415.1 Actinomycetospora sp. | reverse complement strand
CGCTCGTCCTCGGGATCGACATCGGGACGTCGTCGTCCAAGGGCGTCCTCGTCGACGGTGACGGCACGGTCGTGGCGCGCGCGGACGTCGAGCACGCGACGTCGTCCCCGCATCCCGGGTGGGTCGAGCACGACGCCGAGGACGTCTGGTGGGCGGACTTCGCGACGCTGACCCGCGAGCTCCTCGCGCACGGCACGCCGGACGCGGTCGGGGTGAGCGGGATCGGGCCGGTGCTGCTGCCCGCCGACGCCGACGGCCGGCCGCTGCGCCCGGCGATCCTCTACGGCGTCGACACCCGCGCGACCCGGGAGATCGCCGAGCTCACCGACGAGCTGGGCGAGGAGCGCATCGTCGCCCGTGGCGGCACCCCGCTGTCGAGTCAGACGGTGGGGCCGAAGTGGCGGTGGCTGCAGCGCCACGAGCCCGACGTCTACGCGCGCACCGAGCGTTTCCTCATGGCGAGCTCGTACCTCGTCCACCGCCTGAGCGGCGAGTACGTGCTCGACCACCACTCCGCCAGCCAGTGCGACCCGATGTACGACCTCGAGGCGGGCGACTGGGCGCACGAGTGGTCGGAGCTCGTCGCGCCCGGCCTGGCGCTGCCGCGGCTGCTCTGGCCCGGCGACGTCGCCGGCACGGTGCACGGCCGGGCCGCGCGCGAGACCGGGCTGCCGGAGGGCATCCCGGTGATCGCCGGGACGATCGACGCCTGGGCCGAGGCCGCGAGCGTCGGCGTCGGGGCCGTCGGCGACACGATGGTCATGTACGGCACCACGATGTTCCTGGTGCAGGTCACGGACGCGCCGGCCCGGCACCCGGCGCTGTGGGCCACGCGCGGCGTCCCGCCGGGCTCGTTCACCACGGCCGCGGGGATGGCCACCTCCGGCGCGGTCACCGCCTGGCTGCGCGACCTCGTCGGCGCCGACTACGAGACGCTGACGTCCGAGGCGGCCGCCGTCCCGCCCGGCGCCCGCGGCCTGCTGCTCCTGCCCTACTTCGCCGGCGAGCGCACGCCGATCTTCGACCCCGATGCCCGTGGCCTCGTGCTCGGCCTGACCACCGCCCACGGCCGCGGCGAGCTCTACCGCGCGGCGCTCGAGGGCACCGCGCACGGCGTGCGGCACAACCTCGAGGCGTTCCGCGACGCCGGCGGCCCGTCACCGCGCCTCGTCGCGGTCGGCGGGGGCACGCGGGGCGGGCTGTGGACGCAGATCGTCAGCGACGTGACCGGCGAGGAGCAGCAGGTCCCGGCCGACACGACGGGCGCGGCCCTCGGCGACGCCCTCCTCGCCGCGCAGGCCCTGGGGCTGGACGCCGACGCGGCGACCTGGAACCCGATCGTCGACGTCGTGCGCCCCGATCCGGAGCGCACCGCCCGCTACGACGCCTTCCACGCGCACTACCGCGCGCTGTACCCCGCCACCGCCGACGCGGCGCACTTCCTCGCCGAGCAGCAACGCCACGCGGGCGCGTGAGGTGCTCGAGGGGCTCTGCGCAAGATCGCGTCGAGATCGACGTGCCCGCCGTCGTTCTCGACGTGATCTTGCGCGTATGTCCGCCGGAGTCTCCTGGTCGGGCCTGCGCGACGACAACGACGCCCGAGCAGCGGGTCAGGCGGTCGGCAGGGTCGGCGGGTGCCGGCGCGGCTGCGGGGTGCGGCCGTCGCCGCCGCGCCGGGCGCGCTTGTCGGCGTACATCGATGCGTCGGCCTCGGCGCAGGCGCCGGGGAAGCCCGCGGCGAGGGTGAACGGCGCCGCGCCGATCGAGCAGGGCACGCCCGCCTCGTCGAGGGCCTCGCGCAGGCGCTCGAGGAGGCTGGCGGTGTCCTCGGTGCCGACCTGCGCCACCAGCGCGAACTCGTCCCCACCGAGGCGAGCGAGCGGGTCGGTGCTGCGGATCGTCGAGCGCAGGACCGCCGCGCACCGCCGCAGGTGGCGGTCACCGGCGTCGTGGCCCTCGGTGTCGTTGACGGCCTTGAGCCCGTCGAGGTCGAGCATCACCACGGACGCCGGGTCGCCGAAGCGGCGGAAGCGCTCGTCCTCGCGGGCCAGCCAGCGCTCCCACCCGCGGCGGTTGAGCAGCCCGGTCAGCGCGTCGGTCTCGGCGTCGCTGACCGCGCGCTCGAGCGCCCGCGCGGAGTCGACCGCGGCGGTGTCCGCCTCGAGCACCGACGACAGCAGGCTGGACAGGAGGTCGAGCAGCGGCTCCTGGTCGACGAGCTCCGCGTCCACCGGCTCGCGGTTCATGCCGATGACGGTGCCGAACAGCGCGCCGTCGCCGTTGACGATGGGTGTGCCGACGTAGGTGCCGACGGTCATCCCCTGCGCCGCGGCGTCGGAGGCGATGCGCGCCAGGTCGGGGACGTCGCGCGTGTCGGGCACGATGCGCGGCGCGGCGCCGGCGACCATGTACTGGCACATCGAGCTGGTCCACGCCGTGCTGAGTCCGGGTGCCAGGCCGTACCCGTGGTCGGCGATCACCAGCATCGTCTGCTGGCCGTCCGCCACCCGCGTCACCGCCCAGGCGTCGAGCGGCATGGAGCGCGCCAGGTAGTCCACGACCATGCGGCAGGCGGTGTCGAAGGCCTTCGGCGGCGTGAGGCCGACCGCGACCCGGAGATCCTGCGTGGACGTCATGACTGCCCCCCGGCGTGGAGTTCCGACGCCCGCCCAGTGTCGCGGCCCCTCGTCGGGGGCGACCATGCAGGGTCAGGGCTTCACCCGTTGTGGCGAGGTCGATCGATCGGTATCCGACTCTCTAGCGTCCACCCGAGACACCGCGAGATTCATCGATCGACGCGCACCCCGCCCCGCCAGACGGCGCGGACGTCGCGGGTGGCGGTGATGTCGGCCAGCGGGTCGCCGTCGACGAGCAGCAGGTCGGCGCGCCGTCCCGGCGCGATCCGTCCGCGGTCGGGGAGTCCGAAGACGCTCGCGGGGGTCGCCGTCGCGGCCCGCAGCGCGTCGCGGGGGGACAGGCCGCCACGGACGAGCAGCTCGAGCTCGAGGTGCATCGACGCCCCGTGCACCACCGCCGCCGCGTGGCCCGGGACGTCGTTGGCGTCGGTGCCGGCGAGGATCGTCGCGCCGGCCTCGGCCAGGCGTCGCAGGTTGTCCTCGGCGTGCGCGTACGACGCGCCGGCCGCGGAGCTCGTCGGCAGGCCACCGCGGTCACCGGTGCGCATGGCGGCGACGGCCTCGGCGTCGAGGCCGGCCACGAGCCGTGGGTCGGCGAGCAGCTCGCCGGTGCTGGCGGTGTCGGTGAGCGCCCGCATCATCGTCATCGTCGGGCAGACGACGAGGCTGGTGAGCTCGTCGTCGGGGGCGTCCAGCGGGCCGTCGAGGGGGAGGTGGGTGACGACGTCGACCCCGGCCTCGCGCGCGGTGCGGAACGCCCAGCGGGTCGGGGCGTGGGCGACGGTCAGCACCCCGCGCGCGGAGGCGGCGGCACACAGGGCGGCGACGGTCTCCGGCGCGAGCACGGGACGGGTGACGTCGGCGGGGTTCTCGACGAAGATCTTGAGGTAGTCGGAGCCCTCGCGCAGGCGTTCGTCGACGAACTGTTCGGCGTCCCCGGGGCCCGACAGCCCGGGCATGTGCCAGCCGGACGGGTCCGGCGGCAGCATCACCGCGGGCCAGCCGTCGACGGCGCCGGCCATGAGACCCGCGCTGCGCAGGTCGGCCTCGTCGGTGCGCCGGGCCGCGCGACCGCGCAGCACCGCGGTGAACTGCGGCGGCGCCGAGAACATGTCGAGCACGGTGGTCACGCCGTGGCGCAGCGCCTGGCCGAGGTTGCCCGCGCCGCGCAGGTGCACGTGGGCGTCGATGAGCCCGGGCAGCAGCGTCGCCCCGCGGCCGTCGACGTCGCCGTCGCGCTCGCCGGGTCCGACCGCGGTGATCAGGCCGCCCTCGATCGTCACCGTGGTGACGCCCAGCGCGTCGGTGCCGTCGAACAGCCGGGCCCCGGAGATCGTCGTCATGGTGGCCTCCCCCGTCACCGACCAGCGTGGCACCGTTTCGACACCGTGGGCGTCCACACGGCGACGGTACGTTCTTGACCTGCACCTTCGTTCAGGTCGCACCGTCGGGGACATGACCTCGCACCAGCCCACCGCCCTCGTCACCGGCGCGTCCCGCGGACTCGGGCGTGCCCTCACCGCCGACCTCGCCCGGGACGGCTGGCGGGTCGTCGTCGACGCCCGCCACGGCGACCAGCTCGCCGACGCCGTCGCGGGCCTGTCCGGGGTCGTCGAAGTCCCCGGCGACGTCGCCGACCCCGCCCACCGCACCGCACTCGCCGAGGCCGCCGACGACCTCGGCGGCCTCGACCTGCTCGTCCTCAACGCGAGCCTGCTGGGGCCCAGCCCGCAGCCCGAGCTCGCCGACTACCCGCTCGACGTGCTCGAGCGGGTCCTGCGGGTGAACGTCCTCGCGCCGCTGGGCCTGGTCCAGGCGCTGCGCGCGCTGATGCGGCCCGGCGCACGCATCCTCGCGATCACGTCCGACGCCGGCGCCGAACCGATGGCCGGGTGGGGCGGCTACGGCACGTCGAAGGCGGCGCTCGAGCACCTCGCCGCCGTGCTGGCCGTCGAGAACCCGCAGTGGCGCGTCCACGTCGTCGACCCCGGCGACATGCGCACCGTCATGCACCAGGAGGCCTTCCCGGGCGAGGACATCAGCGACCGGCCGGAGCCCGAGACGGTCGTGCCCGGGCTGCGGGCGCTGATCGACGGCGACCTGCCCGGCGGCCGGTACCGCGCCGCGGACCTGGTGGTGACGGCATGACCGTCGTCCCGGCGACCCGCTTCGTCCTGCCGGCGGATGCCGAGGCCCACGAGCCTCCGGAGCACCGCGGACTCGCCCGCGACGGTGTGCGGATGCTCGTCGCCCGGCCCGACCGCGTCGAGCACCGGCGCTTCCGCGAGCTCGCCGACGTCCTCGACGCCGGTGACCTGCTCGTGGTCAACACCTCCGCGACGCTCCCGGCCGCGCTCGACGTCCGCCACCACGACGGGCGGGCGATGACGCTGCACGTGGCGACGCCGCTCGACGACGGTGACTGGGTCGTCGAGCCACGGCGTCCCACCGGGCCCGAGACCGCCGTCGCCGCGGGCGACCGGCTGGGCGCGCCCGGCGTCGTCGTCACCCTCGTCGCGCCGTACCCCGACGAGGACGCGCCGCGCCGGCTGTGGCGGGCCCGGCCGTGGCCGCCGGTCGGCCTCGCGGGCTACCTCGCGGCGTACGGGCGGCCGATCGCGTACGGGCACCTCGCCGGCCGGTTCCCGCTGGCCGACCATCAGAACGTCTACGCGATCCATCCGGGCAGCGCGGAGATGCCGAGCGCCGGACGCCCGCTGTCGGAGCACCTGCTCGTACGGCTGATGGCCCGCGGGATCACGGTGGCGCCGCTGGTGCTGCACGCGGGGGTGTCGAGCCCGGAGAAGCACGAACCGCCGACCCCCGAGCGGTTCTCCGTCCCGCCGGCGACGGCGCGGCTGGTGAACTCGGCGCGGGCGGCCGGCGCGCGTGTCGTCGCGGTCGGGACGACCGTCGTCCGGGCGCTCGAGACCGTGGCCGCTCGCGACGGGACCGTGTCCCCGGGACACGGCTGGACCGACCTCGTCCTCGGCGCCCACCGCCCGGCCCGTGCCGTCGACGGCCTGACATCCGGACTGCACGAACCCGAGGCGAGCCACCTCGCGCTGCTCGAGGCGGTCGCGGGCCCGGAGCTGGTCGGACGCGCCTACGCCGCGGCGGTCGCCGAGGGCTACCTCTGGCACGAGTTCGGCGACTCGACGCTCCTGCTGCCCTCGGGGGTGGCGTCGTGAGGTCCACCCGGCACGCGCCGCTCCTGCTGCACAACACGATGCGGATCCGCGAGGGCCACCTCGAGGGTTTCCGCAGCGCGGTCGAGAAGGCGGTGGCGTTCGTCGAGGAGCACGGACCGCAGCTCGCGGTGCAGGTGTTCGTCGACGACGAGCGGCTCGTCGCTCACAGCTTCCAGCTCTACCCGGACTCGGCGGCGATCGTGCGGCACTGGTCACTGTCGGACCCGTACATCCGCGAGGTCATGGAGCACTGCACGGTCGAGCGCCTCGAGATGTACGGCGAGCCGGAGGAGGACGTCGTCGGCGACGCGTTCCGCCCGGACGTGGCCGGGGACGTGCCGCGAACGGTCGTCCCGCGACTCATCGGTTTCGTACGGTCGACGGAAGACGCTTGACCCTCACGCGACGAGAGGCTCCACGGTGGTGCCATGACCGAGACGGCACGGGGGACGACCACCTGGACGGTGGGTCAGGTCGCCGAGCGATCCGGGGTGACGGTCCGGACCCTGCACCACTACGACGAGATCGGGCTGCTGCGCCCGAGCCGCCGGAGTGCGTCGGGGTACCGGCTCTACACCGACGAGGACCTCGTGCGCCTGCAGCACGTCGTCGTCTACCGGCGGCTCGGGTTCCCGCTCGAGGAGGTCGCGGTCCTCCTCGACGACCCCGAGGCCGACGTCGCCGCGCACCTGCGCCGGCAACGGGCCGCGGTCATGTCCCGGCTGGACGAGCTCGGCGAGCTCGTCACGGCCATCGACCGAGCCCTGGAGGCGGAAGTGTCCGGCATGCAACTGACCCCCGAGGAGCAGCGCGAGCTGTTCGGGGAGGACTTCAAGGAGGAGTACCAGGAGGAGGCGCGCGAGCGCTGGGGCGACACCGAGGCGTGGCGCCAGTCCCAGCAGCGCACCTCGCAGTACACGAAGGCCGACTGGCAGGCGATCAAGGCCGAGGCGGACGGCATCAACGCCCGCCTCGTCGAGGCCCTGCGGGCGGGCGAGCCGGCCGACTCGCCCGCGGCGATGGACGCCGCCGAGGCCCACCGCCAGCACATCACGCGGTGGTTCTACGACTGCCCGGCCGAGATGCACGCGAACATCTCCGAGATGTACGTGTCCGACCCCCGCTTCGCGAAGACGTACGAGGACATGGCTCCGGGGCTGGCGCAGTACGTCCGCGACGCGGTGCACGCGAACGCGGCGCGGCAGTAGGGGTCTCGGGGGGCCGTGTCCCGAGGGACGCGGTCCCCCGTCGGCGTCTTGAGTGAAGCGACCCCCGCAGCGGCGTCGTTGTGGCTAGCGTGTCGTCCTGCTCGGAGATCTCTCGAGGAGGACGGCGGACGTGAGCGCACCCGGTGGAGCGGACCCGGTCGCACCTGTCGGTGGCGGGATGTTCGAGGTCGACATCGCCGAAGCGCCGCGGGCGATACGGGAGTTGGAACTGGCCGCGGAAGAGCTGCGCGCGATCCAGCGGGATGCAATGTCGCTCGCGCACGTCAATCCACCGGCACTTGATGAGGTCAGTCAAGACGCGGCCGCGGAGTTAGGTCGACGGGCCAACGGCGGCCCCCAATCCTTGAACGAAGCGCTAACGCAAGGGATTGCTGAGCTTGAACGTATGATGGGGGCACTACGATCAGGTTTCGCCGCTTATCGCAGCGGCGATGAGGAAGGGAGCACGGCGTACTCGAATCAATAGTGACCAGGTCGATCGTCGCCGTCGCGCTCCTCGTTGGCCTGGCTGGTTGCGCGGCGCCAACGACGCCGACGGCGCCGCTGCCGGTTGATCGGTATGGCGCTCCATCCGTCTACGAACCGCGGGACGTTCAGTCCTTCGCTGCTAATCCGTGCACTGGTCCTCTGAATGAGACGCAGTGGACTGAGTTGGGCTACACGACGCCTGGACGGCCACAGGCGCTGGTCACCGGTGAGCGCGCCTGTGAGTGGAGTGGCCCTGGGGGGTCACAGTACATCGGAATAACGGTCGTCTCGACGCGCGACGTTCTTGCCGACACGTACAGGGTGCGTCAGTTCGCGATCTTCCGACCGATAACCGTGTCCAGCCTTCCTGCTGTCGAAGAGCAAGGCGCGGAGGACGCTGTGTCCTGCATCGTGACGGTGAGCACGGCCGACACTCAAGGTTTCGTCGTCGACTACACCGATTCCGATCTAGGCCCGGATCTGCAGGC
>JAQSWW010000017.1 GCA_029266415.1 Actinomycetospora sp. | reverse complement strand
ACACCTGCACGACGGCGATGTTGTTGCCGTCCGGGTCACGCATCATGAAGAGCGTCGGCGCGCCGCCACCCTCCATCACGTCGTCGATGTCCACGCCGCCGACCTCGCTCAGGCGGGCGTGCTCGGCCCGCACGTCCGGGGTCTCCACGCCGATGCCGCCCCCGCCCGGCTCGCCGCCCATCGGTGGGTTGAGGGCCAGCCGCGCCGTCGAGCCCGGCGGGGCGACCTCGACCCACCGGTTCTCCCCGTGCTCACCGAAGCGCGTGTCGCCGCGCAGCTCCCACCCGAGCTTCTCGGTGTAGAAAGCGATGGCGGCGTCCTGGTCGGCGACGGTGAACATGGCGACGCCGAGGTTCGAGACGGTGGTGCTGGTAGGTGCTGACGCGGACATCGGGCCTCCTCCGCGGACGGGACGTGCTGGCCCGGGCCACCGTAGAACCGGTCCCGGCCCCCCGACAGGGGTCCGGCGGGCCGGATTCCCGCGCTACGAGACGCCCTCGGGTGCCGCGCCCGTGACCTGGACGCCGTCGGCGGTGATGCGCTCGATCTCGGCGAGGTCGTCCGCCGAGAGCTCGACGTCGACCGCGGCCAGCGAGCGCTCGATGTTCCGGTCGGACCGGGCCCCGACGATGGCGACGTCGATGCCGTCCTGCGCGAGCACCCACGCGATCGCGAGCTGCGAGACCTCGCAGCCCTTGTCCGCCGCGAAGGACCTCAGCCGCTCGACGACCTCGAGGTTCTGGCGGAACTTCTCGCCCCCGAACGCCGAGGCCTGCGAACGCCAGTCGGACTCCTCGAAGGTCGTCGAGGAATCCATCGTGCCCGTGAGCAGCCCCGAGCCCAGCGGGCTGTAGACCAGCGTGCCGATGTCGTGCTCGCGCACGTAGGGCAGCACGCCGTCCTCGATGTGCCGACGGAACAGGTGGTAGGGCGGCTGCAGGGTCTCGACGGGGCGGCGCCGGTCGAACGCGGCCATCTGCTCCTGGTCGAAGTTCGACACGCCGACGTGGCGGATCTTGCCCTCGTCCACGAGCTCCTGCAGGTAGCCCGCGGTGTCCTCGAACGGGGTCTGCTCGTCGGGCCAGTGCACCTGGTAGAGGTCGATGTGGTCGATCTTCATCGCCGTCAGCGACGACTCGACACCCGAGCGCAGGTACTCCCGCGACGAGTCCCGGGGACGGTCGGTGCCCGGGTTGATGCCGCCCTTGGTCGCGATGACCACGGAGTCGCGGTCCCGGTCGAGCTCGCCGCGCAGCGCGTTGGCGAGCACCTCCTCGGACTGTCCGAAGCCGTACGCCTGGGCGGTGTCGAAGAAGTTGACGCCGAGGTCCAGCGCGTGCCGGATCGCCCGCTGCGCCTGGTCGGTGTCGTACGAGCCCCACTCGCCCGAGACCTGCCAGGTGCCGAACGCGATCCGCGACACCTGCAGCTCGGTCTTGCCCAGCCTCGTCATCTGCATGCGGTCGCCGGAAAGGGTGGGACACGACCGGACGTCAGCCCGAGATGTAGGCCTCGAGCTGGCTGCGGTGCTCCTCGAGCTGGTCGATGCGGCTCTTCACGACGTCGCCGATGCTGACGATCCCTGTCAGCTTCCCCGCCTCGTCGACCACGGGGACGTGGCGGATGCGCTTCTCGGTCATCGTCCGGCTCAGGTTCTGGACGTCGTCGGTCGCCCGGCAGGTGGCGACGACCGTGGTCATGATCTCGGAGATCGGGGCGTCCAGCAGCGACGCGCCGTGGCGGTGCAGGTGCCGCACGACGTCGCGCTCCGAGACGATCCCGGCCAGCCGGTCGTCCTCGCACACGACCGCGGCGCCGACGTTGCGCTCGGCGAGCACCTCGAGCAGCGACGCCACGGGGTCGTCGGGGGACACGGTGAGCACCGCGTTCCCCTTGTGGGCGAGCAGGTCCGCGATCCGCATGGCCGTCCCCTTCGTCGGGTGCGCGACACGCTGAGGATGGCAGGGACCCTCCGTGTTCGGCCAGACCTTGACAGTGAGGTCAGGTCTGCGCATCGGTCCTGGTCAGCAGCACCGCGACGCCCAGCAGGGGCCCCGCGAGGGCGGCGATCACCACCGGCAGCGCCACCCACACCGTGCCGACGCCGACCGCGACGAGCACGGCGATCGCCACCGCCTCCGACCCGAACCCGGCCACCGAGGTCACCGTCGCCCGGGCCTCGCCGGTGACCGCGTCCTGCACCCGGGTCTCGACGACGACGAGCAGCATCTGCAGCACGCCGTAGCCCGCGGCGATCGCCACGAACCCGGGACCCACCGGCAGCAGCGCGCCGGCCGCGACGGCCAGCGCCGCCCCGGCCAGCAGCGCTCCGAGCACCCGGGGAGCGAAGCGCGCGCAGCGCCCGGCCAGCGCCGCGCACCCCGCCTCGGCGACGCCCACGACGGCCAGCAGCACCGCGACCAGCGGCGGGGACGCGCCGCCCTCGGCGGCCACGAGCGGCAGGTACTCGTCGAAGGCGATCAGGCCGGTGAGCAGGGCCGTCAAGACGACCGCGCGCCCCAGCAGCGCCGTTGCCGACACCTCGGCGAGCCCGTCGCGCAGCGTCGCCCACCACTCGGCGGCGACGCCCGTGACCCGCGGACCCGACGACCCCCGTGGCGCCTCGGGCAGGGTCAGCGCGAGGGCCCCGGCGGCCAGGCACGCGGCGGCGCCGACGAGGCCCGGGAGGACGTAGCCCCCGACCTGCACCAGGGGCGCGGCGAGCAGCGTCGCGACCAGGATCGCCATCAAGTACCCGGAGCGGGCGCGGCCCATGAGCGTCGCGTAGCGGTCGGTGGCGCCCCGGTCGTCGAGGGCGTCGTAGACCAGGGCCTCGAGCGTCCCCGAGCCCAGCGCGGTGGCCGCGCCCCAGAGCACGAAGCCCACCGCGAACGACGCCGTCGACGGCACGAGCACCCAGAGGGCGAACGCGACGGCGGTCAGCGCGCCGGAGGCCGCGAGCATGCGGCGGCGCGAGGTGACGTCGGCCCAGGCGCCGGAGGGCACCTCGAGGACGAGCGAGGTCAGCGACCACAGTCCGAACAGCGCCGAGATCGCCGCGTCGGACAGGCCGTGGTCGGCGAAGAGCAGCGCGTAGAGCGGGTAGAGCGGGACGAACTGGCCGAGCGCCTCGACGGCGACGACCCGCGCGCCGAACCCGCGCGGATCCGGGTGTCAGCGTCGGCGGAAGAGGTTCTGCACGTCGCCCACCCTATGTGCGTGATCTTCCCGGGGATAGCCGCGAATTCCGCTCACGTAGAAGGATGCCGCGCCATGACCGACGAGCCCACGACCCCGACCGGCGGCAACCCGAACATGAGGCGGGCCTACGGCCTGCGCGGGCCGGAGGACGCGCGGGCGCTCTATGACGAGTGGGCCGAGAGCTACGACGCCGACCTCGCCGACGCGAGCCAGGACTACGTCGCGCCGCGGCTCGCCGCCGACACCGTCGTGCGCGTCGCGGGCACCGGCGGCACCGTGCTCGACGCCGGCTGCGGCACCGGTCTCGTCGGGGCGGCGCTGGCCGAGCGGGGCGTCGCGGTCATCGACGGGGTGGACGTCTCGCCGGGCATGCTCGAGCGCGCGCGGGCCACCGGCGCCTACCGCTCGCTCGAGCCCGCCGACCTCACCCGCGCGCTGGCCGCCGGGGACGACACCTACGACGTCGTCGTCTGCGTCGGCACCCTGACCCACGGTCACGTCGGCCCCGCGGCGCTCGGCGAGTTCCTCCGCGTGACCCGCCCGGGCGGCACCGTCGTGGCCACCGTCCTCGACGACGTGTGGGAGACCGGCGGCTACCGCGCCGAGGTGGACGGGCTGGTGTCCGCCGGACGGGCGGACCTCGTGTCCGCCGACCTGTCGCCCTACCGCGCGGGCGTGGGTGTCGAGGCCCGGATGCTGGTGCTGACGGCGCGCTGAGGGATAGAACGGGGACCATGAGCACCGAGGCCACGACCGACGAGCCCGAAGTCCTCTGGAGGCCTGACGAGGCGACGGTGCGTGACGCCCGCATCACCGCGTTCGCGCAGCGGGCGGCCCGCGAGCACGGCGTCACGGTGGACACCTACGAGGATCTGTGGCACTGGTCGACCACCGACCTGCGCGCGTTCTGGGGCACGGTCGTCGACCACCTCGGCGTGCGCTTCCACGAGCAGCCGAGCGAGGTCCTCGCCAGCGAGGACATGCCCGGCGCGACCTGGTTCCCGGGCGCCACCCTGAACTACGTCGAGCACGCCCTGCACCCCGCCGAGGGCGGCGCCGACGGCGACACCGCGATCGTCGCGCTGCGCGAGGACGGGCGCCGCGTCGCGCGCACCTACGGTGAGCTGCGCGACGACGTCGCCCGCGCCCGGGCCGGGCTCGTCGAGCTCGGGGTGGGCCGTGGCGACCGGGTCGTCGCGCTCGCGCCGAACAGCGTCGAGACGCTCGTCGCGTTCCTCGCGGCGGCGTCGCTGGGCGCGACGTGGTCGTCGTGCTCGCCGGACTTCGGCGCCCGCGCCGTCGTCGACCGCTTCGCCCAGATCGAGCCGGCGGTGCTCGTCGCCGTCGACGGCTACCTCTACAACGGCAAGTCCTACGACGTCCGCGGCACCGTGGGCGAGCTGCGCGCGCAGCTGCCGACCCTCCGCGCGGTGGTCGGCATCGACTACGTCACCGACGGCGCCTGGGCCGACCACGACGACGTGCTGGGCTGGGCGGCGTTCACCGACCACGCCGGCGCCGAGCTCACCGTCGACCCGGTGCCCTTCGACCACCCGCTGTGGATCCTCTACTCGTCGGGCACCACGGGCCTGCCCAAGGGCATCGTGCACTCGCACGGCGGCATCGTCGTCCAGCACCTCGCGTCGCTGGCCTTCCAGCACGACCTCGGGCCCGGCGACCGGTTCTTCTGGTTCACCACCACCGGTTGGATGATGTGGAACCTGCTCATCTCCGGGCTGCTGGTCGGCGCCACGGTGATCGCCTTCGACGGCAGCCCGGGCCACCCCGACCTCGACGTGCTGTGGCGGATGGCCGCCGACGAGGGCGTCACGCTGTTCGGGACGTCGGCGTCGTTCGTGCAGTCGTGCCTCAAGGCCGGCCTGCGCCCGCGCGACGCGTTCGACCTGTCCCCGATCCGCTCGGTGGGCTCCACCGGCTCGCCGTTGTCGCCGGAGGGCTTCGACTGGCTGCGGGACGCGGTCGGCGGGCACATCCAGATCGCGTCGGTGTCGGGCGGCACCGACGTCTGCGCGGCGTTCGTCGGCGTCGCCCCGACCGTCCCGGTGTGGCGTGGCGAGATCTCCTGCCGGTCACTCGGTGCGGCCGTCGAGTCGTTCGACCCCCAGGGCAACCCGGTGATCGACGAGGTCGGAGAGCTCGTCATCACCCGGCCCATGCCGTCGATGCCGGTGATGCTGTGGAACGACCCCGACGGCTCGCGGATGCACGAGTCCTACTTCGAGGACTTCCCCGGCATCTGGCGCCACGGCGACTGGATCCTCGTCACCCCGCGCGGCTCGTGCGTCATCCGCGGGCGCAGCGACTCCACGCTCAACCGCGGGGGCGTGCGCATGGGCACCGCGGAGTTCTACGAGGTCGTGGAGTCGTTCGACGAGGTGCTCGACTCGCTGGTCATCGACACCTCGGGGCTCGAGGGCGCCCGCGACGGCGGGGAGCTGCTGTGCTTCCTCGTGCTCTCCGAGGACGTGGCGTTCGACGACGTGCAGCCGCAGCTGAAGAAGGCGCTGCGCAGCCAGCTCTCGCCGCGCCACGTGCCCGACCGCTTCCTCGTCGTCGACGACATCCCGCGCACGCTCAACGGCAAGAAGTCCGAGGTGCCGGTCAAGCGCATCCTCGCCGGCACCCCCGTCGAGAAGGCGGTCAGCAAGGACGCGCTGCGCAACCCCGAGGCGCTCGAGGACGTCGTGGCGCGGGCGCGGGACTGAGCGGCCGGACGGTCGCGGTCAGGTTCCGCGCGTCTCGAGGGTGATCGCCGCGACCGCGGTGACGGCCTCGGACAGTGTGACCGTGGCGCCGAGGACGTCGCCGCGGTCGTCGCGGCGCGAGGAGATCAGCACGTCGAAGAAGCGGGGCCGCTCCGGCGCGTGACACGGGACCTCGACGCGGGCCGGGGCAGGGAGGTCACCGCGCAGCGCGGCCCGGATCGCGGCGGCGACCGCCGCGCTGTGCCGGTCGGTGGGCGCGGCGGCGTCGCAGAGCGCCAGGTAGGACACCCCGATCCCGGCCCGGGCCGGGTCGCCGCCGTTGGCGAGGCAGAACGCGCGCCACGCCTCGTCGACCCAGATGATCACCCCGTCGGCGTCCAGCAGCGCCGTTTCCACGGGCGGCTCCTCCGGCGGCGGGTCGGTCGTGGCCCGGCGCGGGTCGACGACGTCGCGGGCGGCCCGGACCGCGGCGTCCAGCTCGTCCGCCTCCGTGCGCAGCGCCACGCGGGTATCGGTGTCGGCGAGGCTCGCCCGCGCGAGCAGCCGGAGGGCGACCCGCTGGATCCGGTCGAGCGGTTCACTGATCGGGTGCGGCGCGGTCCGGCGGTGGTCCTCGATGGCGGCGGTGGCCAGAACGATGCGGGCCCCGACGTCGGGGATCACGGAGAGATCGCGGCCGGTGATCATCGCGGCTCGGGTGGACGGGGTGGTGGTGGCGGCGTCATCGGCACCTCGCGGTGGGTTCGGTCCAGCACTGGAGTGCAGATCGGGGCGAGGTCCGGGCCACGATCCCGCGATCCCGGGGCGGCATCGCGTGGCGGGGTCACTCTGCACACCGGCCGAGATCGAGAGCAACTGTGGAACCGCGAACCACTCGCGGTCCGCGCTCAGGCGGGGACGGCCATCTCCGCCAGGTCGTCGGCGTCGGTCAGCGGTGCGTCGGTCTTCTCGCGGACCTCGTCGGCGGTGACGCCGGGAGCCAGCTCGCGCAGCACGAAGCCGGTGGGCGTGATGTCGACGACGGCGAGGTCGGTGATGACGCGCGAGACGACGCCGCGCCCGGTCAACGGCAGCGAGCACGACTCGACGAGCTTGGCGCCGCCCTTCTTCGTCACGTGCTCCATGATCACGAGCACGCGGCGGGCGCCGTGGACGAGGTCCATCGCCCCGCCCATGCCCTTGACCATGGCGCCGGGCACCGCCCAGTTCGCGATGTCGCCGTTGATGGCCACCTGCATCGCCCCGAGGACGGCGACGTCGACCTTGCCGCCGCGGATCATCCCGAACGACAGGGCCGAGTCGAAGAACGACGCACCCTCCCGGACGGTGACCGTCTCCTTGCCGGCGTTGATCAGGTCGGGGTCGACCTCGTCCTCGGCAGGGTAGGGGCCGACGCCGAGCAGCCCGTTCTCCGAGTGCAGCAGGACGTCGACGCCCTCGGGCAGGTGGTTGGGGATGAGCGTGGGCAGGCCGATGCCGAGGTTGACGTACTGGCCGTGGGTGAGCTCGCGGGCGGCGCGGGCCGCGATCTGCTCGCGGGACAGGGTCACGTGTTCTCCCTGGTCGTGCGCTTCTCGATGTGCTTGCGCGCGGCCTGCTCGGCGGTCAGCTCGACGACGCGGTGGACGAAGATGCCGGGCACGTGGACGTCGTCGGGGTCGATCTCGCCGGGCTCGACGAGCTGCTCGACCTCGGCGATCGTCGTGCGCCCGGCCATCGCCGCGAGCGGGTTGAAGTTCCGCGCGGAGCGGTGGAAGACGAGGTTGCCGTGCCGGTCGCCCTTCGCGGCGCGCACGAGCCCGAAGTCGCAGACCAGCGAGCGCTCGAGAACGAAGGGCGTGCGGACGCCGTCCACCTCGAACTCGCGGACCTCCTTGGGCGGCGACGACACCGCCACCGACCCGTCGGGGGCGTAGCGCCACGGCATCGCCCCGTCGGCGACCCAGGTGCCGACGCCGGCCGGGGTGTAGAAGGCGGGCACGCCGGAGCCGGCGGCGCGCATCCGCTCCGCGAGCGTGCCCTGCGGGGTCAGCTCGACCTCGAGCTCGCCGGCGAGGTACTGGCGGCCGAACTCCTTGTTCTCGCCGATGTAGGACGCGACGACGCGGGCGATGCGGTGCTGCTCGAGCAGGATGCCCAGGCCCCAGCCGTCGGTGCCGCAGTTGTTCGACGCGACGTGCAGGTCGGTCACCGAGGTCCGCGACAGCGCGTCGATGAGCACGATCGGTACGCCGGACAGCCCGAACCCGCCGACGGCGAGCGAGGCGCCGTCGGGGATGTCGGCGACGGCGTCGTCGGCCGAGGCGACGGTCTTGTCGATGCTCACGAGGCTCCCTTCGCGTGCTCGCGCAGCAGCGGCGTCACGACGTCGGGCCGCTGGAACGACGCCAGGTGCGCCGCGTCGGTGACCGACTCGAGCCGCGCGCCGGGGATGCCGTCGGCGAGGACCTGCTGGCACTCGGGCGGGGTGGCCGGGTCGTCGACGCCGCTGACCACGAGCGTCGGGGCCTCGATGCCGCCGAGCTGGTCGACCACGTCCCACGCCGCGACCGCCTCGCAGCAGCCGGCGTAGCCCTCGGCGGGCGTCGCGGCGATCATGTCGCGCATCCGGCGCACGGTGTCGGGCTCGCGGTCGGCGAAATCGTCGGTGAACCAGCGCGCGACGACGGCGTCGGCGATCGCGGACACCCCGTCGGCGCGGGCGGTCTCGGCGCGCTGGCGGAAGGTGTCGGCGTTGGGGAAGCGCGCGGCGGTGCACAGCATCGCGAGCGTCGCAGCGCGCTCGGGGGCGTGCAGGCCGATCCACTGGGCGATCGCGCCACCCAGCGAAACGCCGGCGAACGAGGCGCGGGTGACGCCGAGGTCGTCGAGGGTCTCGAGGACGTCGCGGGCCAGGTCCTCGACGCGGTAGGGCCCGTCGGGGACGGGCGAGCCGCCGTGGCCGCGGGTGTCGATGGTGATCACGCGGAACTCGTCGGCGAGCTCGCGGCGCTGCGGCGCCCACATGTCGACGGTGCTGCCCAGCGAGCACAGCAGGACCAGCGGGGGCGCGTCGGCGGGACCCTCGATGACGTGGTGCAGCTTCACGTCCCCCACCGTGCCCGGTCGCGCCCGCCGGTGAACCGCGGGCTTCCGTTCACCAGGACTCCAGCTTCGACGGGTGCACGGTCAGGGCCGTGACCTCGATGTCCATGTACGGGAAGAGCGGCAGGCTCGAGAGCAGCGTGTGGAGCTCGTCGCCCGAGTCGACGTCGAAGCGGCTGACGTTGGCGTAGCGCCCGACCACCCGCCAGAGTTCGGGCCACTTCCCGGCGCGCTGGATCTCGAGCGCGCGCTCGCGCTCCCGCGCGCGGAGGTCGTCGGCGACGTCGGCGGGCATGTCGTGGGGGAGGCGGACCTCCATGCGGACGAGGAACTGCACGCGGTGCTCCGGGTGATCGACGGAAGAATACGGACGCTGGGTGTCAGCGACGCCACTTCGCTGACACTCCGGGCCTACCGATCGGCGCGGTAGTGGGCGAGCTTGTCGGGGTCGATCGCGACGCCCAGCCCCGGGCCCTGGCGGGCGGCGGCGCGGCCGTCGGCGATCACCGGCGGGTCGGTGAGCACGTCGTCGCCCATCAGCAGGAAGTTCGTGACCTCGACGGGGTGGCGGGCCAGCGACCGCAGTCCGCAGGCCAGTGCGGTGGAGGCGACGGTGCCGAGCATCCCGTCGATCTGGTTGCCGACGACGGTGGTGACGCCCAGGCCCTCGCACAGCCCGACGATCTTCGCCGAGTCGGTGAAGCCGGTGCGCGCGACCTTGACGCTGATGGCCTGGGACTCGCCGTCGAGCAGGGAGCGCGCGACTCCGCCGAGCGTGATCGTCGATTCGTCGCCGACCACGGGGATCGGGCTGGCGGCGACGATCCGGCGGCGCCCGAGGACGTCGTCGGCGGGGTTGGGCTCCTCGAGCATCGTCACGTGGAAGTCGTTGAGCCGGCGGGCGGCGACGATCGCGGTGTCGGCGTCCCAGCCGCGGTTGGCGTCGGCGTAGAGCTCCACGGAGTCGCCGAGCTCGCGGCGCAGCTCGCGGACCGCGGCGAGGTCGTGCGCGAGATCCCGCCCGACCTTGACCTTGAACGCCTCGACCCCGTACGCGTCGCTCATCTCCACGGCGTCGGCGACCATCTCGGCCGGCGTCCCGAGCCCGATCATGTGGGCGGCGCGGACGTCGTCGGCGGCGTGCCCGAGCAGCGCGTGCACCGGCTGCCCGCAGGCCTGGCCGACGAGGTCCCACAGGGCGACGTCGACGGCCCCGCGGGCGGCGTTGTTGGCGACGGTGCGGGCGAGGTCGGCGCGGATGCGCTCGCGGGCGAACGGGTCGGCGCCGACGAGTACCGGCGCGAACAGGTCGCGCACGGCGGCCACGATCGACGCCGCGGTCTCGCCGTAGGTGTAGGGCCGGGGCGGGGCCTCGCCGTGCCCGACCAGGCCGTCGTCGTCGGTGGTGATCCGCACGAGGACGTGGTCGGCGGCGTGGGCCGTGCCGCTGGCGAACGCGAACGGCCGCCGGAGGGGGATCGCGAGCGGGATCGCCTCGACGGAACGAATCTTCATGCGCGTGCGGTCTCCCTCGTGGGGTCGGTGGTCTCGCCGGCCTCGGGTCGGCACAGCACCTCGAGCGCCCGTGCCAGGGCCGGGCGGGGATCGTCGCGGCGCCAGGCCAGGGCGACGTCGGTGGTGACGGGGTCGGGGTCGTCGAGCTCGACGTAGTGCACGCCCTCGACCCGTACCGCCAGCACCGACGACGGCAGCAGCGCCACGCCAGCGCCCGCGGCGACGAGCGCGAGGACGATCGAGGTCTGGTCGGCCTCGTGGGTGTGCCGGGGCGTGAACCCCGCCGCCCGGCACGCCCGCGCCGCCGCGTCACCGACCACCGACCCGGGCGCGGAGTAGACGACGAAGTCCTCGTCGGCGAGGTCGGCGAGGCGCACGGTCGGCGCGGCCCGGGGGGAGCGGAGGCGTCCTCCGCCGCGTCCCACGCCGTCGGGGTGACCGTCGCTGCGCTCCGCGAGCCGGTGCCCCGCGGGCGCCGCGAGGACCAGGCGTTCGCGGGCGAGGAGGTGGTGGGCGAGCGCGGGGTCGGCGACGGGCAGGCGCAGCACCGCGAGGTCGACCGTGTGGGCGGTCAGCGCGGCCTCGAGCGCGGGCGTGAGCATCTCGGTCACGAAGCCCAGCGCGAGCCCGGGCAGCTCCTCGTCCAGCCGCCGGACCAGGGCCGGGAGGTGGCCGTACGTCGCCAGCCCCGTCGCCCCGACGCGCAGGCGCCCGAGCGCGCCCGCCGCGACCCGGCCCACCTGGTCGCGGGCCGCGTCGAGCGAGGCGAGGATGCGCACGGCCTCGGGCAGCAGCGCCTCCCCGGCGGCGGTCAGGTCAACGCGGCGCGTCGTGCGCTCGAACAGCGGCGCCCCCAGCTGCGACTCCAGCTGCCGGATCGCCTGGGACAGCGGCGACTGGGCGATGTGCAGCCGTTGGGCGGCCCGCCCGAAGTGCCGTGTCTCGGCGACGGCGACGAAGTAGCGCAGCTGGCGGGTCTCCACTAGCGCGACTCCGGCTCCAGCACGAAGTCGCGGTCGGCGCGGACCTCGTCCCCGTGGCCGGTGGGCTGCGGGTCGAGGGTGAGCTCGGGCTTGTCGGCCGAGGCGACGTCGTTGCCGAGGTAGGGGTCGCCGGTGAAGAACAGCTGCGAGGTCAGCGTCCGGTGTCCCGGCGCGGCGACCAGCAGGTGGATGTGCGCCGGGCGCCACGGGCTCCACCCAGCGGCCTGGGTCATCTGCCCGGTCGGCCCGTCGAGCGGGATCGTGTACGGCGCGGGCTTGCGGGTGTGGATCTCGAAGCGGCCCTGGTCGTCGCAGCGGACCACGCCGCGCAGGTTGCCGGCCGGCGGCGCCGCGGCGAACCCGGAGTACCAGCCGTCGGCGTCGGTGTGCCAGATGTCGACGGTCGCCCCGGCCAGCGGCGTCCCGTCGGTGGCGGTCACCCGGCCCGCCAGGATCATCGGCGTGCCGGGCTCGTCGTCGCGCATCGGCAGGGTGGCCGGCGAGTCGAGCCGGACCTGGCCGTCGAGCCAGAACGGGCCGAGGATCGTGCCGACCGAGCCCTGCTGGGTCGTCGCGGCCACCTTCTCGACCTCGAACTCGAGGTAGACGTCGAGGAACAGCGGCCACTCGCCGGTGTCGGAGACCGCGATCAGCCACTGCTTGAACGCGTCGAACTCCTCGTAGGTGACCTCGTGGTCCCGGATCGCGGAACGCAGGCCCTCGAGCGCGGCGCCGACGACGGTGGCCACGCGCTGCGGGTCGACGCCGCCGGCGGCCGGGCCGCGGAGGTTGGACGCGCCGGAGCGGGCGATCTCGGTCGCGTGCGCGCCGGCCGTGACGGCGTCGGAGACGGACTGGTGCTCGGTGCTGGTCATGGGGCACTGCTCCCGGTCGTGGTGGTGGGAGACGGAGCGGAGCGGAGCTCGACCCGTCCAGGAGTGGTGAGGTCCTCGGCGTCGTGGTCGCGATCCCGCGCCGGCGACGACCACCCGTGTCACGGTCGGCCTCCTCCGGCGTCGCTGCCCCGTCCCGTCGTGAACCATGACACGGCGGTTGTGCCGACAGAAGGACCTATTCGCGACCGATCGAGACGCGCAGCATCTGGATAGGACGCCGGGGTGACCCTCGGCGGACCGCGTGGCCCGCGCGGAGGGCGGGCACTACCGTCGGGCCTGAGCGGTCAGCGGGACCCGGAGAGGCGGACCATGACGGAGCGCACGGACCCGTCGACGATGCGGCAGGTCCTGGGGCACTTCCCCTCGGGCGTCACCATCGTCACCGGCACCACCGACGACGGGCCGGCCGGGTTCACCTGTCAGTCGTTCTCCTCGCTCTCGCTCGACCCGCCGCTGGTGCTGGTGCTGCCCGGGCGCTCGTCGTCGAGCTGGCCGCGCATCGAGGCCACCGGCCGCTTCTGCGTCAACGTGCTCGCCGAGGGGCAGCAGGAGCTCTCGACCCGGTTCGCGATGTCGGGCGGCGACAAGTTCGCCGGGGTGTCCTGGGCGCCGTCGGGGCTGGGTTCCCCGGTGCTCGAGGGCGCCACGGCCTGGATCGACTGCACGCTGCACGCCGTCCACGACGGCGGTGATCACCTCATCGTCGTCGGCGCGGTGCACGACCTGGGCGCGACGGGCGACATCCCGCCGCTGCTGTTCCACCGCGGCGGCTACGCTCGTACGGCGGTCGACGAGTGAGCGGACCGCTGTCCGACGTCCGGGTCCTCGAACTGGGCACGATCGTCGCCGGCCCGTTCGCCGGCCGGCTGCTCGCCGACTACGGCGCGGACGTCGTCAAGATCGAGCCGCCCGGTGGCCAGGACCCGATGCGTGAGTGGGGCCAGGAGTCCTACCGGGGGCACCGGCTCTGGTGGACCGTCCACGCCCGCAACAAGCGCTGCATCACCCTCGACCTGCGTGATGAGCGGGGCCAGGAGCTGTTCCTGCGCCTCGTCGAGGGCGCCGACGTCGTCGTCGAGAACTTCCGTCCCGGCACGCTCGAGCGCTGGAACCTGGGCTGGGACCGGCTGTCGGCGGTCAACCCGGGGCTCGTGCTGGCGCGGGTGTCGGGCTACGGCCAGACCGGGCCGTACGCGGACAAGGCCGGCTACGCGTCGGTGGCCGAGGCCCTGTCGGGCCTGCGCTACATCAACGGCTACCCCGGGCAGGCGCCGCCGCGGATGGCGATCTCGCTGGGCGACTCGCTGGCGGGCATGGTCGCCGTGCAGGGGGTGCTCGCCGCGCTGCACCACCGCGAGCGCACGGGCGAGGGCCAGGTCGTCGACGTCGCGCTGACCGAGGCGTGCCTGTCGGTGCTGGAGTCGGTGATCCCCGAGTACGACAAGCTCGGGCGCGTGCGCCAGCCCGGCGGCACGCGCCTGGACGGGATCGCGCCGTCGAACGTCTACCGAACGGCCGACGGGCTGTGGCTGGTCGTCGCCGCGAACCAGGACACCGTGTTCCGGCGTCTGTGCGGGGCGATGGGACGGCCCGAGCTCGCCGTCGACCCGCGCTACGCCGACCACCGCTCCCGCGGCGAGCACCAGGACGAGCTCGACGACCTGGTCGGGGCGTGGGTGGGGTCGCTGCCCGCCGACGAGGTGCGGCGCCTGCTCGACGAGGCCGGCGTGATCTGCGGGCCGATCAACACCGCGGCCGAGGTGGTCGCCGACCCGCAGTTGCGGGCGCGCGACATGCTCGTCGCGCACCACGACGAGCGCTTCGACGAGGACGTGCTGGGGCCGGGTGTCGTGCCGGCGTTCTCGGCGACGCCGGGGCAGGTGCGCTGGGCCGGCCCTCCCGTGCCCGGTCACCACAACGCCGAGGTCTACGCCGAGCTGGGGCTGTCGGGCGACGAGGTGGCGGCGCTGGTGGACGAGAAGGTGATCTAGCCTTCCGCGTCCTTCTTGATGGACTGGAGGTTCTTCTCCGCGCTCGAGCCCATGGCACGCTCCAGGCCCCAGCGCGGGACGCCCTTCACCGTCACCTCCATCGTCGAGGACATGTCGAGGTGCGTGCGCCCGTCGCCCAGGTCCCGAGCGGTGTAGGCGATCGTGCTCTCCTTGATCAGCTTGCCGGCGACGAAGGTCAGCGTCACCGAGTCGTCGGTGTAGGCGACCGCGTAGGTGGACGTCGTCGTGAAGCCGACGGCACCGAGGGTCACGTCGATCTTCGCCGGCCGGCCCTGCGCGTCGTGCTCGGTGACCTCGGCCGACTTGGCCTCGTTGGCCCACCGGTCGGTGTTCTCGAGGTCGGAGATCACCTCGATCACCCGGGACACGGGCGCGCCGATCTCGATCGACCTGGTCACCGGCTTGCTCACGGGTCTCCCTCCGACGGCTGACTGCTGCCCACTACCCCGTGTCGCCCCCGGGTATCCGGTGGCCGTGGACACCGGCGACCGTGCGCTCGAGGACGCGATCGGCGAGCTGCTCGACCGGCGGGCGCCCGGCGCGACGATCTGCCCGTCGGAGGCCGCGCGCCGCGTCGACCCCGACGGCTGGCGCGAGCTCATGCCCGACGCCCGCCGCGTCGCCGGCCGGCTGGTCGCCGACGGGCGGGTGGAGATGACCCAGCGCGGCGAGGTCGTCGACCCGGACACCGCCCGCGGCCCGGTGCGGCTGCGTCGTCCTCCGGGGTGACGGGGCCGTACCGCCGCCCTCCTAGGCTGTTCCGGTGATGTTCGGTGCCCTCCGGCGTCTCCTGCGCGCCCTCCTCGCCCTGCCCACGCCCGCCCGGCGCGCCCTGGCCGGGCCCCCGGTGGTCCGCGACGGGCAGATCCTCGACCTCGACGTCCAGCTCGTCCTGCGCCTGCTCGGGCTCATCGCGCCCGGTGAGGAGCCCTCGCTGGTCGACCAGCGCCGCGCCACCGACCGGGCGGCGGGGCTGGCCGAGTCGGTGACGCCCGGGGTGACCGCCCGCGAGCTCACGGTCCCGGTGCCCGAGGGTCCCGGGCGTGACGTGCCCGGGACGCTGCCGGCGTGCCTGTACGAGCCGGCCGAGGTCGGCGACCGCCCGGCGGGGCTGCTCGTGCACTTCCACGGCGGCGGGTTCGCGCTGGGCAGCATCGCCTCGAGCGCGCCGCTGTGCCGGGTGCTCGCGCACCAGGCCGGGGTGCGGGTGTTGTCGGTGGAGTACCGGCTCGCCCCCGAGAACCCGTTCCCGGCAGGGCTGGCGGACGCCGCGTCGGCGCTGCACCACGTCCTGGGCCACCGCGAGGACTACCGGGCCACCACGGTCGCGGCGGGCGGCGACTCCGCCGGGGCGAACCTCGCCCTGACCGCCGCGCACCAGCTCGCCCGCCGCGGCGAGGAGACCGCGGCGTTCGTGCTGGCGCTCTACCCGGTGACCGACGCCGGGCGCACGGGCGGCTCACGCGACCTGTTCGCCGAGGGGTTCGGGCTGCGGACCGCCGACATCGAGGTGTTCGAGCGCTACTACCTGCCCGACGGACTCGACGTGATCCGCCCGACCGGGCTGCTCGAGGTCGACGACCTCGCGGTCATGCCGCCCTGCTACGTCTCGACGGCCGGGTTCGACCCGCTGCGCGACGAGGGCGAGGAGCTCGCCGACGCGCTGCGCCGGGCCGGGGTGCCGGTGGTCGCGCGGCGCTTCCCGGGGCTCGTGCACGGCTACGCCGGCTTCGCGGGCCTCGTGCCGGCCGCCCGCGACGCGGTGCTCGACGCCGCCTCGGCCCTGCGCGCGGGCCTGGCCCTGGGCGTACGTGAGCGATATTCGCGGCTATAGCCGCGAATATCGCTCACGTACGGGTCAGTGGTTGAGGGTCGTCATGGCCGCGGCGGGGTAGCGCTCGCCGGTCGCGACGCCGGCGGGGGCCACCTCCTCGATCGTCGCGAGCTCCTCGGCCGTGAGCACCACATCGACCGCGCCCACGTTCTCCTCGAGGTAGCGGCGGCGCTTGGTGCCCGGGATCGGCACGACGTCGCTGTTCTCGGAGCCCTGCGCCAGCACCCAGGCCAGCGCGAGCTGGGTCGGCGTCACGCCCTTGCGCTCGGCCAGCGCGTCGACCTCGTCGAGCACCCGCAGGTTGGCCTGCAGCGCCTCGCCCTGGAAGCGCGGCGAGTTCCGGCGCCAGTCACCCTCGGGCAGGTCGTCGGTCGAGCGGATCGTGCCGGCGAGGAAGCCGCGGCCGATCGGGCTGTAGGGCACGAAGCCGATGCCCAGCTCGCGGCAGGTCGCGAGCACCCCGTCGTCCTCGACGTCGCGGGTGAACAGCGAGTACTCGGTCTGCACGGCGCTGACCGGCGCGGTGGCGTGCGCACGACGGATGGTCTCGGGCGCGGCCTCGGAGATGCCGAGGAAGCGCACCTTGCCGGCCTCGACGAGCTCGCCGAGCGCGCCCCAGGTCTCCTCGATCGGGACCTCGGGGTCGACCCGGTGCTGGTAGTAGAGGTCGACGTGGTCGGTGGCCAGGCGCCGCAGCGAGCCGTCGATCTGCCCGCGCAGGTAGTCCGGGCGGCCGTTGACGCGCCCGGTGCCCTTGCCGTCGGGCCCGATCTCGTTGCCGAACTTCGTAGCGAGCGTGACCTCGTCCCGGCGCCGCGAGAGCACCGAGCCGAGCAGCTCCTCGTTGGTGTGCGGGCCGTACATGTCGGCGGTGTCGAAGAACGTGACGCCGAGCTCGAGGGCACGCTCGAGGGTCGCGCGCGACTCGGCGTCGTCCTGCCCGCCGTAGGCGAAGGTCATGCCCATGCAGCCCAGGCCCAGCGCGGACACGCGCAGGCCCTGGCTGCCGAGAGTGCGTTGCTCCATGCCGCGTGGCTGCCCCGGTCCACCGTGCCCTGAACGTGTGCCCTCGCGGTGACCCGCGGGGCGTGACGGGCGTGGCACGGTGACGAGGGTGCGCGTCGTGCTGGCGATGGTCGTGGTCCTCGTCTTCTCCCTGACCGGCGGGCCGGGTGCGGTCGCCGACCCGGGCCTGGTCATCATCGGCGACGGCGCCCCGGTCGCCCCCGGCACCACCGTGTCGGCGCAGATGGGCTGCGAGGAGCCGACGACCGCGCCCGCCACCGGCCCGGGCATCACCGGCGGACCGTGGCTGCGCGACCCCGAGGGCCACCAGCCGTGGTCGGTGTCCTCGACGCTCACCGTGGCCGCCGACGCCGCGCCCGGCCCGGTCACCGTGACCGCGACCTGCGGCGACCGCCCGCTGACCACGACGCTCATCGTCGCCGACAGCGGCGCGGGCAGCACGACCCTGCGGTGGCTCGGTGGCGCGGCGGTCCTGCTCGTCGTGGTCGGCGTGATGGTGCTGCTGCGCCGCCGGCGGGCGTCCACCGGCTGATCGGGGGTCGGGGCGGGCCTCAGCCGCACTCGTCCTCGGGGATGTAGCCCTGCTCGCACCCGTACTCCGTCTGGAGCTGCCCGGAGTTCGGCGCGCGACCGGCGACCGTGCCCGGGTCGAGGTAGCCCTGGTACTCGGAGCACGACGTGTCGAACTCGCCCGCCGAGACGGCTCGCTGCCCACACCCCGTCGACGCTCGCCCGGGTGCGGGCCGTCGTGGTGGTGGGGGTGGTGGTGGGGGTGGTGGTGATGGTCCGTGCCGCGGTCACGGGATCGACCGCTGCCCTCGCGGCCGGCGCGACCGGTACCACGTCCACGGTCGAGGACGCGGGGACGGGCGAGGCGGTCGATGGTGTCGAGCCCAGGACCACGGCGAGCGACAGGGACGCCGATCAGGCCAGTGCGCGTCCCACCTGGCGGCCCGAGAACAGGCAGCCGCCGAGGAACGTCCCCTCCAGCGAGCGGTAGCCGTGCACCCCGCCGCCGCCGAAGCCCGCGGCCTCGCCCGCTGCGTACAGCCCCGGGAACGGCGTCCCGTCGGCCCGCAGGACGCGGCCGTCGAGGTCGGTCCAGAGCCCGCCGAGGGTCTTGCGAGTGAGCACGTGCAGCTTGACCGCCACCAGCGGGCCGGCGGCCGGGTCGAGGATGCGGTGGGGCGGGGCGGTGCGCACGAGGCGGTCACCGAGGTAGGCGCGGGCGTTGCGGATGGCGGCCAGCTGGCCGTCCTTGCCGTACGGGTTGGCGAGCTCGGCGTCGCGGGCCAGCACCTCGCGCTCGAGGACCGCCGCGTCGAGCAGCGGCGTCGGCGTCAGGGCGTTCATGCGCGCGACGAGGGTGGGCAGGTCGTCGGCCTGCACGAAGTCCTCGCCCGAGCGCTGGAACGCGGCGACGGGCTCGGTGGGCCCCGGCCGCACCCGCTGCAGTGTGAGCCGGATGTCCCGGCCGGTGAAGTCGGGGTTCTGCTCGGAGCCCGACAGCGCGAACTCCTTCTCGAGGATCCGCTGGGTCAGCACGAACCAGGTGTGGTCGTGGCCGGTGCGCCGGATGTGGGCCAGCGTCGCGAGCGTGTCGTAGCCGGGCCACAGCGGGGCCGGCAGGCGGTGGCCCTCGGCGTCGAACCACAGCGACGACGGCCCGGGCAGGATGCGGATGCCGTGCAGCGGCCACACCGGCGAGTGGTTGACGATGCCCTCGGTGTAGTGCCACATCCGGTCGCGGTTGACGACGCGCGCGCCGGCGTCCTCGCTGATGCCGATCATGCGGCCGTCGACGTGGGCGGGCACCCCGGAGATCATGTCCCGCGGCGGCGGCCCGAGACGCTCGGGCCAGTGGCGGCGCACGGCGTCGTGGTCGCCGCCGATGCCGCCGGAGGTGACGACGACGCTCGGGGCGCTCAGCGCGAAGGAGCCGACCGCGGTGCGCGAGCTCGACTCGCCGCGGGCCACCTCGGAGGGCTCGAGCACGGAGCCCGACACCCCGGTCACCGCGCCGGCGGTGACCTCGAGCGCGTCGACGCGGTGGCGGTACCGGATCGTCACGCGGCCGTCGTCGACGGCGGCCTGCACCCGGCGCAGGAACGGTTCGAGGACGCCCGGGCCGGTGCCCCAGACGATGTGGAAGCGGGGCACCGAGTTGCCGTGGCCGGTGGCCGACGCGCCGCCGCGCTCGGCCCAGCCGACGACGGGGAAGAAGCGCACACCCATCGCGTGCAGCCACGGGCGCTTCTCGCCGGCGGCCCACTCGACGTAGGCGCGGGCCCACTCGCGGCCCCAGCGGTCCTCGTCGGGACGGTCGAAGCCGGCGCTGGAGGTCCAGTCGGACCAGGCGAGGTCGAAGGAGTCGCGCACGCGCAGGCGGCGCTGCTCGGGGCTGTCGACGAGGAAGAGCCCGCCGAACGACCACCACGCCTGCCCGCCGAGCGACGCCTCGGGCTCCTGGTCGAGCAGGAGCACCCGGCGTCCCGCGTCGGCGAGCTCGGCGGTGGCGACGAGGCCGGCGAGGCCGGCCCCGACCACGATGACGTCGGCGTCGGGCATGCCCGACATCGTGGCAGTGCCTGGCCTCCGGCGCGGCAGCTCCGCTCCGCTCCGTGCCGCAGCGCGACAGCCGAGCGGGGGGATTTCCTGGCGTCCAACGCCAGCGTGGCCCCCACGCTGGCACGGGCTACTGCAGGCCCAGCTCCTCCGAGCAGGTCGGCCAGGCGTTCCAGCCCTGCTCCTCCTGCACCTTGCGCGCGACGGCGATCTGCTCCGAGCGCGAGGCCTCGTCGGGGGACTCGGCGTACTGCTCGCCGCCGAACTCCTCCCACGTCGAGTCGGTGAACTGCAGCCCGCCCTTGAACCCGTTCCCGGTGTCGGCCTCCCAGTTCTGGGTGCTCTCGCACATCGCCAGGCGGTCCCAGGTGCCCGAGGACGCCGACGGCGCGGCCACCGCCGTCCCGGCGATCGCCAGCGGGCCGGTGACGGCGACCGCGGCGACGACGCCCGCGCGCAGCACGGGGCGGGAGGAGGGGCAGGGCATGTGGTGGCGTCCAGACATCGGGACTCCGATCCGTTCGGGGTTCATCTCGCGAGATCGGCGGGGGACCGACCCGTGCGTCGGCCCGGGAGGTGGTGCTGGGGAGCGGGCGACGGGGAGGGACCGTAACCGCACCGAGACCTTCAGTGACAAGCCGTGACGAACCGAGACGCCGGGTGTCGCGGTGAGTGGTCGATCATGGTCGTCGGACGGCGAACGGAGCAATGACTCGTGGTCGTCGTTGCTCCGAACGGTGCGTCGGGTCGTGCGGGGAGCGAGGTGGGCGGGGCGCTACCGCGCGGGCACGAAGCCGACCGCGGCACGGTGCCCGCAGCAGGGCTCGCCGTCCGGCTCGCCCACGCGCCGCGGCTCCGGGCGCCACTGCGCCGCGAACACGAGCCCCGGCGCGACCAGCTCGACGCCCGCGATGATCCCGGCGAGGTCGCCGGCCGACCGGGGCGTGATCCCGCCGCGGGGGTAGGCGGTGCTGAGCCGGCGCACCGCGTCGACGTCGACGCGCGGGTCGTCCCCGGACAGGTGCGAGACGGCCAGCGCGCTGCCCGCCACCAGGTGCGAGAGGTACTCGGCGACCACCGCGCGGGCCTCCTCGCCGTCGGGCAGGTGCTGGAGCACCGAGAACAACAGCAGGCCGACGGGGCGGTCGAGGTCGAGCACGTCGCGGACGGCGGGCGTGCCCAGGACGTCGTCGGGCCGGCGCAGGTCGCCCCGGGAGACGGTGACGCCCGTGGTGCGCCCGAGCAGCAGCTCGCCGTGCGCCACCGCGACCGGGTCGACGTCGACGTAGGCCACGCGGGCGTCGGGGACGACGCGCCGCGCGACCTCGTGGGTGTTGCCCATGGTCGGGATCCCGGACCCGAGGTCGAGGAACTGGTCGATGCCCGCGTGGGCGAGGAAGGTGACCGCCCGGCGCAGGAACGACCGGTTCTCGCGCACGATGGGCACGACGAGGGGCTCGGCGTCGATGAGCTCGCGGCCGAGGTGGCGGTCCACCGCGCCGTGCGAGGTGCCGCCGAGCAGGAAGTCGTAGACGCGCGCGGACGACGGCCGCTCGAGGTCGTCCTCCGCGAGGCGCAGCGGGAGGCCCGAGGCGGGAGTGCGCGGCTCGTCGACCACGGTCCTCCCTCCCCGGGACGCCGGCCGGGCACGCCCGCACGACGGCCGCCCGGGCCGCCGGTCGTGTCCAGCGACGTGTCCAGTAGCCGACAGTTCCGGGCCGGTGTCAACATGGGTGTATCCCCCGTCCATCCCATCGGAAGGCACGAGTTCGACCCTCCGTGGCCGACACGCCGCATCGACCCGGCACGACACGCCGGAGGGCGGCGAGGGGGCGGCCGTCACGTGACCCTCGGTGACCTCGGAGGGATCTCACGCACGCGAGCGGCGCGCGCGAGCCGGGCCCAGTGTTGGGTCGGTGTTGGGTCCCGCGACACGTCGTGGACGGCCGGAGGCGCCCCGGCGCGGCAACGGTCCCCGGTGTGCGCGTCGCCGTCGTCACCGAGTCCTTCCTCCCCGCCGTCAACGGCGTCACCAACTCCGTGCTCCAGGTCGTCGCCCACCTCCGGCGCCGAGGGCACGAAGCCATGGTCATCGCCCCGGGCGCGGGTCCGGACGAGGTGCCCGGCGCCCCGCACGTGCCCGTCGTGCGCGTCCCGGCCGTCGACCTGCCGGTGGTGGACTCGCTGCCCGTCGGGGTGCCGACACCCGCGGTGCGCGCCGCGCTCGCCGAGTTCCGCCCCGACGTCGTGCACCTCGCGTCGCCGTTCGTGCTCGGGGCGCGGGCGCTGACCGTCGCGCGCCGGATGCACGTCCCGGCTGTCGCCGTCTACCAGACCGACGTGGCCGGCTTCGCCGCGTCGTACGGCATCGGCCTGACCGCCCGCACCGCGTGGCGCTGGATCCGCCGCCTGCACTCGGGGGCGGCCCGCACGCTGGCCCCGTCGCGCTGGGCGGTGGACGCGCTGCGCGCCCACGGCGTCCCGCGCGTGCACCGGTGGGGCCGCGGGGTCGACACGGTGCGCTTCGACCCGGCGCGCCGCGACGACGACCTGCGCGCCGCGCTCGCGCCGCACGGCGAGCTGCTCGTGGGCTACGTCGGGCGCCTCGCGCCGGAGAAGCAGGTCGAGCGGCTCGCCGCCCTCGAGGGGCTGCCCGGGGTGCGCGTCGTCGTGGTCGGCGACGGGCCGTCGCGGGCGCGCCTGGGCGAGCTGCTCCCGTCGGCGCACTTCCTGGGCTTCCGGGGCGGCACCGAGCTCGCCCGGTCCTACGCGTCCTGCGACGCCTTCGTCCACACCGGGCCCCACGAGACGTTCTGCCAGGCGGTGCAGGAGGCCCAGGCCTCGGGCCTGCCGGTGCTCGCGCCCGACGCGGGCGGGGTCGCCGACCTGGTCGCCCCGGGCCGCACCGGCTGGCTCTACGACCCGGCCGGCCCCGACGCCGGGATCGTCGGGCGGGTCGCCGCGTGGCGCGACGACGCCGACGAGCGCCGCGCCATGGGGGCGGCGGGTCGGCGGGCCGTGCTCGGCCGGACCTGGCCCTCGGTGTGCGAGGAGCTGCTCGGTCACTACGCGGCGGTCCGGGGCGGACGGGTCGGCGACGACGGCGACACCGGCGGCGCGGCCGCGGCCTGAGTTCACCGGGACCACACCCGTCGGTCACGCCGGGGTGGGCCGCCGGGCGATCTCGGTCCGTAGACACCGGGCCATGGCCACATCCCAGGTGCTGGCGCGGTCCTCCGGACCCGCCCCCGCCCGCCAGGACGAGCGGTTCACCCCGCCCACCGGGCCCGCGCCCGCGGTCCCCGACGGCACCGCGGTCAGGACCGCGGCCGGAGCCGCCGGGCGCTACAGCCTGCTGCTGACCCGCGAGCCCGCCCACGTCGCCGCGGCGCAGCGGCTGCGCCACGCCGTGTTCGCCGGCGAGCAGGGCGCCCGCCCGGCCGCGGACGACGCCGTCGCCCTGGCGGCCGCGGCCGACGGCCGCGACGCCGACGCGTTCGACGCGCACTGCGACCACCTCGTGGTGCGCGAGGACGCGACCGGAGAGATCGTCGGCACCTACCGGATGCTCACCCCGGACGGCGCGCGGGCGGCCGGGCGCCTGTACGCCGACACCGAGTTCGACCTCGCCGCCATCGACCCGTTGCGCGCCGGGCTCGTCGAGGTCGGGCGCTCCTGCGTGCACCCCGCGCACCGCCACGGCGTCGTGCTCTCGCTCGTCTGGGCCGGCATCGGGCGGTTCATGGCGCTCACCGGGCACCGCTGGGTCGTCGGGTGCGCCAGCGTCCCGCTGACCGGCGGGGGCGCCCTGTACGGCGGCGTGTGGGACCTCGTCGCGTCGCGCCACCTCGCCCCGGCCGCCCGCCGGGTACGGCCGTGGCGCGAGGCCCCGATCGACGCGCACGACCCGCACGCGCCCGCCGCAGGCCGGGCCGCCCGCGGCGCGCTCCCGCCGCTGCTGCGCGGCTACCTGCGCCTCGGCGCCGAGATCGGCGGGCCACCCGCGCTCGACCCCGACTTCGGCGTCGCCGACCTGTTCGTCCTGCTCGACCACACGGCCATCGACCCGCGCTGGCGTCGCCACCTCTTCGGGGAGGGCGCATGACGGGCGGGCGGGGGAATCCGTGGGCGCCGACCTCGCCCTGCGTCCCGGGCTGCCGGCCCGCTCCGGAGTCCGTCGCCGGCGCGGCGCGTGCCCGGCGGGTCGCGCGGGTGACCGTCCGGGTCCTCGCGCTCACGGTGGTCCTCCTCGCGGGTCTGGTCGTGGCGTTCGCCGTCCCGCTCCTGCGCCCCGCCGCGGTCGGGCGGGCCCAGCAGCTCTGGACCGCGGCCGCGCTGGTCGCCTGCGGGGTGCGGGTACGCCGCTCCGGCCCGGTGGTGCCGGCGGGCACGCTCGTCGTGGCCAACCACGTCTCCTGGCTCGACGTGCTCGCGCTCAACGCCGTGGCGCCGGTGCGGATGCTCGCCAAGCGCGAGGTCCGGCAGTGGCCGGTGCTGGGCGTCATGGCGGCCTGCGTGGGCACGGTCTTCCTCGACCGCGAGCGGCTGCGCGCCCTGCCCGACGCCGTCGCGGGCCTCGCCGGCGCCCTGCGCGCCGGCACCACGATCGGCGTCTTCGCCGAGGGGACCACGCGCTGCGGCCGCGACCTCGGCACGTTCCGCCCTGCGGCGTTCCAGGCCGCCCGCGACGCGGGCGCGCCGGTGGTCCCGGTGGCGGTGCGCTACCGCAGCCGCGGTGCCGCCCTCGACGCCACCGCCGCCTTCATCGGCGACGACACGCTCGCCGACTCGCTGCGCCGCGTGCTCGCCGCGCGCGGGCTCGTCGTCGACGTCGTGGCCTGCCCCGCGATCGACGCCCGCTCGGTGCCGTCCGGGCCCGCCCGCGCCGACGCCCGCCGGGCGCTCGCGCGGGCGTCGGCCGCGGCGATCGAGGCCGCCCTGCCGCCCGACCCCGCCGGCCACCCTGCCGTCGTGCGCCCCGCACGCCCCCCCGCGCCGCGGCCCGTCCGGGACCTCGAGCACGTTGCCTGAGCCGGAGCCGCCCCCACCCCGCGACGCCTCGCTCGCCGACCGCGCGGTGTTCGCCGCGCAGTTCGTCCGCGCGCCGCTGGCCACGGCCTCGGTGTGGCCGAGCAGCTCCGCGCTCGCCCGCGCCATGGCCGACGCCGCCCTGAGCGCCGCGCCCGCCGCCCCCGTCGTCGTCGAGCTCGGCGCCGGCAGCGGCGCGTTCACCGGCCTGCTCGCCCACCGCCTCGCCGGGCGCGGCCGGCAGCTGGCGGTGGAGATCAACCCCGTGCTCGCGCACCGCCTCGCCGGCCGTTTCCCCCGCGTGGAGGTCGTGCCCGCCGACGTCGCCGAGCTGGGCGCGCTGCTGGCGCTGCGCGGCGTCGCCGGGGCGGACGTGGTGGTCAGCGGCCTGGGCTGGTCCGCGACCCGCCCGGGACGCGAGGACTCGCTGGTGCCGGTGGTGGCGCGGGCGCTCGCCGACGACGGGGTGTTCGTGCAGTTCGCGTACGGCGCGACCTCGTGGGCGGCGCCGGCGCGGGCCCTGCGCACCGAGCTCGGCGACTGCTTCGCCGAGGTCACGACGTCCCCGGTGGTGTGGCGCAACCTGCCCCCGGCCGTCGTCCACCGCGCGGCACGCCCGCGTCGATGAGGGACCACCCGCGGCGTCACACCCGGCACACCTGCCTCGCCCGTGGGTGACGGCAGTGTCACCCGGTCGGTCACCGGCGTCCCCGAGGCCCGACGCGGGGTGATCCGCCCAGGTCAGGGGCGGGGTGGTCGGCGGACTCGTGTACGGTCCCGCAACCATCGGCCCGGCCGTCCGGTCCGCGGCAGCCGTCGCGGCGTGGCGTCCTCGGTCGACGCACCGTCCGTGTGACCGTCTGTGTGACCGGTCCGACCGACGTCGCGGGTCCCCGCGACGACCTCGCACCACAGAGAGGGGAGACACCGCGATGGCACTCCCGACGCTGACCCCCGAGCAGCGCGAGGCCGCCCAGGCCAAGTCGCGCGAGGCCCGTCAGGCCCGCTCCGCCCTGCTGGCGGGCATCAAGAGCGGGGACGAGTCGATCCCCGCCGTGCTCGACCGTGGCAAGAGCGACCCGATCGCCGGCAAGACCAAGGTGTCGCAGCTCGTCCGCGCGCTGCCGGGCTACGGCCCGGCGAAGGCCGCGGCCGTGCTCGAGCAGGCCGGCATCCCCGAGGACCGCCGGGTGGCGGGTCTCGGCTCGCGCCAGCGCGAGGCGCTGGTCTCGGCGCTGGGCTGACACCCCGTGCCCGCCCCGCCAGGGCGGGCACGGAACGACACCGGGACGGCCGGCGATCCCTTCGGATCGCCGGCCGCCCCGTCCTCTGTCGGTGCAGCGGTGGCTCAGTAGCCGCCGGAGGACCCGGAGCCGTCCGTGCGGTCCGCCCGGTGCCGGCCGCCGCCGTCGCGCGTCGTCGCGTGGTCGGCCGCGGAGGCGGCGGGCGACGGTGCGGCCGAGGCTGGCGACACCGCGACGGCCGCCGCGCCGGCCTCGGAGACCCGCAGCTCGCCGGTCTCGGGCGTCGGGCCACCGTCGAGCACCGCGCTGCCGCCGGCCACCGCGACCCCGCCCGCGGCCAGGGCGCCGACGAAGGCCAGGGCGCCCGCGGTGCGGGTGGGCAGGGGGACGCGGCGGCCCGGGCGCCCGCGCCGGACCGCGGGCACGGCGTGCGACGGCGTCGGCGGCGCGAGCGCGCTGGGCACCGCGGCGGGGTAGGCGGGGCGGGGCGTGCCGCCCGTGGTCGGGCCGGCCGGGTCGCCCGGCAGGTCGGCCGCCGTGCGCGGGACGGCGGCTCTGGCCGACCGGCCGGTCGGTGACGTGCCCGTGTCGGGCAGGCCCGCGCGGCGGGCGCCGGCGGCGGCGAGGGCGATGGCCGCGAGGTCGAGCGGTGAGGTCTCGGGCGCGGCCGGGACGGGGGCGGCCGGCCGGGGCGCGGCCGCCGGCGCCGGTCGGCGGGTGCCGCGGCCGACCCGGGGCAGCGGCCCGGAGGGGTGCGCGGCGCCGGGGCCCTGCTGGGGGAGGAGGGCGCCGAGATCGGTGCGCGTGCTGGTGCTCGGCGAGGGCGGCGTCGTCGTCCGGGCGCCGTCCACACGGTGTCGGGCCATGCGTCGTCTCCGTCGCGCCGCCCGGGGGTCGACCTGGCCGAGGGGGAGCGAACCAGGTGCCGCGCCACCGGTGGGGAGTCCGGTGCCGGCTGCTCGGCCTGTCCCGCGGATGCTCGGGGGCCGCGCCCGCCGGACAGACCTGGGCGGGACGAGCGCGGGTCCGGCCAGCTGCCACGAGTGCCCGGACGTCGATGACAGTAGGCCCCGGGGGAGGACCGCCCGAAGCGGCCGTCACCCGGCCGAGCGATGATCGAACCCCGGCGTCCACCCAGCTCACGGGGCTGCCGGAGGGTGACGACCCGACGACGGTCAGGTCTCGGAACCATCACGGAGTGATCGGGGTCACAACGAGGTACGGCTGATCGGCGGAGGAGCTCCGTCGCGCTCCGCGCAGGACACGCGGGACTCCTGGGCCGGGTGGGTCTCACGTAGGGTCGTGGGTCGACAATCCGGGCACGGACGCGTTGCATCGGTCCTGTCCCTCGACCGACGCGGCGCGGGCGTGGGTGCGCCCAGGCCCGACCGCGGCCGCAACCCGAGCACGGCGTCCCGGGCTCCCCGGGGCGCGGAGAGGCGTCGATGAGCGACCGGGTCTCCCCTCACCCCGATCACCATCAGGACCCCCACCCCGACCGCCCCGGATCCACCGGGGAGCACGTCCTGCAGGACGCGCTGGGCACCGGCGACCGGGCCGGGCGCTTCTACGACGACCAGGTCTGCGACCGCCTCGTGCCCTCGATGCAGGAGTTCGTGGCGCGCATGTCGATGGCCTTCGTCGCCACGTCCGACGCCCACGGCGAGTGCGACTCGACGCTGCGGGCCGGGCCGCCCGGCTTCCTGCGGGTGCTCGACGACCGTCACGTGGCCTGGCCCGAGTACCGCGGCAACGGCGTGATGGCGAGCCTGGGCAACATCAGCGAGAACCCGCACGTCGGGCTGCTGATGGTCGACTTCACCGACGAGCTCATCGGGCTGCACGTCAACGGCGCCGCCCGGCTGGTCGAGGACGCGGAGCTGCGCGCCGAGCACCCCGAGCTGCCACGGGAGACCGTGCCGGGGCGCCGCGCCGACCTGTGGGTGGAGGTCACCGTCGAGGAGGCCTACGTCCACTGCCGCAAGCACATCCCCCGGCTGGTACCGGTCGACCGCCGGCGCTCGTGGGGCACCGATGACGCGCGCCGCAAGGGCGGCGACCACTTCGGCGTCGCCGCGGCTCGCCGGGCGGTCGCCGAGGGCGCCGGGGTGACCGTGGGCGAGGTCGCCGACGGGCGTCCGGGCGCCGAGGCGGACCCCCGGACGGCGCAGCGGGCCGGGGCAGGGGCATCCTCCGCAGAGTGATCCCCGATCGACACGCGTGGAGCAGGCCCGAGCTCGAGACGGTCGCCACCGGCGTCCACCGCCTGCCCCTGCCGCTGCCGAGCGACGCGCTGCGGGCGGTCAACGTCTACCTGCTCGCTCCCGAGGGCGGCGAGGGCCGTGACGGCGAGCTGACCCTCGTCGACGGCGGCTGGGCGATCGACGCGTCCCGCGACGTGCTGGCCCGGCTGCTCGGCGAGCTGGGGGTCGAGACCGCGGAGGTGCGCCGCTTCCTCGTCACGCACGTGCACCGCGACCACTACAGCCAGGCCGTCGCGCTGCGCCGTGAGCACGGCGCCCGGGTGTCGCTCGGTGCCGGGGAGCGCGACTCCCTGGAGCGCATCCAGGGGCCCGGCCGCGGGTTCAGCGCCCAGGTCGAGGCGCTCGACCGGGCGGGCGCGCACACGCTGGCCGCCGAGGTGCGGTCGTGGCTGGCCAACGCCGAGGCGCCGCCGACCGAGGACTTCGCCCACCCCGACGACTGGCTGGTCGACGGCCAGCACCTGGAGGCGGGCGGGCGCTCGCTGAGGGTGCGCGAGACCCCGGGCCACACGCGCGGGCACGTCGTCTTCGTCGACGAGACCACCGCCGACCGCACGATGCTGTTCGCGGGCGACCACGTGCTGCCCCACATCACGCCCTCGATCGGCTTCGAGCCCGCCGCGCAGCCCGGGGCGCTCACCCGCTACCTGTCCTCGCTCGCGGCGCTGCGGTCCGAACCGGACCGCCTGCTCCTGCCCGCCCACGGGCCGGTCGCGCCGAGCGTCCACGCCCGCGTCGACGAGCTCGTGGCCCACCACGACCGGCGCCTCGACGAGATCGCCGCGGCCGTCGCGACGGGGCTGCCCACGGCCGCCGAGGTCGCGGGGGCGGTGCGGTGGACGCGCCGCGAGCACCGCCTCGACGAGCTGGAGACGTTCAACCGGATGCTCGCGGTGCTCGAGACCGACGCCCACCTCGAGGTCCTCGCCGCCCAGGGCCGCGTGGCGCGGGTGGCCGAGCCCGGCGCGGGGGCCTCCGGGGGCGACGAGGTCGTGCGGCACACCGCGGCCTGATCCGGGACGACACGCCCGGCCCCTCGCCGCCCCGGCCCGGCCGGTCGTCCTCCCCGCACGCTCGGTGGACCACAGCGGCGGCGCGGCGGCGGGTGCGGAGCTACCGTGGATGGTCGTCCCGGCACACCTGCGCCGGCCCGTCCCGCTGGAGAAGGCCCGCGTGACCGCCTCGTCCACGTCCGCCGCCGACACCGCGCGCGGCGAGCCCCCGGGCGCCGACACCGTCGATCCGGTGGCCGTCGAGCAGCCCTACGTCACGATGCTCTACGGGAAGCTCGACGAACGCCGCACCGAGACCGCCGCGCTGCTCGCCCGCGTGCTGCGCGACGAGACCACCGGGACGCCGCAGGCGGTCTCCGAGCGCGACGCGGCCGCGCAGATGTACTCCGAGCAGCTCGCCACGCTCTCCGCGGTGGAGAACGGGCTGTGCTTCGGGCGCCTGGACCTCGACCCCGACCGGCCGCCGCCCCCGCCCGCCGACGACCGCCGCGGCGGGGCCGACGAGGTCGAGGGGCTCGACCAGGACGTCCTCTACGTCGGGCGCCTCGGGCTGCTCGACGAGGACCACGACTACGAGCCGCTGCTGGTCGACTGGCGCGCCCCCGCCGCCCGGCCGTACTACACGGCCACCGCCGCCTCGCCCGACGGCGTGCGCCGCCGCCGGCACATCCGCTCGCGCAGCCGGCGGGTCACCGCGGTCGACGACGAGGTGCTCGACCTCGAGGAGGCCGCCCGCCTCGGCGCCGCCACCCAGCGCACCGGCCTGACCGGCGAGGCCGTGCTGCTCGCGGCGCTCTCGGCCGGGCGCACCGGGCGGATGGGCGACATCGTCGCCACCATCCAGGGCGAGCAGGACCGGGTGATCCGGTCCAGTGCCAACGGCGTCGTGGTCGTCGAGGGCGGCCCCGGGACGGGCAAGACCGCCGTCGCGCTGCACCGTGCGGCCTACCTGCTCTACACCCACCGCCGCCAGCTCGCGAAGCGCGGCGTGCTCGTCGTCGGACCCAACCCGACGTTCCTGCGCTACATCGAGCAGGTCCTGCCCTCCCTCGGCGAGACCAGCGTGCTGCTCTCCACCGTCGGCGAGCTCTACCCCGGCCTGTCCGCGCGGCGGGCCGAGCCGGCCGAGACCGCCGCGCTCAAGGGCGACGCCGAGATGACCCGCGTGCTCTCCGCCGCGGTGCGCGACCGCCAGGAGCTGCCCCGGCGCCCGATCGAGCTGGTCGTCGACGGCGAGCCGGTCGTCCTCGACCGCGACCTCGTCGCGCAGGCCCGCACCCGCGCCCGGCGCACCCGCCGCCCGCACAACGACGCCAAGCGCACCTTCGTGCGCGAGGTGGTCGACCAGCTCGCCCGCCGCGAGGTCGACCGGGTGGGCCGGGACGCGCTGGACCCCGACGGGCGCTCGAGCCTGCTCGACCGCGGCGACCTCGCCGACGTCCGCGCCGGCCTGCGCGCCGACCCCGACCTGCGCGCCGTGCTCGACGACCTGTGGCCGACGCTGACGCCGCCCCAGCTGCTCGCCGACCTGTGGACCACCCCGCACCGCCTGCGGGCGGCCACGCGGGGCTGGTCCGACGCCGACCGCCGCCTGCTCGCCCGCGAGGCCCCGCCCGCGTCGCTGGTCGACGGCGGCTGGTGGAGCCCCGCGGACGCGGTGCTGCTCGACGAGGTCGCCGAGCTGCTCGGGGAGGACGACACCGCCGCTCGCGAGGCGGAGGAGCGCAAGCGCGAGGCGGACGAGGCCTACGCCGCGGGCGTGCTCGAGATCCTCGCGATGGAGGAGGACTGGGACTCCGAGCTGCTGCGCCCCACCGACGTCATCGACGCCAGCGTGCTCGCCGACCGCACCCGCGAGGTCACCCACGCCTCCGCGGCCGAGCGCGCGGCCGACGACCGCACCTGGACGTTCGGGCACGTCATCGTCGACGAGGCGCAGGAGCTCTCGCCGATGGCGTGGCGGGTGCTGATGCGCCGCTGCCCCAGCCGCTCGATGACCCTGGTCGGCGACGTCGCCCAGACCGGTGCCCGGGCCGGGGCCTCGTCGTGGGGTGAGGTGCTCTCGCCCTACGTCTCCGCGCGCTGGCGCCGTGAGGTGCTCACGGTCAACTACCGCACGCCCGCCGAGATCATGGCCGTCGCCGCGGACGTGCTCGCCGCGATCGACCCCACGGCGGCCACGCCGACGTCGGTCCGCGAGTCCGGGGTGCCGCCCCGCGCCGTCGCGGCCGACGAGGACGGGCTGGCCGACGCGGCGGCGTCCTGCGCGCGGGAGGCCCGCGCGGCCGTCCTCGACGCCGAGGGCGCCGGGCGGGTCGCGGTGCTCGCCCCGGGTGGCCGGGTGCCGGCGATCGCCGAGGCCCTGGGCGTGACGGCCGGGCCGGTCGGCGGGGGCGACGCCGCCGTGGACCTCGAGTCCGAGGTCGTGGTGTGCGAGGTGGCCGACGCCAAGGGCCTGGAGTTCGACGCCGTGGTGCTCGTCGACCCGGACGGCGTCGTCGCGGGGTCGCCCCGCGGCCTCAACGACCTCTACGTGGCGCTGACCCGGGCCACGCGCTCCCTCGTGGTGGTCCACCCCGGCGAGCTCCCGGCGGTCCTCGGAAGCCTCGAGCAACCCGTGTCCGGTGTGTCCTCCGATGTGTCCTGAGCCCGATCGGGTAACGCCCGCGCCCCGCCGGCCGAACCACCGGGCGCAGGCCGGGCGCGGTCGCCGGTCAGTGGCGTCGGCCGGGCGGCGGGTCACCGGGGGGCAACCCGC
>JAQSWW010000184.1 GCA_029266415.1 Actinomycetospora sp. | reverse complement strand
CACCAGGTCGACCACGAGGCTCTCCCCGGGCCGGAGCGCGCCCGGAGGTGGCGTGCGGTCCAGCGACGCCGGGTTCCGCGGCACGCCTCCGACGCGGTGGTAGCGGCGCACGTCGGTCACGCGGTAGGGCCGCCGGCACCAGTCGCCGGACGGCGCGAGCAGGCCGCCCTCGTCGAGGCGGGGATCGAGGTAGAGCCCGCCGTCGGCCTCGATGGTGTCGGCGAGGAACGGTTCCGGGTTGGTCCAGTTGAGTGGGAACAGGCGCCCGGCCACCTCGAGCAGGAAGACCTGCAGGCCCGTGCGCGGGTCGGGCGGCACGAGGAGACCGCGGGCGGTGGCCGTACCGAGCGGACCACCCCACCACGCCGGCTGGTGATCCGCCGCCGGGCTGTAGCACGCCATCCACAGCGTGGGTGCGAGCTCGAGGACCTCACCGACCGCCATCGACGGCAGCCGACCGTCCGCGAGGTAGGGGTCGGCCAGTTGCACCGCAATGGGGCGGTCGGTCCACGTCGCGATCGGCGACGGGTCGTCCAGCTCGAGCTCCGGGGCGCGTCTCCGCGACGTCCGGACACGGCCCGCCGATGCCGGGCGGAGCGTGCGGCGGCGGGATCGACGGGTCGTGGTCATGGGGCGCCTCCTCGGGTCTCACGGGGTTTGATGGCGCCGGACCCGGATCGGTTCCCACGAGTTGCTCGGCAGCGAGGAGGGCGGCTCATGACCGCCGACTACGGCCCCCACGGCTCGAGCCTGCGCGACCTGCCGCGCCTGCGGCACACGCGGCGCCGGCGCTCGTCGAGCTGGGACCGCACGGGCGGCAACGACGACCGCGCGACGCTGGGGCCCGGCGCGTCGGTGACGATGCTCGACGTCGCCGGGGCCGGCGTCGTCACCCACCTCTGGATGACCGTGGCCGCCTCGCGCAGCCTGCGGAACCCGCGCGGCACGGTGCCCGACCTGCTGCGCCGCCTCGTCCTGCGTGCCTGGTGGGACGTTGAGGAGCAGCCGAGCGTCGCGGTGCCGCTCGGCGACTTCGGCGTCGGCCACGGCCGCACCACGGACTTCGTGTCCCTGCCGCTGCAGATGAGCCCGGAGGACGGCAAGGCGCTGAACTGCTGGTTCGCGATGCCGTTCGGCTCTGGCGCACGCATCGAACTGACCAGCGACCTCGCCGACGACGACGTCCTCGTGTACTTCTACGTCGATTTCGAGGAGCTCGACACCGTCGGCGACGAGGTCGGGCGCTTCCACGCGCAGTGGCGTCGGCAGAACCCCACGGCCGGCGTCCGGCCCGGCCCGTCGAACGCCGCCTACCAGTTCCACGGCACGAACCTGACAGGCCGTGACAACTACACGATCCTCGAGGCCGAGGGCCACGGGCACTACGTCGGCTGCGTGCTCAACATCCAGAACCGGCGCCGCACGCGGCGGTGGAACTGGTACGGCGAGGGCGACGACATGATCTTCATCGACGGCGACGAATGGCCACCGACCCTGCATGGCACGGGCACCGAGGATTACGTCAACACGGCCTGGTGCCCGACTCAGAGCTACTCGGCGCCGTACCACGGCGTCACGTTGACGGGCGGGAAGAACTGGCGCGGGCCGGTCAGCCTGTACCGTTTCCACATCGAGGACCCGGTCGTGTTCGAGCGCTCGATCCGCGTGAGCATCGAGCACGGCCACGCCAACAGGCGCAGCGACGACTGGTCGTCGGTCGCCTACTGGTACCAGGCCGAGCCCCACCGGCCGTTCGACCTCGCGCCGGTCGAAGAACGTCTCCCCCTCTTGTAGTACCGCTGTAGTACTTTACTGCTCATGGCTCAGGTACCCGTCCGCGAGCTCAACCAGGACACGGCTCGCGTGCTCGCCCGCGTGAAGGCCGGCGAACACGTGGCGGTGACCGAGCGCGGGCGCGTGGTCGCCCACCTGGTGCCGACGTCGCCGGGTGCGCTCGGAGATCTCGTGGCCGCCGGGCGCGTCGCCGCGCCCACCCTCGGCGGGCCCCCGCCGCGTCCCGTCGGGCCCGTCCGCACCGAGCAGGAAGCCGGGGCGCTCGTGCGCGAGCTCCGTGACGACGAGCGCACCTGATGCTCTACCTCGACACGGCGGCACTCGTGAAGCTGGTGCGCCGAGAGACCGAGTCCGACGCCCTCGCCGACTGGCTCTCCGAACGGGGCGACGCGCCCTGGGTGACCTCGACGCTGGCCGAGGTGGAGCTGGGCCGGGCGCTGCGCCGCTTGGAACCCGAGCTGCTCAGTGGCGTGCCGGGCCTTCTCGCCCGACTCTACCGCTGCGAGATCGACGCCACGGTGCGGGCGACCGCCGCCGCCTTTTGCGACCCGGCGCTGCGGACACTCGACGCCGTCCACCTGGCCACGGCGCTCGTCGTGCTCGGCGACGAGCTCACGGCGTTCGTCACCTACGACCAGCGCCTGCTCGCCGATGCGCAGGACCGCGGCTTCCCGGTGGCGGCGCCCGGTCGCACGGAGAACTGAGCGCGGCTCAGTCCCACCAGGACTTCCACAGCCGGGCCCGCCGGATCTCGCGTGCGTACGAGCGCGGGGTGTACGGGTCGCGCCCGTCATGGGGATCGATCTGGTCCGGGCAGAAGGCGAGGTGCTCGGCGGCGACGCGCTCCGACTCCTCCCGCGTCCTCGGCGGGTCGGCCACGGCGAGGACGAGCGTGAAGCCGCCGATCCACACCAGGGTGGCGCCGAATCGCTTCTCCCAACTCCGGAGGATCGCGCTCAGGCCCATCAGATCCTGGTGGGGGTAAGTGATGACCCCCACCAGGCGAGCACCGCCGGGATGTCGGCCGGGCGCGGCGCGGCGACCACGGCGAGCGAGGCGAGGTCACCGGCCTCCTGCCCGAATGAGACCGCCTCGGTGATCGTCGCCCGGCGCCGCGAGCGGTCCGTGCTCGACGCGCGGACCAGGCCGGGGAAGGCCCCGGTGAACGGCTCCAGGCACGCGCCGTGTCGGGCCCGAAGGGCAGCGTTTCGTCGTGCGGGCGGCCCGCAGGAGGTCCTCGTACGACCGCGCAGGGTCGACGACGTCGAGGTACCGGAACGGGGATGCGTGAGCAGAGTCAGGGATCGTCACACGAGGTTGGACGGTGTCCGCGCCCGCACGGTTCCGTCGGCTTCTCGAGCTCGGACTCCCCCGGCGACCGAGGTCACTGCCCGGTCGGCGAGGGTCACACCCGCCGAACTGGCGGGGTGCGGGTCGCTCCTCGCACCATCGGTGGTCCGACCAGGAGGTACTTGATGGACGACCAGGAGCGCTACAGCCGCTTCCTCTCCGCTCTCGGCTTTCGCGCCGGCGTGGACGACTCCGCGCCCGAGGGCGTGGACCTGACCGACCTCGACGGCGAGCCCGTCGAACCCGCCGTGCGCCTGCACGTCTGCGCGCAGCGGCTGGCCGAGCACGTGCGCGACGACGAGGGCCGCGTCCCGTCGGCCGTCGAGCCGGTCGGCGACGTCGAGTCCGACGAGCTCGACGACCCCGAGGCCGCGCGCCTGCAGACCCTGCTCGCCCAGATCGAGGAGGCGATCCTCGTCCGCGAGCCGGGGCACGACCACCTCGTGCTCGTCGCCGGGGGCGTGCGCGCGGTCAACGCCGCGGACGTAGCCGGCTGAGCCGACCGGGAACCCGCCCTCGCGCTGGGTCGTGACCTGGGCCGGTGGAGGACGGCGGTGCCGCCACCCAGCGAGAGCCCGCCGGCCCCGGACCCGTAGGACCCTGCCCGTCGGTCTCCTCGACGGCGACCAGCGCCTTCGGCGCGGCGGCGACCGACGCTGTCGGACCCTCCCCCTACCGTGTCGCTCGTAGGAGAGGGAGGTTGGTGTGCCGCCACCGCATCGGGTGCCCGCGGACATGTTCCGCTTCACCGTCGCCGACCACGCGGAGCTGTACTCGGCGATCCTGGCCGCCTTCGCCGATGCCAACGAGCGGCTGGAGACCGCGCTCGGGCTGGACGCGGTGCGCGAGCGGCTCACCGCGCTGGGGTGGCTCGACCCCCTCTCCGACGACGACCTCACCGCCGCCCTCGGACGTCTGGTCTCCTGGCAGCTGCTCGACGTCGTGCAGGACAACTCCGGCCACTACCGCACCGCTGCCGACTACGAGCGGCGCAACCTGCAGTACTCGCTCACGCGGCGGGGTGAGGCGGCCTTCGCCGGCGTGCAGCACGCGCTGGCCACCCTGGCCTCCACCGGCGCCCTGCAGACCGCCGTACTCGACGCCATCGCCGACCGCCTGGCGGAGCTGACGACGCTGCTCGCCGACCCCGCCTCCTCCGACCGGCGGGTGTTCACGGCGCTCTCGGAGCTCGAGGCGCATCTCGACGCGCTGCGCAACAACACCAAACAGTTCAACGGCGAGCTCCAGCGCCTGCTGCGCGCGGAGAGCACCGACGTCGCCACGTTCTCTGACGTCAAGGCCGCCACGGTGGCCTACCTCGAGGAGTTCCTCACCGACCTCGACCACCGTGCCCACGTCATCGCCGTCGGCGTCGAGCGGGTGGAGTCCCACGGGGTCGCGGTGCTGCACCAGCGGGCCCTCGTGGGTGCCGACCTCCCGTCGCACCAGGGCACCGACCCGGCGGCGGCCTGGCTGGAGCACCGGCAGGTGCGCTGGGAGGGCCTGCAGGCGTGGTTCCGTCCCGCCCCGGGTTCGACTCCGCGGGTCGAGCACCTGCACACGGTGGCCCGCCGGGCGGTGGTGACGCTGCTGCAGGCGCTCGACCGCATGACCGAGTCGCGCCGCCGGGCGAGCAGCGCGGTGGCCGACTTCCGGGAGCTGGCCCGCTGGTTCGCCGCCGCCCCCACCGACGCCGATCTGCACCGCCTGTGGGCCCTGGCCGGCGGCGCGGCGCCGGCCCGCCACGCGCACCTCCACCACGCCGACCCCGAGCTCGTCGCGCCCGGCACGACGTGGTCACAGGCCCCGTCGGTGCCGGTGTCGGCGCTGATGCGCACCTCGGGGCGCACCGAGCGGTTCGCCCGCACCGGGCGGGTCCGCGACGTCGCCGCCCTGCGCGCCGAGCGTGGGGCGCGGGCGGCGGCCGAGCGCGCCGAGCTGGAGGAGGCGTGGCGACGGCTCGACACCGGCGGGCCGGTGCGGCTCTCGGCGCTCGGCGAGCTCGAGCATGACGCCTTCGCCCGCCTGCTCGACCTGGTCGGGCGCGCGTTCCACGCCGCACCTCGCGACGGCCGGCGGCGGGCGGTCACCGCCGACGGCCGCGTGGAGATCGTGCTGTGGGCGCCCGACGACGCCGGCGAGGTCGTGCTGACCACGCCGCGCGGCATCCTGCGGGGGCGCGATCTCGTGGTCGACGTCCGCGTCGCCGGTGCTCCGCATCGGGCCGCGGCGGTGATCCGGTGAACGCCCCCGCTCGCCCGGACAGGGCCGACCTGGCCAACCAGCTGGTACGCGCCGAGAAGGACGAGGTCGCGCGCGGCATCCGGCGGCTGCTCGGCACCCCGATCGTCCACGAGGCCCACGACCCCGAGGCGTTCGCGCTGCTGCGCGCCCGCCGCGATCCCCTCGCCAAGTGGTTCGAGTACTACTGCGGCTGGACGCTGACCGTGGAGCCGCGGCTGGGCTACGCCCGGCTGGCGAAGGTGCGCGCCCACGCCGACGGCCGCCGCCCGGCGCGCCGCGAGCGCAGCGGCCGCACGCCGTTCGACCGCCGGCGCTACACGCTGCTGTGCGTCGTCGCCGCGGAGCTGCTCGCCACCCCGGTCACCACCATCGGGCTGCTGGCCACCCGGGTCGAGCGGGCCACGGCGATCGACCCGGTGGTGCCCGACTTCGACACCGCCAAGCGCTCCGAGCGGCTCGCCTACGTCGACGTGCTGCGCCACCTCGAGCGGGTGCGGGCCCTGGAGGTGCAGGACGGCAGCACCGAGGCCTACGTCGAGTCGGGGGAGGCCAAGGTGCTCTACCGGGTGGACGCCACGCTGCTGCTGCGGCTGCTGGCCGCGCCCACCGGCCCGTCGTCCATCGCGCCGCCGGCCGAGGAGATCGGCGACCGGTTCGACGCCCTGCTCGAGCGGTTGACCCACGAGCCGCGCTACGGCGGCGACGACCGCAGCGAGGCCCAGCACACGCTGCGGCTGCGCCATGCGGTGTTCCGTCGGCTGCTCGACGACCCGGTAATCCACCGCGACGAGCTCACCGATGCCGAGCTGGGCTACCTCACCTCCCCCACCGGACGGCGCCTGCTGCGTGACGCCGCCGAGCAGGCCGGGATGATCCTCGAGGAACGCGCCGAGGGGTGGCTGCTGGTCGACCCGGACGGGGTCGCCACCGACACCCGCTTCCCCGACGAGGGGCACGCTGGCGTGGCCGCGCTCGTGCTGCTCGACGTCCTGCTCGCCGCGCCGGGCGGGCTCACCGACGAGCAGCTGGTGGTCGAGGCCGAGGGAGTGCTGCGGCGCGAGCCGCGCTGGGCCCAGGCCTACCGCACCGACGACGGCCCCGCCCGGCTGGCCGCCGACGCCGTCGAGGTCCTCGCGTCGTTCGGCCTCGCCCGCCGCGAGCACGGCGTCGTCGAGGCCCGACCCGCCGCCGCCCGCTACGCCCTCACCGGCGTCACCACCCGCTCCTCGGGGAAGGACCCGCGATGACCGTCACCGCGCTACCCCGCCCGGCGCACCCCACGGACACCGGCACGGCCCGCTGGCGGCCCACCCGCGCCGGCCTGCTCAACGTGTGGCGCTACTACGACGAGGTCCTCGAGTTCGCCGGCGGGCGGCTGCTCCTGCGCGGGGCCAACGGATCGGGCAAGTCGAAGGCCCTCGAACTGCTCCTGCCGTTCCTGCTCGACGCGAACCTGCGCGCGCAGCGGCTGTCGACGTTCGGCACCGGTGAGCGGACCATGCACTGGAACCTCATGGGCCAGGGCGCGAGCGGGGTGACGCGGGTCGGTTACGTGTGGGTGGAGTTCGGCGGCGACGACGACGAGGGGAGCGGCTGGTTCACTGCGGGCGCCCGCCTGCAGGCCAGCATCCACACCACCCAGGTCCACGCCGACTACTTCACCACCGACCAGCGGGTCGGGCACGACCTCGCGCTCACCACCGACGACGGTACCCCGCTGACCCGCCCCCAGCTCGACGAGGCGCTGGCCGGCCACGGCACCCGCCACGAGCACGGGCACGATCACCGCCGCGCGGTGCGGCAGGCCCTGTTCCCGGGGATGACCGAGCAACGCTACGACGCCCTGATCACCGCGCTGCTGCAGCTGCGGACCCCGAAGCTCTCCCAGCGCCTCGACCCGGCGCTGCTCTCCACGCTCCTCTCCCGGGCCCTTCCGCCGCTGGGCGAGGGCGAGGTGGCCGACCTCGCCGAGGGCTTCGAGCGGCTCGATCGCCAGCGCGAGCACCTCGCCCGCCTCGACGCGGAGGCCGCCGCGGCGCACCGGCTGGCCGAGCAGCAGCGCTCCTACGCGCGGCGGGTGCTGCGGGCCCGCGCCGCCGCCGTGGTCCGCGCGACGTCGGACATGGACGGCCGCACCCGCACGGCCCGGCTCTCCGAGCAGCGCCACGCCGAGGCCCTCGCCGAGCGCGACGCCGCCGAGGAGCGCGCCCGCGAGCTCGCCGAGCGCACCGAGACGCTCGAGGCCCGACTCGAGGCGCTGCGTGACAGCGACGCCTACCGCGAGGGCGTGGTGCTCGAGGAGCTGCGGGCGCGGCTCGACGACACCCGCCGGGCCCTGGCCACGGCCCGAGCCGCCCACGAGACGGCCACCGGCCTCGCGGTCACCGACGCCGCGCAGGCCGAGACCGCCCGCGAGCAGGCGCGGACGGCCGACGCGCTCGGGGCCTCCCGGCTGGAGGAGACCCGACGTGCGGCCCGCGACGCCGGCGTGGCCGCCACCCTCACCCAGGTCGAGGCCGCCGGCGGCGCGCGGGGGCTGCTGCAGGCCGCGGTGGAGAGCCGCCGCCACCTCATCGGCGAGGTGCGCAGCCGCCTCGACACCTGGGACCGCGCCGTGGCCGTGCGGGCCGACCGGGAGGCCGACCTCGACCAGGCCCGCGCCGCCCTCGCCGAGGCCACCACCGCCCGTGCCGCCGCCGAGGAACGCGCCGAG
>JAQSWW010000305.1 GCA_029266415.1 Actinomycetospora sp. | reverse complement strand
CCGGTCGACGGGCGGCGCCTCCTCGGCCCGACCGCGGCGGCCGCCGCCGAGGCCGCGTTCACCCGGCGCGGCGCGCACGTCCGCTGCCGCGCGAGCCCGCCGACGCGGAGGCGCGGGCGATCGACCTCGTCGAGGACCTGCGCGCCGGCCACCCCGCCCCCGGCCGCATCCTCGACCTCGGCGCCGGCACGGGGTCGATGGCGCGCTGGCTCGCGCCGCGGATGCCCGGCCCCCAGCACTGGGTGCTCGTCGACCGCGACGCCGACCTGCTCGCCCACGCCCGCGAGCGCCTGCCCGCCACGGCCCGCGACGGATCCCCCGTCACCGCCGAGACCCGCGTGCTCGACATCGGCACCCTGACCGCCGACGACCTCGCCGACCCCGACCTCCAGCCCGACCTCGTCACCGCCTCCGCCCTGCTCGACGTGCTCACCGCCGACGAGGTCGACGCGATCGCCGCGGCCTGCCGGTCGACGGGCGGCGCCTCCTCGGCCCGACCGCGGCGGCCGCCGCCGAGGCCGCGTTCACCCGGCGCGGCGCGCACGTCCGCTGCCGCGCGAGCCCGTGGCAGCTCGGGCTCGACGACGTCGACCTCGCGGTCGCCTGGCTCCACGGCTGGGTGGCGGCGGCCGTCGCGCAGGACCCCGACCTCGCGCGCCACGCCGACGCCTACCTCGCCCGCCGCATCGAGGCCGCCGAGCGGGGACGCCTGCGCGTCGCCGTCGGTCACCTCGACCTCCTCGCCCTGCCCTGAACCGCCGACCCCCCGGAACTCCCCGCACGCTCCCCGCTCCCCAGCTCCCCACTGGACTCCTCCGTGTCGCTCCCCGACATCCCCGCTCCCCAGCACACGACCTCCGGTCCCGGCAATAGCGCGAACCCCCCTCACGCGCGCCCCGCCGATGGCGACACTGGCGGCGACGACGCCCGCCGCGACCCCACCGGACCCGACATGACCACCCCCGCCCCCCGGCCCCGCCCCTCCCTCGGCGCCGTCGTCCGCCTGCTCGTCGGCGTCGGCCTGCCCGTCCTGCTCGTCACGCGCCTCGGCGCGGACGGGGTCCTCGACGCCCTGGCCGGCATCACCGCGCCCGCCGTCCTCGCCGCCCTCGCGCTCGGCGCGGTGGTCACCGTCGCCGGCGCGGCGCGCTGGTGCGTCGTGGCCCGTGGGGTCGGGCTGACGCTGTCGCTGCGTGCGGCGACCACCGACGCCTACCGCGCGATGCTGCTCAACTCCCTGCTGCCCGCCGGGGTCCTCGGCGACGTGCACCGCGCCGTGCGCCACCACCGCCCCGGCGACGCGCGCGGTGCCCGCGCCGTGGTGCTGGAGCGCGTCGCGGGCCAGGCCGTGGTGGTCGCGGTCGGCGCGGGCGTGCTGCTCGCCCAGCCGTCGCTGCGCGCGGCGCTGGTCGGGCCCGGCCCCCTGGTCGCCGGGGCCGCGCTGCTCGTGGTCGTCGCCGTGGCGGGCGCCTGGCTCGCCACCGCCCGCCGGGCCGCTCGCTGGCGGGTGGGCCCCTGGCCGCGGCGGGCGCCTGGCTCGCCACCGCCCGCCGGGCCGCTCGCTGGCGGGTGGGCCTGCTCGCCGGTCTCCGCGACCTGCGCGAGGGCCTGACGACGCGCCGCACCGGCCCCGCCGTGGTCGCCCTGTCGCTGGTGGCGCTGGCCGGGCTGCTCGCCCTCTTCGTGCTCGCCGCGCGCGTCGCCGGCGTCACCGCCCCGCTCGGGCAGCTGCTGCCGCTGGTCACCGTCGCGCTGCTGGCGATGACGGTGCCGCTGACGGTGGGCGGCTGGGGCCCGCGCGAGGCCGCGGCCGCGCTCGCGTTCGCCGCGGTCGGCCTCGACCCGGGCCAGGGCCTCGCGACGGCAGTGGTCTACGGCGTGCTGGCGCTGATCTCGTGCCTGCCCGGCGCGCTCGTCCTGCTCGCGGACGCCCTCGGTCGTCCGAATGCGCACCGGGTGCTCACCGCGGCGGCACTACCGTGGCGGTCGTGCTCACCCTCGTCCGCCACGGTCAGAGTGCAGCCAACGCCCGTGGGGTGATGTGCGGGCGGTCCGACCCGCCGCTCACCGACACGGGGCGTCGCCAGGCGCGGGCGCTGGCGTCGGGGCTCCCGCGGCCCACCCGGCTGTTGTCCAGCCCCCTGGTCCGCGCCCGCGAGACGGCGGCGCTGCTGGGCGCGGACGTCCCGGTGGAGATCGACGCGCGCTGGACCGAGATGGACTACGGCGCCCTCGACGGGCAGCCGATGACCGCGCTCGACGGCGACGCCTGGCGCACCTGGCAGGCCGACCCCGACCACGTGCCCGCGGGCGGCGAGTCCCTCGCGGCGGTGCGGGCGCGCGTGGCCGCGGCGTGCGCGGAGCTCGCGGACGAGGCGGCGCGCGGCGAGGTGGTCGTGGTCAGCCACGTCTCGCCGATCAAGGCGGCGATCAGCTGGGCGCTCGGCGTCGGCATCGAGATCGCGTGGCGGATGTACCTGGTCGACGCCGCGGTCTGCCGCATCGACACCAGCGGGTCGGTCCCCCTGCTGCTCGCCGTCAACGACGAGGGGCCCCTGCACGCGGGCACCGTCCAACCGGCCTAGTGCCGTCCCCCTCCTCGATGGGGTGACGACGGCTGCCACAGTGGGGCCGCGGTCACGTCGTGCGGCCGCCGAGGAGGGACAGCCATGCAGACCGGTACGGGACTGACGCGTTATACCCGGGCGGCCCGCCGGGCCGTGCGCTCGGGGACCCTGGGGCCCACCGCGAGGTCGATCGGCCGGCGGGTGGCCTCGACCACCCTCTCCTACGGCCTGCGGCGTGACCTGCAGGCCCCCCACGAGACGCCCGTCGCGAAGATCCCGATCTCGGTGCGGCCGCTGGTCGACCGGGACGTCGAGCACATCCTCGACCTGGACGCGGACGTCGACACCGCCGAGCGCTGGGAGCGCCAGAAGCGCGTGGGCCTGCTCGAGCGCGGCATCGGCCGGCCCTACGTCGCGGTCGACGCCCACGACGACCCCTGCTACGTGCAGTGGCTGTTCGGCGCCGACGACAACGACGCGGTCGCCGACTTCTTCCACGGGGAGTTCCCGACGCTCGGCGCCGACGAGGCGCTCCTGGAGGGGGCCTTCACGCCGAAGCGCCACCAGGGCCAGCGGATCATGAGCGCGGGGATGTCGATGATCGCCGAGAAGGCGAGGGAGCTCGACGCGCGCTACGTGCTCACGTTCGTCGGCGAGGACAACGTCGCGAGCCTCAAGGGCTGCGAGCGGGCGGGCTTCCTGCCCTACGTCGACCGGCGTGAGAGCCGGCGGCTCGGCCGGCTGCGGGTCGAGTTCGCGGAGATGGACGCGGCCCGGGTCGAGGAGACCCGCGTGCTGCGGTGACGGCTCACGCCCGCGAGTGCCGCCCGGCGGGCCCCGGCGCCGTGATCACGGCCGTCGTCGTCGCGGCCCGCGAGCGCAGGTAGGCCGCGGCGCTCAGGGCGACCGGGCGGATGATCCCGGCGCTGCGGGGGGTGCCGTCCTGCGGCGCCTCGTGCTTGGCCATCGGAATCCCCCCGGGGCTCGTGGGCCGGCCTCGCCGCCGGCTCGTGATGGTCTGGTCTCGCGGCGCTGCCACGGATCGTTAGCGACGTCTCCGCGATACACCCGTTCGGGTGAAGAACTCGACGATCAGGAGGATCCGGGCGCGCCCTCGAGAGCCGGGGACGCCGGCTCCTCCGGCCGGCGTTGGTCCGGGACGGTGGCATCGGCGACGGTCTCCGGGCGCGGCGCCCGCCCCTCGCGCCGGCAGGAACGCACGGCCCGCTCATCACGGGTCCCGTGGCGCGCCAGGTCGACGACGGGCGCGAGGATCCACCCCACGACCCACCCCACGACCGCCGCCACCGCGATACCGATCACGACTGTT
>JAQSWW010000183.1 GCA_029266415.1 Actinomycetospora sp. | reverse complement strand
GAGCGGACCCTGCTGCCCGACCCCGTCGAGCTCCTCGACGCCGCCGAGCAGCTCGTCGACGACGGCTTCACCGTCCTGCCCTACACCAACGACGACCCGGTGCTGGCGGCGAAGCTCGCCGACGCCGGCTGCGCCGCGGTCATGCCGCTGGGCGCGCCGATCGGGACGGGCCTGGGCATCCGCAACCCGCACAACATCGAGATGATCACCGCGTCGTCGCCGGTGCCCGTGGTGCTCGACGCGGGGATCGGCACGGCGTCCGAGGCGGCGCAGGCGATGGAGCTCGGCTGTGCGGCGGTGCTGCTCGCGACGGCCGTGACCCGCGCGTCGGACCCGGAGGCGATGGCGCACGCCATGCGCCTGGCGGTCGAGGCCGGCCACGCGGCCCGGGGCGCCGGGCGCATCCCCCGCCGCTTCTGGGCCCAGGCCTCCAGCCCCGTCATCCCGGGGCAGGACGGGCAGGACTGAGTATCAGCGAAGTGGCGTCGCTGACGTCCAGTGTCCGTATCGGTACTTCGATCACCGGGACTGCGCCGACCGCGCCGGACGCGCGAGCTGGGGGCTTTCCTGGCCCTATCGGCGTGCTGCATGGGATCGCCAGCGTGGCCCCCACGCTGGCACAGGCGCACCTCAGGACACGGCCACGGGCAGGGCGTCGACGCCGTAGACGATCGAGGTGGCGCGGAAGGGCTGGTCGTCGAGGGTGCCGGCGTCGTCGGCGAGGCGCAGGTGCGGGAACCGGCGCAGGAGCGCGGGGTAGGCCGCGCGCAGCTCCATGCGCGCCAGCTCGGCCCCGATGCAGCGGTGGATCCCGTGGCCGAAGGCCAGGTGCGGCGTCGGCGGGCGGCGGGGGTCGAAGCGCTCCGGGTCCGGGGTCAGGCGCGGGTCGCGGTCGGCGCCCGAGAGCGACACGAGCAGCCCGTCGCCCTTGCTGATCTGCACCCCGCCGAGCGTCATGTCCTCGGTGGCGAAGCGCGGGAACGCGATCTGGACGACGGTCAGGTACCGCAGCAGCTCCTCGACGAACCCGTTCACGGCCTCGGGCTCGTCACGCACGAGGGCGAAGCTGTCGGGGTCGCGCAGCAGCACCATCGCCCCCAGCGCCAGCATCGACGCCGAGGTCTCGAGCCCGCCGGTGAGCAGGCCGTCGGCCAGCTCGGCGAGCTCGTCGGTGTCGAGCTCGTCGCCGTGCTCGCGGATCAGCTGCCCGAGCAGGCCCTCGCCGGGCTCGAGGCGCTGGCGCTCGACGACCCCGCGCAGGTAGACCAGCGACTCGCCGATCTTGTCGAACGCCGCGGCGCCGCCACCGAGCACGTCGAACCGAGCCGTCGACAGCGACTGGAACTCGTCGCGCTCGTCATACGGGATGCCCAGCAGCTCGCAGATCGTCAGCGACGGGATGGGCGTGGCGAAGTCGCGCACGAGGTCCACCGGCTCGCCCGCCGCGGCGAGGGCCTCCATGTGGTCGAGGCGGCCCTCGACGATGTCGGCGATGCGCGGGCGCAGCCGCCCGAGACGCCGGTAGGTGAACTCCGGGGTCAGCAGGCGGCGCAGCCGGGTGTGCTCGGGCGGGTCGGTGAAGCCGAGCCCGCCCGGGTTCTGACCCTCCTTGACCCCGGCCTGCCCGATGAGGTGGCTGAAGTCGTTGGACAGCCCCGAGGTGCGGCCGAGGACCGCGCGGGCCTCCTCGTGGCCGGTGATCAGCCACGCCGTCACCCCGAACGGCAGGGGGAAGTGGCGCACGGGCGCGTCCTCGCGCGCCTCGCGCAGCGCCGGCACCGGGTCGAGCCCGTCGCGGCGCAGCGGCATCAGGGCGTGGTCGGGCAGCAGCGACACCGCGTCGAGGCCGCGCCGGCTGCGCCATGCGAGGTACTGGCGCGCCGCCCAGCCCACGACCCGGCCACGCCACGCGGCCAGCCGTGATCGGTCCACCACCGTGACCATGCTGCCCTCCCCGTCCGTGCCGACGCCGTCCGGGGGCCGAGGCTAGGACGTTGGGCTGCTCGGAGGACCCGGTGGTGGGCGTGTGTCACCCCACCGTTCGTCGGGGTCCACCCCGGAGCCGTTCCCGGCCGGTCGTGGCGCGATCCTGTCCGGATCGTCCCGGAGGACCGGTTCGGGGTCCACGCCCGGGGCCCGGACGAACGTCGGCCCGCGCAGCCCGAGGCGGGCGAGCTCGATCTCGGCGAGGCGGGACAGGACGCGCGGATCGCCCCGCCGCCAGCCGCCCGCCGCGCCGGGCACGGCACGGGCCAGGCGCCGCGGCGAGCCGTTGGCCAGGGCACGGAGGGCGAGCAGGTCGGCGTCGCCGGCGCCGGCCGCGGCGCCCAGGCCGTCGCGCAGCGCGAGGACGGCGCGCGCCGCAAGCATCCAGCGCACCCGCAGCGACAGCCACACGGCGACCACGGGCAGGAGGGCGAGCACCACGAGCAGCCAGGCCAGCCCGGTGGCCAGCGAGGCGACCGCGGCCACCTCCTGCTCACCGGCGGCCACGAGCGAATCTCCGGCCTGGGTTCCCCCGGACAGGGCGCGGGCGAGGTCGTCGCCCACGAACGGCACCCCGGACGCGGTGTCGGAGGCGGAGCCGAAGGTATCGCGCACCCGCTGGCCCGCCCCGCCGAGCGCGCGCCCCGGCTCCTGCAGGGCGAGGACCGCGTCGTGGAGCAGGACCGCCATCGAGACGACGATCGCCGCCCACGTCAGCACCGCGACGTCGGCGACGAACTGTTGCGCACGCCGCCGCGGCCGCTCGGCGTAGACGGCCCAGCGGGCCCGGGTGGGGCGCAGGACGGGCAGCGGGTCGGCGTCGGGCGGCACGGCGGGTGTGTGCCCCCGCACCCCGGGGGGCACACCCGGCCCGTGCCGACCCCGCGCCGCCCACCTCATCGCGTTGCCGTGCTCGACGACTACCAGCAGGTCGCGTCCACCCACGCCGACTGGGACGCGCTCGGTGCGCAGGAGGTGACCTTCTTCCGCGAGCACCTCGGCGGTCCCGACGACGTCGTCGCCGCCCTCGAGCCCTACGACGTCGTCGTGGCGATGCGCGAGCGCACCGCGTTCCCCGCCCACGTCCTCGAGCGGCTGCCGCACCTGGGCCTGCTGGTGACGACGGGCCCCGCCAACGTCGCCATCGACGTCGCCGCGGCCCGTGAGCGCGGGGTCACGGTGTCGGGCACCGGCGGGGTCAGCCCGTCCACGCCGACCGTGGAGATGACCTGGGCGCTGATCCTCGCCGCGGCCCGCCACGTCCCCGCCGAGGACCGCGCCGTGCGCGAGGGCGGCTGGCAGCACACCGTCGGCCGGGATCTCTCCGGGCGGCGCCTGGGCGTCGTCGGGCTCGGCGGGCTGGGCCGGCCGGTGGCGACGGTCGGGCTCGCCTTCGGCATGGACGTCGTCGCCTGGAGCCAGCACCTCGACCCCGACGACGCCCGCGCCGCGGGTGTCACGCCCGTGGACAAGGACGAGCTGCTCGCCACGTCGGACGTCGTGACGATCCACCTCAAGCTCTCCGAGCGCACCACGGGCCTGATCGGGCGCGACGAGCTGGCGCGGATGAAGCCCACCGCGCTGCTGGTGAACACCTCGCGCGGCCCGATCGTCGACGAGGACGCGCTGGTCGAGGCGCTGCGGGAGGGCCGGATCGGCGGGGCGGCGCTCGACGTGTTCGGCGCCGAGCCGCTGCCCGCCGACTCGCCGCTGCGCACGCTGCCGAACACCGTGCTCACCCCGCACCTGGGCTACGTCACCGAGGGCTCCTACGACGTCTTCTACCGCGACGCGGTGGAGGACATCGCGGCCTGGGCGGACGGGGCCCCGATCCGCGAGCTCGGGCCGGAGGACGGCGGCTGAGGACCGCACCTCACGAGTGCGCGTGCACCGCCCAGAACGGCGAGACCGGGCCGACGCCGGCGCCGAGGGGGTACGACTCGGCCACCGCGCGCCGGATGTAGCGCTCGGCGGACGCGACGGCGTCGGGCATGTCCAGGCCCCGGGCCAGCGCGGCGCAGGTCGCGCTGGCCAGCGCGTCGCCCGCGCCGTGGACGTGCGGGGTGTCGATGCGCGGGCCGCTGAACTCCCAGGTCCGTTCGCCGTCGAAGAGCAGGTCGACGACCTCGGGTGACCCGCGCAGGTGCCCGCCCTTGACCAGCACGTACCGCGGCCCCAGCGCGTACAGGGCCTCGGCGGCGTCGCGGGCGGTCGCGGCGTCGGTGACCTCGACGCCGACGAGCAGGCGCACCTCGTCGAGGTTCGGGGTGGCGAGCGCGGCGCGGGGGAACAGCCGGGTGCGGATCGCCTCCATCGCGTCCTCGGCCAGCAGCGGCTCGCCGGCCATCGACGCGGCGACGGGGTCGACGACGAACGGGACCCGGTCGGCGTCGCGCCCGATCCCGACCTCGTCGACGACGTCGGCGACCACGTCGATGATCTCCCGCGATGCGAGCATCCCCGTCTTGGCCGCCCCGACGCGGATGTCGGTGACCACCGCCCGCACCTGCGCGGCCACGGTCTCGGGCGGCACGAGGTGCACCCCGGAGACGCCGAGCGAGTTCTGCACGGTCACCGCGGTGACGGCGATGCACCCGTGCACCCCGCAGGCCGTCATCGCCCGCAGGTCGGCCTCCAGCCCGGCGGCGCCGCCGGAGTCGGAGCCCGCGATGGTCAGCGCGCGCGGCGGGGTCTCGGCCATCGGCCCATCATCGCGCCACCGCTCACACGGGCTCCCAGTCGGCCACCGACCACAGCGCCGACACGGGCCCGTGGCCGGCGCCGAGCGGGTAGGCGTGCTCGACCGCCCGCGTCACGTACGCCTTGCCGAGCGCCACGGCGTCGGGCAGAGCCAGGCCCCGCGCGAGCCCGGCGGTGGTGGCCGAGGCCAGCGAGTCGCCGCCGCCGTGGCTGTGCGGGGTGTCCCGGCGCGGCGAGGAGTACGCGCGCTCGGTGCCGTCGGCGGTGACGAGCAGGTCGACGACGTCGGCGGACCCCTCGAGGTGCCCGCCCTTGACCAGCGCCGCGCCCGCCCCGAGGTCCAGCAGCGCGCGGGCCGCCTCGCGGGCGGAGGCGTCGTCGGTGACCTCCACGCCCACGAGCAGCCGGACCTCGTCGAGGTTGGGCGTGACGAGCGTGGCGCGCGGGATCAGCGCCTGGCGCACCGCGTCCAGCGCGTCGGGGGCCAGCAGGGAGTGGCCGTGCATCGACGCGGCGACGGGGTCGACGACGAACGGCACGCGGGTCCCGAGCCCCACCTCGTCGGCGGCCGCCACGACCGCCTCGATGATGTCGCTCGACGCGAGCATGCCGGTCTTGGCCGCGTCGACGCCCATGTCGCCGGCGACGGTGCGGATCTGGTCGGCGACGACCTCGGGCGGCACGGCGTGGAAGCCGGACACGCCGACGGAGTTCTGCACGGTGACCGCGGCGATGGCCACCGCGCCGTGCACCCGGCAGGCGGTGAAGGCGCGGACGTCGGCGGTGATGCCCGCCCCGCCCCCGGAGTCGGTGCCCGCGATGGCGAGGGCGACGGGCGGGGTACGGGCGTCCATCGGTGCCTCCCGTGCCGGCATTACCCGGCGTGGTGCGACGGTCGGCGGCGCGGGCCGGGGTGGCCAGCCGCCCTCTCAGCCCGCTCTGGCGAGCTCCCGTGATCGGTGCGGCGACGCTATCAGCGCTCGGTGAGTTCCGTCGGCACGGCGAGCACGTCGACCATCGCCTCGCCGCGCAGCACCGTCACCGGCATCGTGCGTCCGATCGACGGCGCGAACAGCCGGCGCTGCAGACCCTGCGCGTCGGTGACCGCCTCGCGGTCGGCGGAGACCACCAGGTCCCCGGGGCGCAGGCCCGCCCGCGCCGCCGGGGAGCCCGCGACCACCTCCGCGACCCGCAGCCCCCGCGGGCGGCCCAGGCGGGCGGCGACGTCGGCGGGCAGCGGCGCCGGCGCCCCGACCAGCCCGAGGTAACCGCGCCGCACCCGTCCCTCGGCGCGCAGGGTCTCGAGGATGCGCCGCGTCGTCGCCGAGATCGGCACTGCGAGCCCGAGGCCGACGCCGGCCACCGCGGTGTTGATGCCGACCACGCGCCCCGACGAGTCGACGAGCGCGCCGCCGGAGTTCCCCGGGTTGAGCGCGGCGTCGGTCTGGATGACGTCCTCGACCACCCGGCTCGCCCGCCCGCTGCGCACCGGCAGCGCGCGCCCGAGCCCGCTGACGACGCCGGCGGTGACCGAGCCGGCGAGCCCCAGCGGGTTCCCGACGGCCACGACCAGCTGGCCGACGACGAGCGTCGCGGCGTCGCCGAGCTCCAGCGGCGGCGGCGTGGGGTCCGGGGAGACGAGGACCGCGAGGTCCGACAGCGCGTCGGTGCCGCGGACGGTGACCGTGCCCTCGGTGCCGTCGGCGTAGGCCACCGAGCCCTCGCGGTGCCCGCCGACGACGTGCGCGTTCGTGACCAGGACCCCGTGGTCGAGCACCACGGCCGACCCGCTGCCCCCGCCCGCGCGCACCGCGGCGACCGAGGGGCCCACGGCGGCCGCGACCGTGCTCACGGTGCGGGAGTAGGCGTCGAGCTCGTCCACACCTTCGTGCTTACACCGTTGCAGGAGCCTGGGTGAAGCTGTCCGCTGTGGGTGAACCCGGACATCAGTGGCCGAAGGGGTCCGGGTCGACGCCCGGCATCCAGGAGTGGCCGGGGACGCCCCACCCGTGGGCGCGCACCGCGCGTTTGGCGGCGCGGCGGTACCGGCCCACGAGGCGGTCGAGGTAGACGTACCCGTCCAGGTGGTCGGTCTCGTGCTGCAGGCAGCGGGCCAGGTAGCCCGTGGCGCTCACGACGACCTCGTCCCCGTCCGCGTCGACCCCGCGCGCCTCGGCGGCCTCGGCCCGCCCGGTGGGGAATGCCTCGCCGGGCACCGACAGGCAGCCCTCCTCGTCCTCGTCCTCGTCGGGCATGGTCTCCGGCGGCGGGTCGGCGGAGAGGACCGGGTTGACGACGACGCCGCGGCGGCGCTCGCCCTCGAGCGCGGGGTCGGGGCAGTCGAAGACGAACACGCGGCGCTCGTCGCCGATCTGGTTGGCGGCGAGCCCGACGCCGTTGGCGGCGTCCATGGTGTCGAAGAGGTCCGCGACGAGCGTGCGCAGCGACTCCCCGCCCATCTCCTCGGCGGCCACCGGGCGGGTGGGTCGGTGGAGCACCGGCTCACCGACGACGAGGACGGGCCTGACGGTCACGGCGGGCACCGTAGTGCCCGGCCGTCCGCGTCGACGCGGCGCCGGAGCCCCCGCGTTGTCGGGCCGTCGTGCTGTAATGGAGGGGCGCTAATGACAGGCGTGTCATTCGCGCCAGCGTGACGCCGGGTCGGCAGGAGGCGAGCAGCGTGGCGGACGCCGTACGGGTGCATCCCCCGCAGGACGACGAGCCCTCGGACGGGCTCGACCGTCGGGATCGGGAGGTCCTCGCGTTCGAGCGCCAGTGGTGGAAGTACGCGGGCGCCAAGGAGCAGGCGATCCGCGAGCTGTTCGACATGTCGGCGACGCGGTACTACCAGGTGCTCAACGCGCTGGTCGACCGTCCGGAGGCGCTCGCCGCCGACCCGATGCTCGTCAAGCGGCTGCGACGCCTGCGTCAGAGCCGGCAGCGGGCACGTGCGGCGCGTCGGCTCGGAGTCGAGCCCCGTTAGTGGTCTCCTGACCCCCGTGCGACAGGTCGTCGCCACGGAGGGAGCAGGAGATGACTGGGCCCGGGTCCGACGCCTCGCGCATGCGCATCGCGGGCATCGTCCTGCTGGCCGTCGCGGGCGTCGCCGCCGTGGTCGGCCTGCTCGCGCTCGGTGGCGAGGGGCCCTCGAGTCCCACCGCGGCCCCCGCGAGCCCGACCTCCGCCGCACCTCTGCCCGGCGCGACCGGCGGCCCGGCCCCGGGTCAGCCCGGCGGTCCGCCGATCGGCGCGCCCGGCCAGGTCCCGCCCGGTCAGCCCGGCGCGCCCGGTCAGCCCGGTGGTCCCGGTGGGCCCGGTGGTCCCGGTTCCTTCGTCCAGCCCGGCGCTCCCGGCCAGCCCGGCCAGCCCGGCGTCCCCGGGGGGCCGCTCGCCGCGGGCGCCCCCGCCGTCGGGGCGCCGATCGTGCCCGGCGGCGGTCCGGGCGGCCCCGGCGGTCCCGGCGGTCCCGGCGGTCCCGGCGGTCCCGGCGG
>JAQSWW010000182.1 GCA_029266415.1 Actinomycetospora sp. | reverse complement strand
CCCGCGTAGGCGGCGGCATCGCCCTCGACGGAGCGGCTGCGCTCGCCGGTGATCGAGACGGGGACGTCGCCGGCCACCGTCACCCGGTGCATCCGGCGCGGCAGGTCGCCGTAGTCGGCGACGGCGTAGTGCTGGGTGGCGCGGTTGTCCCACACCGCGAAGTCACCCGGCGCCCAGCGCCAGCGCACGATGTTCTCCTGGCGGGTGATGTGTCGCTGGTAGAGCGCGAGCAGGTCGCGGCTGTCCTGGCCGTTGACACCGAGGATGCGAGACACGAACTGCCCGAGCTGCAGGACGCGCTCGCCGGTCTCGGGGTGCACGCGCACCACCGGGTGGTGGGTCCGGTAGACGGTCGCGGTGAACTGCTGGTGGTAGTCCGCCGTGGCGCCGGTCGGGCCCTCGACGGCGTGGGTCGTGGCGTAGTCGTAGTCGTTCGAGTGCTCCGCCCACAGCCCGTCGGCCAGCGTGCGCAGGCCCGCGGGCAGGTTCGCGTAGGCGCGCGCGGTGTTGGCGAACAGCGTGTCGCCGCCGAACGGCGGGAGCACCACGGCGCGCAGGGTGGTGAAGGCCGGCGGGCGGTCGACGAACGTGACGTCGGTGTGCCAGCTGTTGGCCTTGTTGCCGTGCTCGGAGTCGACGGGCAGCACCGCCGCCTCGGCCTGGCCGCCCGTGATCGTCGGGTGGGCGGTGGTCAGGGCGCCGAGGCGCCGGACGAACCCGGCGTGCCCGTGGTCGTCGAGGTGGTCCTGGCCCCGCACCACCACGAGCTTGTGCTCGAGGATCGCGGCGCGCAGGGACGCGACCTCGTGGTCGGGCATGTCGGGACCGAGCCGCAGCCCGGTGACCTCGGCGCCGAGGGAGCCGGCGACGCGGCGGATGTCGGTGGTCGTGGTGATCGACACGGGTGTGCTCCTCGCAGCGGGGTGCCCCCGGCGCGAGCGCGCGGCATCGCGCTCCGGGTGGCGGAGGGACGTCGCCGGCGGACGTCCGCGGCGACCGGGGAGGGACGAGGCGTCAGCGTCGACAGAGCGCGCCGGCGAGGCGCAGGAGGTCGACGTGCAGGCGGGCGACCAGGTGGACCGTCGCCAGGGGACGGGCGTCACGGGGGAGCAGGCACCGCCGCACGGACCGCTCACCTCCGTCGCCTCGCACCGTCGCCACCTCAACCTCGCACACGAGGGCGTGCCCTTCAAGGCGAGCCCGACGAGCACACACGTCGTGTCGCGGGGCGGCGATGAGGTGTGAGTGCTTGTCCGTGCCCCGGCACGGACAAGCACTCACGAGACCGGAGGTCCAACCCGATGGTGCACAACCGAACCACAGCGGAGCGGGCACGATCACGCACGGACCGTGGCGAGCGCGGCGCCCAGGTCGGCGATCAGGTCGTCGGGGTCCTCGAGCCCGACCGAGAACCGCAGGTGCCCGTAGCGGCGGAACTCCTCGGGCCAGGACGCCGCCCGCGCGCCCGAGGTGCCGACGTGGACGATGAGGCTCTCGTCGTGCCCGAGCGACACCGCGGAGGTGACGACGCGCAGGTCGGCGACGAACCGGTTCTGCCGGTCGGCGTCGCCGTCGAGGGCGAACGCCATCATCCAGCCGTGGCCGCGCCCGCCGAACAGCCGGTTCGCGAGCCCGTGCTGCGGGTGCCCGGGCAGCCCCGGGTAGGCGACGTAGGCGACGCCCGGCTGGGCGGCCAGGAACTCCGCCACCCGCTGCGCCGACGCGAGGTGCTGGCGCAGGCGCAGCGGCAAGGTGATCGCCCCGCGTGCGATGAGCCACGCGTTGAACGGCGAGACCACGCCACCGACGTCGACCATGGCCTCGGCCCGGATCGCGTCGACGTGCTCGCGCGCGCCCACCACGACCCCGCCCATCGCGTCGCCGTGCCCGTTGATGACCTTGGTCAGCGAGTGCACGACGAGGTCGGCGCCGTCGGCCAGTGGGCGGTACAGCGGGGGCGGGGTGAACGTGGAGTCGACCGAGAGCAGCGCCCCGCCCGCGTGGGCGATCTCCGCGACCGCGGCGACGTCGCACACCCGCGTCGTCGGGTTGGCGATCACCTCGGTGTGCACCAGGCGCGTCGTCGGCCGCATCGCCGCGCGCACGGCCTCGGGGTCGCTCGTGTCCACGAACGTGGCCTCGACCCCGTAGCGCGCGGGCAGGATCTCCGCGAACAGCCGGTACGTCGCCTCGTAGGTGACGTCGGAGATCACCGCGTGGTCGCCGGTGCGCAGGAACGTGAAGAACACCGCGTGCAGCGCCGCCACCCCGGTGGCGAGCACCACGGCGTCCTCGCCCTGCTCGAGGTGGGCGAGCTTGGACTGCAGTGCGCGCTGGTTGGCTCCGGTGTTGCGGGTGTAGAGCGGCACGTCGAACCCCGACCACGACAGCTCCGAGGGGTCCTCGGGCAGCGCGTAGGAGTTCGCCATCACCAGCGGCGTGCGGATCGCCCCGCTGCCGGCGTCGACGGCGTTGCCGGCGTGCACCGCCTGCGTGGCGACGCCGAGGGTCTCGGGGTGCTCCTTGTCCGGGCGGCTCACGCCTCGACGCTCACCGCGGCGACGGTGGTGGGCGAGGGCTGGAGTCCGAGGTGCTCGCGCAGCGTCGTGCCCTCGTACTCGGTGCGGAACGAGCCCTTCTCCTGCAGCAGCGGCACCACCCGGTCGGCGAACACGTCCATCCCGCCCGGGGTGATGTGCGGGACGAGCACGAAGCCGTCGGAGGCGTCGGACTGCACGAACTCGTCGATCGTGTCCGCGACCCGCTGCGGGGTGCCGACGAACGTGTGCCGCCCGTTCTTGCGGATGACGACCTCGCGCAGCGAGAGACCCTCCCGCTCGCCGAGCTCGCGCCACTCGTGCGCCACCGCCACCGGGTCCTTGTACATCCGCACGCTCGCGCGGCCCTTGGAGATGTGCGCGCCGGAGTCGACGTCGTCGGAGGTCTTCGGGTCGAACGAGGGCACCGGGCCGTCGGGGTCGACGTCGGAGAGGTCGCGGTTCCACACCTGCTCGGCGAACGCGATCGCCGTGTGCGGCCCGACCTGCTGGTACTGCACCTGCCGCGCGTTGTCCGCCGCCTCGTCCTCGGTGTCCCCCAGCACGAACGTCGCCGCCGGCAGGATCTTGAGGTCCTCGTGGCGCCGGCCGAACTTCGCCAGCCGCGCCTTCACGTCGGCGTAGAACTGCTGCCCGGCCTCCAGCTCGGCGTGGCGGGTGAAGATGGCGTCGGCGCTGGAGGCGGCGAACTCGCGGCCCTCCTCCGAGTCGCCGGCCTGGATGATCACCGGACGGCCCTGGGGGCTGCGCGGCACCGGGAAGCGCCCGGAGATGGCGAACTGGTCGGAGCGGACCTCGAACCGCCCCGCGTCGCCGTGGCGCACGAACTGCCCGGCCGCGGCGTCGGCGACGACCTCGCCGGGCGCCCACGAGTCCCACAGCGCCTGGGCGGTCGCGAGCATCTCCTGGGCGCGCAGGTAGCGCTTGTCCTTGGGCAGGTAGCCGCCGCGGCGAAAGTTCTCGCCGGTGAACTCGTCCCAGCTCGTGACCACGTTCCAGGCCGCCCGCCCGGCCGACAGGTGGTCGAGCGTCGCGAGCTTGCGGGCGACGTCGAGCGGCTCGTTGAAGGTGGAGTTGACCGTGCCGGCCAGGCCGATCCGCTCGGTGACGGCGGCCAGCGCCTGGAGGATCGCGACGTTGTCGGGGCGGCCCATCACGTCGAGGTCGTAGATCTTGCCGCCCTGCTCGCGCAGCCGCAGGCCCTCGGCGAGGAAGAGGAAGTCGAACTTGGCGCGCTCCGCGGTCTGCGCGAAGTGCCGGAACGACGCGAACTCGATGTGGCTGCCCGAGGCCGGGTCGCTCCAGACGGTCGTGTTGTTGACCCCGGGGAAGTGCGCGGCGAGGTGGATCTGCTTCTTGGCCATCGCTGGTCCTCCTCAGGCCGTGGCGTAGCGGTCGGCGGGGCGCGCGAGGCCGAAGTGGCCGCGCAGGGTGTCGGCGTCGTAGGCGGTGCGGAACAGGCCCCGGCGCTGCAGCTCGGGCACGAGCCCGCGGGTGATGCGGGGCAGGTCGTGCGCGGTGACGGCGGGGCGCAGGCGCGCGCCCGCGAGGCCGGCGCCGTGCCACGACTCCAGCACGTCCGCGACGTCGGCGACGGTGCCGGTGAGGATGCGCGCGTCGCTGCGCATCTCGGCGCCGTCGGTCTCGTCGAGCCGGCGCAGGCGCTCGCGGGCGGCGTCGGCGCTGTCGTCGAGCACGACGAGCAGGTCGCCGAGCACGTGCAGGGGATCGCCGGTGCGCCCGACCGCCGCCTCCTCGGCGCGGACCTGCGCCAGGATCGCCTCCGCGTCGCCGGTCGGGCCGTCGCGCCCGACGCCGCCGGGCGTGACGAACACGAGGTCGGCGCCCCGGGCCGCGAGACGGTAGGCGACGTCGACGTGCGCGAGGGCGGTCACCAGCGGCTGGCCCTGCGGCGGGCGCGGGGTGATCGACGGGCCGCGCACCGAGAAGTGGGCGCCCTCGAAGTCGATGTAGTGCAGCTTCTCGCGGTCGACGAAGCGCCCGGTGGCGGCGTCGCGGATCTCGGCGTCGTCCTCCCACGAGTCCCAGAGCCGGCGCTGGACCTCGATGTGGTCGGCGGCCTCGTCGAACAGGCCCTCGCGGCTCTCCGCGCCGGCCTCGCGACGCCCGAACAGCGCGTACTCGTCCGCGCGCGACGACACCTTGATCCGCACGCCGGCCCGCCCGGTGGTCACGTAGTCGAGGGTGGCGATCGCGGTGGAGACGTGGAACGGCTCGGTGTGGGTGGCGATCACCGTCGGCACCAGGCCGATGCGGCTGGTCACCGGCCCGACGCGCAGCGCCACGAGCTGCGCGTCGAGGCGCCCCTGCACCCGGTCCACGCGGTCGGTGTCGAGGGCGAAGGAGTCCTCGAGGGTGACGAGGTCGAGCAGGCCCGCCTCGGCCTCGCGGACCTGGTCGACCCAGAAGCCCGCCGTGAACAGCTCGTCGGCCCGGGCACCGGGCTCGCGCCACGAGGCGGGGTGCCAGCCGGTGCCGTCGAGGGCGACCGCGAGGTGCAGGGTCATGATCCTCCTGTCGTCAGGCCGAGGCCCGGGCGTGGACGTCGCGCGGGACCGTCAGGGCCACGAAGTCGGGTCGGGCGCGCAGCCGGAAGCCGAGCTGCTCGTAGAGCCGGATCGCGGGCGTGTTGTCGGCGGCGGCGTGCAGGAACGGCACCTCGCCGCGCGCCCGGATGCCGGCGGCGACGGCCAGGACCAGCCGCGCGGCGAGCCCCCGGCCGCGGTACGCCGCATCCGTGCACACCGCGCTGATCTCGGTGTACCCCGGCGGGTGGAGCCGCTCACCGGCCATCGCCACGAGCCGGCCGTCGGCGACGACGCCGAGGTAGGTGCCCATCTCGATCGTGCGCGGGCCGAACGGGCCGGGTCGCGTGCGGGCGACGAGCGCGCGCACGGCGGGCACGTCGTCGGGACCGAGGCGCACCGCGTCGGGGTCACCGCGGCCCTCGACCGCGTCGCCGACCAGCTGGACGCCCGGCACGACCCGCGCGACGTCGAGACCGACGGGCGCCGGGTCGCCGAACACCGGGACGACGGTGCCGCCATCCGGCCCGACGAGCGCCGCGACGTCGTCCCACTCGGCCGTGCTGCGGGGCTGGGCGAGGAAGGGGGCGACGTCGGGGTCGTAGCGCAGCGCGTCGCCGTGCCCCTGCGCGAGGTGCGCGTGCGGACCGAGGAGGGAGGCCCGGACCGGCTCGTCGAGCGGAGCCGTCGCTGCGGGTGCCACCTCGGGCACAACCCCGGTGTCCACGACCCCATTCCGCTCACGCGCGCTGCTCGTCGAGCCAGCGGTTGTGGGTCTCCCAGGCCGCCTGCTTGCTCGAGCCCAGCGCGCGCCCGATGTCGGTCCACGATGCCCCCGCGCGACGGGCGCTGCGCACCCCGAGCTGGCGTCCGTAGCCGGCCTTGCGGGCGATCAGCTCGCCGAGCGCCAGCATCTCCAGCGCCTCCTCGCCGGTGAGGGCCGCGGCGCCGCCGAGGTCGTCGTCGGACGCCAGCGAGTCCTGGGTCCGGAGCTCGTCGAACCGTGCGACCGCGGTGCGCAGGGTGTGCTCGCGTTCGAGCTGGTCGGGCGTCATGTCGCCACCGTCTCGTCAGGGACACCTGACGTCAAGCTGTCCTGACGCGGCCCCGACGCACACAGCCGTTCCGGGTGCGCGGGACGTTCGGCGGTGTCCTCGGGGGAGCCCGAGCGGCGACCATGGTCGCCCATCCCCGGCACGGACGAGGACGACCATGCTGAAGCTCTCGCTCGACGCCATGGCCCGCCAGCAGTTGGACGCCGCGCGCCGCAGCTCCGCGGGACGCGCCGCGCACACCGTGGTGGGCGGGCACGGCAACGTCATGCGCCAGACCGTGATCGCCCTGACCGGTGGGCGCGAGCTCGGCGAGCACGAGAACCCCGGCGAGGCCTCGCTCGTCGTGCTGCACGGCCGGGTGCGCCTCGTGTCGGACAAGGACAGGTGGGACGGGCGCCGGGGCGACCTGCTCGTCGTCCCCGACGGCCGGCACCGCCTCGAGGCCGTCGAGGACGCGGTCGTCCTGCTCACGGTGGCCAAGCTGGCTCAGAAGTAGCCGTTGACCGGCAGCGGGTCGCCGGTGACGAGGTGCCGCCCGACCGCCGCGGCCTTGTACGACGCCGGGTTGTGCAGGGTGATCGTGCGCAGGTTGCGCCAGTGCCGGTCGAGGTTGCGGGCGCGGCTCGACGCGGACGCCCCGCCGACGTCGAAGAGCGCGGTCGCGGCGTCGAGCGACACCCGGTCCAGGTGCACCTTGACCGCGCAGTGGGCCAGGGCGGCGGTGGTGCGCGCGTCCTCGGCGGGCTCGCCGCGCGCGGCCGCGTCCATGGCGGCCTGCACGGCGTCGGCGGCGGTGAGCACCGCCGACTCGGCGACCCACGCCGTCGCCGCCAGCCGGCCGACGACCTCGTGCAGGATCGGGTCGTCGACGGCCCGCGGGGTGGGCGCGTGCTCGAAGGTGCGGCTGCGCGAGCGCACCACCCCGGTCGCGTCGGTGACCACCGAGCGCAGGATGCCCGCGACCAGCGCGTGCAGGTAGAGCTGCAGGAACGCCACGTCGCCGGGCGGGCGCGGCTCGAGGCGCGGGCGCACCGCGAGGACGTCCTCGGGGGCGACCGCGACGTCGGTGAACGACGTCGTCCCGGTGCCGGTGCGGCCCTGCCCGATGCCGTCCCAGTCGTCGACGACGGCCACGCCCTCGCGGTCGGCGGGCACCATCACCGTCGCCACCCGGTCCCCCTCGACGCGGGCCGCGACCGCGATCCAGTCCGCGTAGAGCGTGCCGGTGGAGTAGTACTTCGTGCCGTTGAGGACCCGGCGCCCGTCGACCTCGTCGAGGCGCGTGTCGAACTCGTGGCCCCCGGCCGCGGCCGGCCCGGTCTCCGAGATCGCGTTGCCGAACACCTTCCCGGCGCGCACCTCGTCGAGCCAGCGCCGGCGCACGTCGGGGTCGGGCAGGCGCAGGAACCCGAGCACCTGGCTGTAGTGGGTGCGCAGGACGTGGGCGACGATCGGGTCGGCCTCGGCGAGGTCGATGACGAACGCGAACAGCTCGCGGACGCCCGCGCCCCGCCCGCCCTCGTCCGCGGGCAGCGACAGCGCGCCCAGCCCGGCCTCCGCCACCGCCGCGACCTGTGCGAACGGGCTCTCCTCGCGGCGCTCCCGCGCGGCCGCGCCTTCGGCGATCCACGCCAGGAGGTCCGTCACGACGACCTCGGCACGCGGCCCGCGGCCGGGTGGCCGGCGGCGACGCGCGGGCCGGCGCCGCCGAGCACCTCGCGCAGCGTCCCGGTCGGCGGCTCCGCCGGCATCCGCCCGCGGCGGCGCAGCTCGGGCACGACGAGCTCGGCGACCTGCTCGAACGTGCCCGGGGAGACCGCGTAGGCGAGGTTGAAGCCGTCGGCCCCGGTCTCGTCGATCCAGCGCTCCATCTCGTCGACGACCTCGGTCGGCGAGCCCCGCCAGGAGGTCCGTCCCGACGACCTCGGCACGCGGCCCGCGGCCGGGTGGCCGGCGGCGACGCGCGGGCCGGCGCCGCCGAGCACCTCGCGCAGCGTCCCGGGCGGCGGCTCCGCCGGCATCCGCCCGCGGCGGCGCCGC
>JAQSWW010000181.1 GCA_029266415.1 Actinomycetospora sp. | reverse complement strand
CGAGGCGCTGGGCCTCCTCCTGACGCGAGCCGAAGGTGCCCGAGACCTGGATGGCGACGGTGGCCTCGGGAAGGTCGATCGAGAAGTTGGCGACCTTCGAGACGACCAGGCCGGGGATCTCCTTGCGGCGGAACAGGTCGAACAGCCGCTCGCGCTCGGCGTTCTTCGTCGAGCCCTGGATGACCGGCATGTCGAGCGCCTCGCCGAGCTCGTCGAGCTGGTCGAGGTAGGCCCCGATGACCAGCCCGGGCTCGCCGCGGTGGCGCTCGAGGATGCTCTTGACCACCGGGATCTTGGTGCGTGCGCAGGCGCAGAGCCGGTAGCGCTCCTCGGCCTCGGCGGTGGCGTAGATGATCCGCTCGTTGTCGGTCATCGTCACGCGGACCTCGACGCAGTCGGCGGGCGCCACCCAGCCCTGGGACTCGATGTCGCGCCACGGCGCGTCGTAGCGCTTCGGCCCGATGAGCGAGAAGACGTCGCCCTCGCGACCGTCCTCGCGCACCAGGGTCGCGGTGAGCCCGAGGCGCCGGCGCGACTGCAGGTCGCTCGTCATGCGGAAGACGGGCGCGGGGAGCAGGTGCACCTCGTCGTAGATGATCAGGCCCCAGTCGCGGGAGTCGAACAGCTCCAGCGCCCGGAACTCGCCCTTGGTCTTGCGGGTCATCACCTGGTAGGTCGCGATGGTGACGGGGCGGATCTCCTTGCGCTCCCCGGAGTACTCGCCGATCTCCTCCTCGGTCAGCGACGTGCGCGCGATCAGCTCGCGCTTCCACTGCCGCCCGGCGACGGTGTTGGTGACGAGGATCAGCGTCGTGGCCCCGGCCCGCGCCATCGCCGCGGCGCCCACCAGCGTCTTGCCGGCGCCGCAGGGCAGCACGACGACGCCCGAGCCGCCGTGCCAGAAGCCCTCGACGGCGTCGGCCTGGTAGTCGCGCAGCTCCCAGTCGGTCTGGTCGAGGCTGATCGGGTGGGCCTCGCCGTCGACGTAGCCCGCGAGGTCCTCGGCGGGCCAGCCGACCTTGAGCAGCGCCTGCTTGAGCCGCCCGCGCTCCGAGGGGTGCACCGCGACGGTGTCGTCGTCGATGCGGTCCCCGAGCATCGGGGTGATCTTCTTGTTCCGCAGGACCTCCTCGAGCACGGCGCGGTCGTTGGACAGCATGACCAGGCCGTGGATCGGGGAGTTCGTCAGCTGCAGGCGCCCGTAGCGCCCCATCGTGTCGACGACGTCGACCAGCAACGCCTGCGGCACGGCGTAGCGGCTGTACTGCACGAGCGCGTCCACGACCTGCTCGGCGTCGTGGCCCGCGGCGCGCGCGTTCCACAGCGCGAGCGGGGTGACGCGATAGGTGTGGACGTGCTCGGGGGCCCGCTCGAGCTCGGCGAACGGCGCGATGGCCTGACGAGCGGCCGGGGCGGCCTCGTGGTCGACCTCCAGCAGCAGGGTCTTGTCGGACTGCACGATGAGCGGTCCGTTGCCGGGCTGGCTCAACCTCTCGACCTCCGGGCACATCGACGGGTGGTCTGTCCCATTGTCCCCCGTCGGCGGGACACGCCGTCGACCGGAGCAGGGGCACCGCTCGGGGAGCGTCTCACCGGTGCCGGACATTCCCCGGCCCACGACGGATACAGTGGCCCCGCTCGACCCCGCCCACGATGGGTGACGGCCCGACTCGTCGGCGTCGCCCGCGCCGACCGCCAGGGACACCTGACCACGCTGATGCTCTCGACCGACCTGCACCCCGATCGCGACCGCGGGCACCCGCGCGCCAGCGCGGCGTCACCCATGTGCCGCCGATCGGTCCGGGCGATCGAGATCATAGACCATCTCCGGTCACCCTGCGTGGACCAGGGACCCCGTCGGCGCGGGAGAGTGCCGGGCGATGTCCGACCGACCGGCGGAACCGGGAGGACCCGTCCGTGACCACCACCGAGCGAGCCCCCGAGCGCACGCCCGACCGCGCGTCGGTCCGGTACGGCAGCGAGTCGCGCGACCCTCGGGCCGCGGAGCGGTCCGGCGGCGACTGGAGGGAGCGGCTGGCGCTGCGCAACTGGAGCCTGCCGGTCAAGCTCGCCGCGGTCCTGCTGGTCCCCACCATGTTCGTGCTGGTCCTCGGCGTGCTGCGCATCGTCGAGCAGACCGACGAGGCGGCGGCCTACGACAGCGTCCAGCAGGCGGTGTCGCTGGAGGACCGCACGTCGCAGGTCCTCGACGACCTCGCGGCCGAGCGGTCCGCGGCCGCGGTCTACGTGGCCTCCGGGCGCGCAGGCGGGTCGGGGCCGGTCGAGGAGCGCATCGGCATCACCCGCGACGCGACCTCGGAGCTGCGCCGGGCGGCCGGCGGCGCCGACTCGCTCGACCAGCAGACCATCGCGGCCTACGACCAAGCCAACGGAGAACTCGACCAGCTCGACCGGCTGCGCGACGACGTCATCGCCGGCCGGGTGGACGCCGCCGGCGCGATCGCCCGCTACACCGAGACCGTCGACACCCTCGAGGTGTTCGCCCGCTCGCTGTCCCGCGAGGCCTCCGATCCCACCGTCGCCGGGCTGTCGGCCGGGCTCTACTCGCTGTCGGTGGTGCGCGAGGAGGACGCCTACATCCAGGCGGTCGTCGCCGCGGGCATCGCGGCCGGCCGCATCGACGCGCCGTCGATCGACCAGGCCCGCAACGCCACCCTGCGCCGGTCCATCGCCGTCGACGACTTCCGGTCCGCGGTCGGCACCGCCAACGCGGGGCTCGCCGACGCGGTCGTCGGCCCGGACATCGACAACCGCGACCTGCTGGCCCAGGTCGTGCTCGGGCGCGGCGCCGCCGGGCTGCCGCTGCAGGTCTCCGGACCCGACTGGGAGCGCGCCTCCGGCGCGGTGGACGACCGGGTCGGCGGCGTGGCCGAGCAGCTGCGCGGCCAGCTCCAGGGCCAGGCCTCCACCCTGCAGCAGGACGCCCGCAACGGGGCCGGCGTCTCGTCGGTGATCCTGCTGCTCGCCCTCCTGGCCGGGGCCGCGGTGGTCTTCTTCGTCACCCGCTCGCTGCTGCGCCCGCTGCGCCTGCTGCGCCGCACCGCCCTCGACGTCGCCGAGCGGCGGCTCCCGCAGGCGGTCCGCAGCCTGCGCGAGGGCGAGGCGCCCGACACCACGATCGTCCCGACGCCGATCACCACCCGTGAGGAGATCGGCCAGGTCGCCCGGGCCTTCGACCAGGTGCACGAGCAGGCGGTGCGCCTGGCCGCCGAGCAGGCCGGTCTGCGGTCGGCGTTCAACTCGATCTTCATCAACCTGTCGCGGCGCTCGCAGGCGCTGGTCGAGCGCCAGCTCAAGCTCATCGAGCAGCTGGAGAACTCCGAGGAGGACCCGGAGGCGCTCTCCAACCTCTTCCAGCTCGACCACCTCGCGACGCGCATGCGCCGCAACTCCGAGAACCTGCTCGTGCTCTCGGGCACCGACCTCTCGCGGCGCGGCAGCAAGCCGGTGCCGCTGGTCGACGTGCTGCGCGCGGCCGCGTCCGAGGTCGAGCAGTACCCGCGTATCGACCTCGCGCCGCCGCCCCAGACCCAGCTGATCGGGCGCACCGCCAACGACGTCGTGCACCTCGTCGCCGAGCTGCTCGAGAACGCCACCACGTTCTCCGCGCCCGACACCCGCGTGCAGGTCCGGGCCACGCAGAACGCCGACGGCAGCGTCCTCGTCGAGATCGTCGACTCCGGCGTCGGCATGAGCGAGGAGGACCTGCACGAGGCGAACACCAAGCTCGACTCGCCGCCGACGGTCGACGTGTCGGCCTCGCGGCGCATGGGCCTGTTCGTCGTCGGGCGCCTGGCCACCCGCCACGGCATCGCCGTCTCGCTGCGCAACCGCGACGAGGGCGGGGTCGTCGCGACGGCACTCGTGCCCGCGTCCGCGGTGCTCGCGGTCGTGCCCGAGGGCGCGCCCGCCGTGTCCGGCGGCCGGTCGCGCGTCCCCGAGCAGGGGCGCACCGGCACCGGGCTGCCGCAGCGCGGGCAGCGTCCCGCCGGCGGGGGCTCGTTCTTCTCGCCCGGCGTCGACCCGGAGGCCGGCACGGAGGAGGGGGCGCGCCCGGCGCTGCCCCGCCGCGGCGCGGGCACCGGGTCGCCCGGCCGCAACGGCCGCCCGATGCCCGACGCCCCGGCGCCCGGTGGACCGCGCGACGGGCGTCCGCGTCGTTCCGAGCAGGGTCCGCCCCGGCGCACCGAGGAGGCGCCGACCGCGGCGGCGGACGAGGCCACGCAGGACGAGGCGTCGGAGCAGGGCGAGGGCAGCCGCCACGGCCTGGTCGGCGGCGCGGCGCCCGCGGGGTCGGCGGCGCTGATCGGCGCGGCGGCGGCCCGGCGCCGCCGCGGCCGCGGCCGCGGCCGCGAGGACGACGACGTCCCGGCCGAGGACCGCGAGGCGCCCGAGCCCGCGGCCGACGAGTCCGGGGAGCTCGCGGACCAGGCGCCCGCCGAGCGGGCGGACACGGACGAGGACGAGCCGCAGCCGTCCGGCCGCCACGTGCTGCGCCCCTCCGGGCCGCCGCCCGGGCGGCCGCGGCGTCCCGGCGCGCCCGCCGGGTTGCAGGGCGCTCCCGGCGGGCCGGGCCAGGGCGGTCCCGGCTGGGGCCCGCGGCCGCCCGGTGGCCGCCCCGGCGGTCCGCCTCCGGGGTGGCGCGGTCCCGGCGCCCCGGCGGGTCCCCCGCCCGGGCGCGGACCCGCGGGCCCGCAGGGCCCCGCCGGTGCGCCGCGTGGCCCCGCCACCGGTCCGCCGATGTGGAACGGCGCCCCCGTCGTCCCGCCGCCCGGGCCGATGCCGCCGCCCGCGTCCGAGGAGCCGGACGAGCCCGACGTGACCGGGCGCGAGGAGGCGCCGGAGGAGGTCGTCGACGTCGCCGGCGAGGACGCGCCCACCGAGATCCCCGACGTCGGCGAGCAGGTCACCGGCGACCGGGACCAGGACCGGGTCACGCCCGGCACGGCCGGCATGGCGATCCCCGCCGAGCCGGAGGCGTCCGCGGAGGAGGCGGCCGGGCCGCTGCCGACGCGCGAGCCCGGCACCCCCCGGCGGGGCACGTTCCCGCTGCGCCCCCGGGTCGTGCGCTCGCAGCCTCGTCCCGCCGCCGAGGAGGAGCCGGTCGGGGCCACGGAGGCGGCGGAGGCGCCGGAGAGCCCGGAGCCGCCGGCGTCCGAGGGGCCGGTCGAGGCCCCCGCCGACACCGCTGTCGGCGCCGAGGCCCTGCCGGACCCCGACCCGGAGTCCGAGGACGCCCGCGACGCGGCGCCCGAGGCGCCGGCGGAGACGCCAGACGCCACGGAGTCCACGGAGACTCCAGAGTCCCCGGAGTCCCCGGAGTCCCCGGAGTCCCCGGAGACCCCGGAGGCCGGCGCCGGCGAGCCGCTGGAACGCCGCGCGCCGGGCCGGCGGCTGCCGCCCAGCGGGGTGCCGTTCGCGCCCGGCCTGGCCCCGCGCCTGCGTCCCCGCCGCCCGACCGGGAGCCCGACCGACGAGCCGGTGGACGCGCCGGCGGCGGAGCAGGTCGCGGAGCAGGTCGACGAGCCCGTCGCGGAGACGGCCCCCGAGCAGCCCTCGGGCGACGCCGAGGGGCCCGCGGACGCGGGCGGGCTCCCCCGCCGCACGCCGCGGGCGCCCGCCGGAGCGCCGGCCCCGTCGTCGGACGGCGGCCGCCTGTTCGACCCGGCCCCCGCGGCGGACGGCAGCAACGGGCACGCCACCCACGGCGGGTCCCGTCCCGGCCGCGCCACGCCCGAGCGGCTGCCGACGCGGGCGGGTGCACCACAGCGCGAGCGGACGCCGATCTACGACGAGGTCGCTTCCGCGTGGTTCCGCGAGGCAACGCCGGCGGCGGGGCCCGACGAGACCGCGTGGGCCTCGAGCACGGGCGACGAGGGCTGGCGCGCGGCGGCCGCCACCGCGGACGCCCTCGACGCCGGTGCGGGCGAGGGCACCACCGAGTCGGGCCTGCCCCGGCGCCGGCCGCGGGCGCACCTGGTGCCCGGCGCCGCCGCGGCCCCGGGCGAGGGCGCCGCGCTCCCGCGGCGCAGTGCCGAGGCGATCCGCGGACGCCTCGCGAGCTACCAGCAGGGCGTGACGGACGGGCGCACCACGCGCCGCGCCCGACCGGCCGAGACCGTGGGCGAGCCCGACGCGCGCCCCGGGGATGAGGAGGAGCAGTGACCGGAGCCCAGTCGCAGCCGAGCCGCTTCGGCTGGTTGGTCTCGAACTTCGCCGAGCGGGTGCCCGGAGTGGCCCACGCGGTCGTCGTGTCGGCCGATGGATTGCTGCTGACCGCGTCCAGCCGCCTGCCGCGCGACCGGGCGGATCAGCTCGCCGCGGTGGCCTCGGGCCTGATCAGCCTCACGCAGGGCGCGGCGCGCTGCTTCGAGGCCGGCGAGGTCGTGCAGACGGTGGTGGAGATGGAGCGCGGCATCGTGCTCCTCATGTCCATCAGCGACGGCTCGTGCCTGGCCACGCTCGCCGCCCCGAACTGCGACATCGGGCTGGTCGGGTACGAGATGACGTTGCTGGTCGACCGCGTCGGCCAGCTGCTGACCCCGGAGCTCCGCGCCGAGCTGCAGGGGTCGGCGGTGCGATGACCGCGTCGAGGGGGTGACCACCCGTGAGCGATGAGCCCGGCGAGTCCTTCGCCGACGTCCTCAACGGGATCAGCGATCCGCCGCGCCCGAAGGGGGAGCGGCGGGGCCTGTTCCGGCGCCGCAAGGGCGACGCCCCCGAGACGCCGCAGACCCCGGACGACCCCGCGATGCCCGCCCCGGGCGCCGGCGGTGCGGAGGGCACCGAGGGCATCGTCGCCCCCGACGGCTACCTCGACGGCGAGGACGCCGAGGGCGCGCACGCGCTGTCGCCCGGGGAACCCCGGACCGCGCCGTACGGCATCCCCCGGCAAGGGCCGCCGCGCCACGAGCTGCCCGAGCCCGAACCCCCCGCCGAGCGCGACGAGGACGTCGCGATCGTGCGCCCGTACGCCTGGACCGGCGGTCGCACCCGCCCGGTCTACGACCTCGCCGTCGAGACCCTCGTCTCGGTCGGCACCGCGGGACGCGACCCGTCGCGGATCCCTCAGTACGAGCACCGCGCCGTGGCCGAGCTGTGCCGCGAGCCCCGATCGGTCGCGGAGGTGGCCGCGTTGCTGACGCTGCCGCTGGGCGTCGCCCGGGTCCTGATCGGTGACATGGCCTCCCAGGGCACCGTCGTGGTGCACCAGACCGCCTCGACCTCGGGTGACGTCCCGGACCGGGCGCTGATGGAAAGGGTGTTGAGTGGACTTCGACGGCTCTGACGCAGCTCTCGTGGCCGAGCCCGTCCCGACGACCACCTCCGCCAAGATCGTCGTGGCCGGCGGCTTCGGGGTCGGCAAGACGACGTTCGTGGGCTCGGTCTCGGAGATCGACCCGCTGACCACCGAGGCCGTGATGACCGACGCCAGCTCGGGCGTCGACGACCTCTCGGCGGTGCCGAACAAGCGCACCACCACGGTCGCCATGGACTTCGGGCGCGTGTCGCTGGACTCCGACCTGATCCTCTACCTGTTCGGCACGCCCGGGCAGGACCGGTTCTGGTTCATGTGGGACGACCTCGTGCGCGGCGCGATCGGCGCGGTGGTCCTGGCCGACACCCGCCGCCTCGCCGACTGCTTCGCCGCGGTCGACTTCTTCGAGGACCGCCGCCTGCCCTACGTGCTCGGCGTCAACCTCTTCGACGGGATGCTCCGCCACGACATCGAGGACGTCCGCGAGGCCCTGGCCATCGACCCGTCCGTGCCGATCCTGACCGTCGACGCCCGCGACCGGGAGTCGACGAAGCAGGCGCTCATCTCGCTCGTCGAGCACGCGATGCAGGTCTGGGCGGTCGGCGCCCGGTCCTGATCGTGCTGGAGCGAACGCCCTGTTCGCTGCTTCTCTGCGCGCGAACTCCCCGTTCGCGTCTGCTGTTGCGCGTCGCGGAGCGCCGACGCCGGTGATCAACGGGGAGTTCGGGCGCCTAGAAGCAGCGAGATACCCGTTCGCTGCACCAGGGGTCAGCGGTCGGCGAGCACGCTGACCGAGGTGATCCGGTGCAGCGCGAAGGACAGGGGCGCGGCGCCGACCGGGGCGCCGTTGGTGTCGCCGTCGTCCTCGGCACCCTCGAGGCCCTCCAGCACCCCGCCACCGACGCGCAGGGGGCGCACGACGCGCTGGGACGCCGTGCCGTGGGCGTCGACGTAGCCGATCCACACGCTGCGCCCGGTGCGGGCGGCCTCGGCCAGGACGGCCACGGTGGCCGAGGTCGCCGAGCGCCCGGAGCCCGCGC
>JAQSWW010000180.1 GCA_029266415.1 Actinomycetospora sp. | reverse complement strand
TGGCGAGCTCGCGCAGCGCGTCCCGGGTGCACATGTCGACCACGCGGCCGTACTCGGGCCGCACGGAGTAGTCCATGATCCCGGGGTTCTCGCGGAACTGGCGGCGCACCTCGTACACCACCGCCCCCGCGGCGCGGGACACGGCGTTGACCGCGAGGCCGGAGAACATGAACACGACGGCCGCACCGATGATCACGCCGACGAGGACGTTCGGGGCGGTCACGTTGTAGATGTCGCTCAGCGCCTGCCCGGCCTCGGAGTAGGCCTGGGTGATCGCGTCGTTGTACGACCCGAACAGCGCCGTCGCAGCGAGCACCGCCGTGGCGATCGCGATGCCCTTGGTGATCGCCTTGGTGGTGTTCCCGACCGCGTCGAGCTCGGTCAGGATGTCGGCACCGGGGCCCGTCACGTCGCCGGACATCTCGGCGATGCCCTGCGCGTTGTCCGAGACCGGACCGAAGGTGTCCATGGCGACGATGACGCCGACCGTGGTCAGCAGGCCGGTGCCCGCGAGGGCGACGGCGAACAGCGCGACGAACACCGAGCCCGAGAGCAGGAACGCGCCGTAGACGGCCGCGCCGATGACCAGCGCGGTGTAGACGGCGGACTCGAAGCCCACGGAGATGCCGGCGAGGATGACCGTCGCCGCGCCGGTCAGCGAGCTCGTGCCGACGTCCTTGACCGGCTGGGTCTCGGTGCCGGTGTAGTAGCCGGTCAGGGCCAGGATGACGATCGCCAGCACGATGCCGATGACCACCGCGGCAGCCGCGATGACCTGCGGGTTGCCCAGGCTCTCGAGCGTCTGGCCCGTCTCGACGAGGCGCTCCGCGACGACGCCGCGCAGCCCCGCGAAGCTCGAGGGCAGGTACGTGAACGCGGCGACCGTGCACAGCACGATCGAGATGACGGCCGAGACGTAGAAGCTGCGGTTGATCGCGCGCAGCGCGTTCTCGCCCTCGCGGGTGCGGGTGATGAACACACCGATGATCGCGGTGACGACACCGATCGCCGGGATGATCAGCGGGTAGATCAGGCCGATGGTGCCGAAGGCGACCGAGCCGAGGATCAGCGCGGCGACGAGGGTCACCGCGTAGGACTCGAAGAGGTCCGCAGCCATGCCGGCGCAGTCACCGACGTTGTCGCCCACGTTGTCGGCGATGGTCGCCGCGTTGCGCGGGTCGTCCTCGGGGATGTTCTGCTCGACCTTGCCGACCAGGTCCGCGCCCACGTCGGCGGCCTTGGTGAAGATGCCGCCGCCGACACGCATGAACATGGCGAGCAGGGCGGCACCGAGGCCGAAGCCCTCGAGGACGCGCGGCGCCTCCTCGACGAAGATCAGCACGACGACCGAGGCGCCGAGCAGGCCCAGGCCGACGGTGGCCATGCCGACCACGCCGCCGGTGCGGAAGGCGATCTTCGCGCCCTTGTCGCGCCCGCCGGGCTCGTTGGCCGCGGCGGCCACGCGGATGTTGGCCTTCGTGGCGAGATTCATCCCCAGCCCACCGATGGCCATCGAGAACAGCGCGCCGACGACGAAGGCGATCGAGCGCCCGATCAGCTCGCCGGTGCTGCCCGCCGGCAGGGCGAACAGGACCAGGAACACGACGATGATGAACGGCGCCAACGTCTTGAACTGGCGGGTCAGGAACGCGTTGGCGCCCTCCTGCACGGCGCGGCCGATGTCGCGCATCCCCTGCGTGCCCTCGTCGGCGGCGAGGACCTGCTGGCGCAGGACCACGCCGATGACCAGCGCGACGACGGCCACGGCCGCCACCACGATGACCACGATGTTGTCGCTCGCGGAGAACGAGATCCCCGCGGCGAGGACGGACCCTTGCATCCAGCCTCCCGGTTGGCACTTGCCCACGACACGCCCGGCCAGGCCTCGCGGCGACCTCGGCGCGTGATTCAGCCACCACCCGACACGCCAGGTGGTGGACAGGTGCCGCAGTGTAGGAGGTGCAGGTCGTGCATTCGCACAGCAGTTCCCCCGGGGCCTGTGAGGTGCGTGTCTTTCACGAGTCGGAGCGGGACGGGACGGGCTGTGTCAGGGTCGGCGTGCGTGAGCGTGGATGACGTGCTCGGGGGCGGGAGCCGCGGCTCCGTGCTGCTGCGCCGCGTCGTGGCCGGCACCCCCGAGGGCGAGAGCCCGCTGACCCACGCCGAGATCGTCCCGGCGCGCGAGGGCAAGACCGACGGCTGGCCCGCCTGGGTGCCCGAGGCCGTCCGCGCCCCGCTGCTCGCCCGCGGCGTCGACCAGCCCTGGAGCCACCAGCGCGCGGCCGCCGAGCGGGCGCACGCCGGCGAGCACGTCGTCGTCGCCACCGGCACGGCGTCGGGGAAGTCGCTGGCCTACCAGCTACCGGTCCTGACCAGGCTGAACGCGGATCCGCGGGCCACCGCGCTGTACCTCTCGCCGACCAAGGCGCTGGGCGCCGACCAGCTGCGCACCGTGCTCGACCTGCGCGTCGAGGGGGTGCGCGCGGCGTCGTACGACGGCGACACCCCGATCCCCGAGCGCGACTGGGTGCGCCAGCACGCGAACTGGGTGTTCACCAATCCGGACATGCTCCACCGCGGCGTGCTGCCCCGGCACGGGCGCTGGACGACGTTCCTGCGCCGGCTGCGCTACGTCGTCGTCGACGAGTGCCACACCTACCGCGGACTGTTCGGCTCGCACGTCGCGCTGCTGCTGCGCCGGCTGCGGCGGGTGTGCGCCCGCTACGGCGCGTACCCGACGTTCGTGCTGGCGTCGGCCACGGTGTCCGAGCCGGCGATGTCGGCGTCGGTGCTGACGGGCCTGGACGTGGGGGAAGTCACCGACGACGGGTCGCCGCGCGGCGCCCGGGCCGTCGCGCTGTGGGAACCGCCGCTGCTCGAGGAGGTCACCGGCGAGAACGGGGCGCCGGTGCGGCGCTCGGCCGGCGCGGAGACCTCGCGGATGCTCGCCGACCTCGTGCTCGAGGGCGCCCGGTCGCTCGCCTTCGTCCGCTCGCGGCGCGGGGCCGAGCTGACGGCGCTGAACGCACGCCGGGTGCTCGCGGAGATCGACGACGAGCTCGCCGAGCAGGTCGCGGCGTACCGCGCGGGCTACCTGCCCGAGGAGCGCCGCGCGCTGGAGCAGGCGCTGCTGTCGGGGTCGTTGCGCGGGGTGGCGACGACGAATGCGCTCGAGCTGGGCGTGGACATCGCCGGCCTCGACGCCGTGGTGGTCGCCGGCTTCCCCGGGACGCGGGCGTCGTTCTGGCAGCAGGCCGGACGGGCCGGGCGCTCGGGCGACGACGCGCTGGTGGTGCTCGTGGCGCGGGACGACCCGCTGGACACCTACCTCGTGCACCACCCGGAGGCGATGCTCGGCGCGCCGCTCGAGCGCTGCGTGCTCGACCCGACCAACCCCTACGTGCTCGCCCCGCACCTGGCCTGCGCGGCGTCGGAGATCCCGTTGACGCGCGAGGACATCTCCTCGCTCGGTGGCGACGCGGCGCTCGCGGTGGTCGACGACCTCGTCGCCGAGGGTCTGCTGCGCCGCCGGCGTGGCGGCTGGTTCTGGTCGCACCCCACCGACCGCCCGCACGCCGGCGTCGACATCCGCGGCAGCGGCGGCGAGCAGATCGTCCTCGTCGAGTCCGACACCGGGCGGGTGCTGGGCACCGTCGACCCGGGCACCGCGCCGGCGACGATCCACCCCGGTGCCGTGCACCTGCACCAGGGCGAGAGCTACGTCGTCGACACCCTCGACCTCGACGAGGGCCTCGCGCACCTGCACGCCGAGGACCCGGAGTGGACGACCCAGGCGCGCTCGGTCATCGACATCACGGTCGAGGAGACCGAGCAGTGCGCGACGTACGGGGACCTGCAGGTGTGCCTCGGGACGGTCGAGGTGACCGAGCAGGTGGTGGGCTTCCTGCGCAAGCTGCCCTCGGGGCGGGTGCTCGACTCGACGCCGCTGGACATGCCCGCGCGCTGCCTGCGGACCCGCTCGGTCTGGTACACGCTGCCGGAGCCGGCGCTGCTCGCCGCGGGGCTCGAGCCCTCCCGCTGGCCGGGGGCGCTGCACGCCGCCGAGCACGCGGCGATCGGGCTGCTGCCGCTGGTCGCGACCTGCGACCGCTGGGACATCGGCGGCGTCTCCACCGCCATGCACCCGGACACGGGCCGGCCGACGGTGTTCGTGCACGACGGCCACCCCGGCGGGGCGGGCTTCGCCGACCGCGCGCACGAGGCGATCCGGAAGTGGCTGACGGCCACGCGCGCGGCGATCTCGGACTGCGAGTGCCGGTCGGGGTGCCCGTCGTGCGTCCAGTCGCCGAAGTGCGGCAACGGCAACGACCCGCTCGACAAGGCCGGCGCGATCCTCGTCCTCGACGCCGTACTGGGGCGGCTGGCGGAGGGCTGAGCCCTCACTTGGGCTCCGCCGCGGGTCGGGGGTTCGGGGTCCGTCCCGACCCGCGGCGAGGTCTTCACGCCGCAGGCCGGGGAGGTCGTCGACCCGGCCTGCGGCGCCGTGTGGGGCGGCGGTGGGCCGCGCGACGCACGTCACGGACGGCCCACCGCCGCGGGGTCATCCCCGTCCCGGACCCTCGGCCGGTCGCGACGGGTGGACCGGCGCGTCGGCGTGGGGTGTCCGGGTGGGCGACGGGCGCGGCTGTCGGCCTGCGGCGCGGCAGCTCCGCTGCGCTTCGTGCCGCGTGGTCCAGCCTCGCTCGGCGTCGCCCTGAGGGACCCGATGTGTGGAGTTGTGGGGTGGTGCTGCCGGGGTCTAGGAACGGACCCCGGTGGCGACGGTGGCGAGCCGGTAGGTCGACCCGCCGCCGGCGACGGTCGGGCGCTGGGCGACGGCCTCGGCCAGCGCGTCCTGCACGCGGAACGGGTCGGGCAGGTTCCAGCCGCAGGCCGACGGGCGCACCCGCCAGTGCACCGAGCCCTGCGGGTAGGTCGAGGGCGGCGCGGCGAACCAGCTGCCGCGCCCGTGCAGGACGATCCCGGCGCGCTCGGCGAGGTCCGGGCGCAGGGGCTCGCCGGCGCCGACGGGGAACAGCCACTCGCCGGTCGGCGTGGCCGCGATCGGCACGGGCACCCCGACGGCGCGGAGGACCGCGGCGGCGCGGCGGCCGACGGTGGCCGGCACCTCGAGGACGTCGAAGGTCAGGCCGGTCGGCAGGAGGATCGAGTAGGGCAGCCCGGACCACCACTCGGCGATCTGGTCGCAGTCGGTGGAAGCGCGCCGCGCCCACTCGTCGAGCACGGGGCACGGACCGGCCTGGGGAGCGTCGGGGCACCCGCTCCACACCTCACCCTGGGGGAAGGTGCCGGGCACGACCGCCCAGCCGTGGTCGGCGAGCACCATCGCCTCGGCGCGGAGCTCCGTGCCGTAGACGGCGCGGTAGCTGTCCCACCACTGCATCGGCTCCTCCTCGGACCAGGTCTGACTGGTTCAGTCCGCGTCCTGTTCCCAGTAACGGCCTGCACACGTGGGTGCGCCACCCGTCATCGCCCATCGGCCGTGATCACACGCCGAGCGTGGCTCTCGGCCCCGCTCAGCGGGCGAGCGTGCGCCCGGCCGGGCAGGCCTGCCCGTTTGCCCGACCGAGTCACCGCTCACCCAGGAACGGGCTCCGCTCGTCCCGGGTCTTCCACCCACCGGTCGCCCCCGGTCACCGGGGGGCGCCCGCTCGGGGGCACCACGCCCGCCACCGGTCCGGCGCGGGCGCGCCCGGTGGCGTCACCGGACACGCTCGGCACACAGCCGCACGACGTCGCCGTGACCACGACCACTGTCCAGCCCTCGACGGAGCAGGCGACGAGTCGCGCGCCGTTGCCCGCGACCACCGCCTCGGCCCGTCCGCAGGCCACGTCACGGCCCCGCACCACCGCACGCGCCCCCGCGAGGGCGCCGAGATCGGCCGCGGACTCCGCGCGGTGGCGGGCGATCGTCGCCGCGCCCACCTGCAGCCCGAGCCCGAGCAGCAGCACGAGGACGCCGACCGCGGCGGCCGCGAGCACGGTGGCCGTCCCCGCGTCGTCGAGCGGGCGGCGACCGCCCGTCGTGCCGCTCACCGCGCACCGGCTTCCGGCGGCTCCGCGTCGGTGAGCGGGTCGGTGAGCGGGTCCGGGCCCTCGACCGGGGCGACCGATGCCGGCTCCCGGCTCGCCGTGGCCTCGGCGGCCACGCGGACACCCGGCAGCGCCGAGTCGAGCGGGGCGGCGCGGACCCGGACGACCACGTCGTCTCCGCGGACCTCGACGGTCACCTCCGCGCCGGCGGGCACCAGCCGCGCCGCCGCCCGCCGGGCGCCGTCACCGTCGCCACGGGCCGCGAGCCGGGCGGCCTCCGTGGCCGCGTCGACGCACCGCAGCTGCAGCACCATCGCGCCCATCGCCGTCAGGACCACCGCGAGCACCACGACGAGCGTGCCCACGGCGAACGCCGCCTCGACGGTGACGGAACCGCGCTCGGCGTCGCGACTCAGAAGGTGCTGGTCAGCGCCCGCTGCACGATCGCGGTGAGCGCCCCGAGGATCGAGTCGCCGGTGATCACCGTGTAGAGCAGTGCGCCGAACGCCGCCGCGGCGATGGTGCCGATCGCGTACTCGGCGGTCGACATGCCGGCGTCGTCGTCGCGCAGGTGAGCGAGGCGGGCGCGGACGCCGGTGGGGCCCTGCGGGGTCGGCGGGCTCGTCGGTGTGGACACGGGTCTCTCCTCTCGTCCCACGCCCCGGCGGGGCGTGCGGTCTCATCGCTGCTCCAGCAGCGGGCCGGCGAGCCCCACGACGACCGGGACGATGCCCAGGGCGAGGAAGGCCGGCAGGAAGCACAGGCCGAGCGGCCCGGTGACGAGCACGCCCGCCCGCTCGGCGCGTGCCTCGACGGCGTCGGCCGCCTCGGCCCGGACGTCGGCGGCGACGGCCTCGACCACCTCGGCGACGGCCGCACCGCTGCGCGCCGACCGGCGGGCGGCGCGGGCGAGGCGGGCGGTGTCGGGCTGGTCGAGGGCGGGCGCCCAGGCGGTGGCGGGGTCGGCGCCGAGGGCCAGGAGGTCGGCGACGCGCCCGAGGGCCTCGCCCGCGGCGGCGGGGAGCACCGGCACGACGGCGCGCGCGGCCCGGTCGAGCGAGAGGCCCGCGCGCAGGCAGGCCGCGAGCTGGTCCCACGCGCCCGCGAGGCCGAGCGGGTCGGGCCGCGGCCGCGCGTGGTGGGCCCGCCACCGGGGCAGGGCGAGCACGACCCCGAGCCCCGCGACGACCCCGAGCACCGCGGGGGCGACGCCGGCGCCCGCCGCGCCGGCCGCGAGGCCGACGGCCACCAGGGCCGCGCCCGGCACGAGGCCCTCCCGCGCGCTCCTGGCTGGTCGCGGGACCCGGGCCACCGCGCGGTGGTGCGCCGTGACCGGGCCCGGGGCCGCGAGCAGGGCGGCGGCCAGGGCGAGCAGGGCGGCGGCCACCGCACCGACGGGGGTCACCGCGCCACCCCGGCGACGATGCGCTCGGTCCACGCGAGTCCCGCGCAGACGAGGCCCACCCCGACCACCAGCAGCACCTGGCCGACCACCCCGCCGGTGAGCACCGCGACGGGCCGCGCGCCGATCCCCTCGCCGAGCAGCACCCCGAGCACCGGCAGCCCGGCCAGCACCGCCGCGGTCGCCCGCGGCCCGGCCAGGCGCGCCCGCAGACCGCCGGCCGCGCGGGCCCGAGCGCGCAGGTCCTCGGCCACCGCCCCGGCCGGCCCGGCCAGCGCGATCCCGTGCTGCTCCGCCAGCGCCCAGGCCCCGGCCAGGCGGTCGAGGTGCTCGGCCATGGCGGGCTCGCGGCCCCGCGCCGCGCGCAGGGCCGCGGGGACGTCCCCGCCGAGGTGCGCGGTCGCGCCGACCAGCGCCATCGCGCGGGCGGCGGCGGGGTGGGCGTCGGTGCCCGCCGCGGCGGCCGCGGTCGCCGGCGGCGCCCCGGCGCGGACCTCGGCGGCGAAGGACGCCAGGGCCTCGGCCAGCCCGGCGGTGGCCGCGGCCCGCTCGCGCTCGGCCCGCGCGGCGCAGCGGTGCCGGTGCAGGGTCGCGGCGAGGACGAGCGCGGCGACGGCGCCGCCCGGTCCCGCGAGCAGGGCCCCGGCGACCCCCGCGCCCGGCAGCAGCAGCGTGCGGCGCCGCCCCGGGGCCGCCAGGGGCCGCAGGCCCGACGCCGGCCGCCCAGGACCCGGCAGCCGCAGGGCCACCAGCGGCGGGGGCCAGCAGACCAGCGCGGCGGCGAGCAGGAGCAGCGGGCTGCTCACGCCGGCTCCCGGTGCAGCACGGACACGCCGGCCGCGACCGCGACGCCGCGGGCGGACACCGGCGCCGCGGGAGCGTCGGGCGGCGGGTCGTCCCACGGCGG
>JAQSWW010000179.1 GCA_029266415.1 Actinomycetospora sp. | reverse complement strand
GACGAGGTTCGTGTCGTTCTCCCCCGCCCGCGCCGCGGCCAGGAACGAGATCAGGGCCAGGACGCCCGACGCGGCCAACCAGACGAACCCCCTCCGCGCGCGGACCAGGAACGGCACCGGCACCCACAGGGGTTTCGCGCCGGCACGGGGCGTCGTCGCCATGGGCTCATCCTGCCCGTTCGTCACCGCGCGTCACAGCCGGAACGCCCGTTCGGCCCAATCGGAGCAGTCCCAGGAAGAGACTACTCACAGCGCGTCGTCGCGCAGGCGGCGGAGCAGCGGGATCGCCGCGATCTTCTCCTCGGTCAGCTCGTCCCACTCGATGTGGCCGGGGTGCCGGGCCTCGCGGGTGCAGGTCACGACGCGGTCGGCGGTGACGAGCAGGTCGAGGCGCACGTCGTGCCCGGTCACGGGGATCTCCCCCGGCGCCACGATCTGCTGCTCGTGCACGGTCGTCACCACCGGCGTGTCCGGCGCGACGAGGCCGGCCCGGCTCGCGACCGCGAACTCCAGGTCGCTGAACCCGCCGCCCTTGCCCAGGCGCGCGCCGTCCTCGGCGACGGCGACGCAGCCGGTGACGACGAGGTCGACGGGCTCCAGCTCCTCCACGGCGACGGTGCGCGCCGACGCCGCGGCCCCCTTGATCGACGACGCCTTGCGGGGTGTGTCGGCCAGGTGCTCGGGGTCGAGCAGGAAGAACGGGTGCTCCTCGGCGAGGCGCGGGACGGCCATATAGACGGTCTTGCCGTCCTCGAGCGCGCGCTGGCGCACCGGCCACTGCGCGGCGTCGGGGTTGCACTTCAGCGTGCGCGCCCGCCGCCACACCTCGGTCCCCCGCAGGCGCTCGGCGGCCGCCTCCGCGCCGACGACGTTCGGGATGCGCCCGTGCGCGCCCGGGAACCGGGCGAGCTTCCCGTCCCGCAGCGCGTCCCAGATGCGCCGGCGGATCGCCGCCTTGGCCTCGACCAGCTCCGCCGGTCCGCCCGCGTCCGCGTCGTGCCGCCGCCCCCGTCCCACGGGCGGCACGGTACGACGTTCTATTGACAAATTTTCTTGTCAATGTTGTCGTGGGTCTCGTGCTCGATGTGGACGTGATCGACGAACCGGCCGCCGCCGCGGCGGCGTTGGACCCGCTGCGGGCGCGCCTGCTGGCCGCCCTCGCCGAGCCCGGCTCGGCCTCGACGCTGGCCGGCCAGGTCGGCCTCACCCGCCAGAAGGTCAACTACCACCTGCGCACGCTCGAGGAGCACGGGCTGGTCCGGGAGGTCGGCCGGCGCGCCAAGCGCGGGCTCACCGAGCGGGTCCTCGAGGCCTCGGCGGCCTCGTACCTCGTCTCCCCCACCGCCCTCGGCGAGGCCGCGAGCGACCCCGCCCGGGTCTCCGACCGCCTCTCCGCGCGCTACCTGCTCGCCCTGGCCGGACGGGTGGTGCGCGAGGTGGGCGACCTCGCCCGCCGCGCCGACGCGCAGGACAAGCGCCTGGCCACCCTCGCGATCGACACCGAGATCGCGTTCGCCTCCGCCACCGAGCGGGCCGCGTTCGCCGACGAGCTCGGCGCCGCGGTCCGCGACCTCGCCGCCCGGTACCACGCGCCGGGCGGCCGCCCCCACCGTCTCGTCGTCGGCGCGCACCCCGTGCCCGTGACGAGTGAGCCCGGTCCCGAGGAGGACTCGTGAACCAGCCCGACCCCCGCACCGTCGACCTCGAGGTCACGGTGCCCGGCACCCCCGACCAGGTCTGGGACGCCATCGCCACCGGCCCCGGCATCAGCTCCTGGCTGCACCCCACCCGCGTCGACGAGCACGTCGGCGGCGCGTTCGGCTTCGACATGGGCGGCTCCGCCGAGGACGCGCACGCCGCGCCGCAGGGCACCGTCACGGGCTACGACGCCCCGGCCCGCTTCGCGACCGAGGCCCGGTGGTCCGCGGCCGGCGGGACGACCACGCTCGCCACCGAGTGGCTCGTCGCCGCCCGCGACGAGGGCAGCTGCACCGTCCGGATGGTCATGAGCGGCTTCGGGCCCGGCGACGACTGGGACGACGAGATCGACGCGCTGCGCGAGGGCATGGCCGTCGCCCTGGAGACGCTGCGGCTCTACCTCACCCACTTCGCGGGACTCCGGCCCGCCGTCGTCGATGCCGGTGCTCGGCGGGGCGGCCCGCAGCCCGGCGCCTGGACCGAGCTGCTCGACGCCACCGGCCTGGCCGGCGCCCGCCGCGGCGACCGCGTGGTGCTCAAAGGCACCCCCGAGCTCGCCGGCACCGTCGAGGTCCTCTCCCCCGGCCGCCACCGCAGCGACGTCGTGCTGCTCGCCGACGCGCCCGCGCCCGGCATCGCCGACCTGTCCACGGCCGGGGCGGACGCGCGCGCCACCGTGCACCTCACCCTCTTCGACGCCCCCGGCACCGACGCCGCGACGGTGGCCGACCGCGAGCGTCCCCGCTGGCAGGCCTGGTTCGCCGCGCTCCCGACCGCGGAGGCGCACCGGTGACCCGCACCCGCGCGCGGCTCGCGCTGGCCGTGCTCACGCTGCCCGCCCTGCTCGTGTCGCTCGACCTGTCCGTGCTGCTCGTGGCCCTGCCCCGGCTCTCCGCGGAGCTCGGTGCCGACGCCGCGCAGCAGCTGTGGATCACGGACGTCTACGGCTTCCTCGTCGCCGGCTTCCTCGTCACGATGGGGACGCTCGGCGACCGGATCGGCCGCCGTCGCCTGCTGCTCGCCGGCGCCGCGGCCTTCGGGGTGGCGTCGCTGGCCGCGGCGTTCACGCCGACCCCGGAGCTGCTCATCGCCGCCCGCGCCGCGCTCGGGATCGCCGGCGCGACGCTCATGCCCTCGGCGCTGGCGCTGGTCACCGAGCTGTTCCCGGAGCCCCGCGCCCAGGGCGCCGCCGTGGCCACCCTGTTCTCCGCGATCATGGCCGGCGGCGCGCTCGGGCCGGCGATCGGCGGCCTCCTGCTCGCGCACTTCTGGTGGGGTTCGGTGTTCCTGCCCGGCGTCGCGGTGATGGCCCTGCTGCTGCTCGCCGGCCCGCGGCTGCTGCCCGCGGGGCGCGGCACCGGGAGCGGGCGCCTCGACCCGTTGTCGGTCGGGCTGTCGCTGCTCGCCCTGCTGCCGGCGGTGTACGGGGTCAAGGAGCTGGCCCGCGGCGACGTCGGCGTGCTCACGATCGCCGCGCTCGTCCTCGGCGCCCTCGCCGGGGTCGCGTTCGTCGTCCGCCAGCGCCGCCTGACCACCCCGCTGCTCGACCTCGCGCTCTTCGCCCGCCCGGCCCTGCGCGGCGCGCTGCTGGTGATGCTGCTCGGCGGGGTCGTCATGGGCGGGGTGTTCCTCGTCGTCACCCAGTACCTGCAGCTCGTCGTGGGCCTGTCCCCGCTCGCGGCCGGGCTGGCGACGCTGCCGGGCACCGTCGCGATGCTGGGCGGGGTCATGGCGGGCCCCGCCCTGGCGGCGCGCGTGCGCCCCGCCGCGGTGATCGCGGGTGGCATGCTCCTCGCGGCCGCGGGGCTCGCCGCCGTCGCCCTCGTCGAGGGCGGCGCGCCGATCGCGCTCGTCGCCGCGTTCACCGTCGCGCTGCTCGGGATGGGCCTGCCCGGCGGCCTCGGGGTCGGCCTCGTGATCGGCGCGGCGCCGCCCGCGCAGGCCGGGTCGGCGTCGTCGCTCTCGGAGACCGGCCAGGAGCTGGGCATGGCCGCGGGCCTCGCCGGAGTCGGCAGCCTCGCCGTCGCCGTGTACCGGGCGCTCGTGCCCGCCGACGTCCCGCCCGCGGCCCGCGACAGCCTCGCCGGCGCCCACACCCTGGGGGACCCGGGCGTGCTCGTCCCGGCGCGGGAAGCGTTCTCCGGGGCCGTCGGAGTGGTCGCGGGCGTGGCGGCGCTGCTGCTCGTGGGGGTGGCCGCCCTCGCCATCACCACGCTGCGCCACGTGCCCCGCACGGGGCCGCGGTCGCCGAGCCGGTGCCCGCCGCGGCCTGACCTGCCCTCAGAGCACGGCCTGTCGCCACCGCCCGGGCGGCAGGCCATGCTCGGTGCGGAAACGCCGGACGAAGTAGCCCGTGTCGCGGAACCCGACGCGGGCGGCGACGGCCGCCACGGTCAGGTCGGTGTCGTGCAGGAGCCGGCGGGCCTCGCGCAGGCGCCGCTCGGCGATCCACTGCTGGACGGTGCGGCCGGTCCGCCGGCCCACCACCGTCGTCACGTGGCCCGGGGTCAGCCCCACCGCGGCGGCGACGTCGCGCAGCGACAGGGGCTCCCGGTAGCGCTGCTCGACCACGTCGAACACGGCCGCGAGCAGGGGCTCGTCCCGGTCGCGCAGCTCCTCGGTGACCACGGCGTCGAGGCGGGTGAGCCCGACGAGCAGCAGCGTCAGGTGGGCGCGGACGGCCGCGGCGGCGCCCTCCCGGCGCTCGCGCAGCTCGGCCTCCAACGCCCGGACGTGCTCCAGCCACAAGCCCCGTTCCCCCGCCGGCACCGCGAAGCGCTGCCCGCCCGCACGGCCGCGGCCGACGAGCGGCGCGAGCAGCGGGTGCGAGCGCCACGACACCAGCGACGACGTCGAGCCGGGGTCGACGACGTCGACGGGGAAGAACACGGTCCACAGGTCGACGTCACCGACGTCCTCGGCCTGCGGGTCGACGACCGTCCCCGGCGCCACGACGACGACGTCGCCGGCGGTCAGCGGGACGTCGCGGTCGTCCACCCGCACCACGCCGCGCCCGGCCTCGACGAGGAGCAGCACGAGGAAGTCGTGCGCGTGGGCGCCGACGGCCCGGACGAAGGACGCCGGGGCGATCCGGTGCGCCACGGTGACGTCGAGCCCGTCGGGCGAGCGGTCGTAGCCGACGAGCGGGACGTGGCCATCACCCGAAGAACGTTCCATCAGGGGCGAGTGTCGTCCCTTGTCCACTCTCCCACCAGCGCCGACCGTGGACCCCGGCACCGAACCCCGTCCCACGAGGAGCCCCCCATGAGCCAGCCCGACGGCGACGCACCGGCGCGACCCTTCCTGCCCGCGATGAGCCGCGACGCGCTGCTGCCGTTCTACGACGTGTTCAGCCGGCTGATCGGGGCCGGGCCCGCCCACGCCCGCCTCGTCGCGCAGGCCGACCCGCCGCCCGGCGGGCGCGTGCTGGAGATCGGGTGCGGCACGGGGAACGTCCTCGTGCGGATGGCGCGCGCCCGTCCCGACGTGGCGCTGACCGGCCTCGACCCCGACGCCGCGGCGCTGGAGCGCGCACGGGGCAAGCTCCCGGACACCGTGCACCTCGAGCAGGGCTACGCCGACGCCTTGCCTCTACCCGACGGCGCCGTGGACCGGGTGCTCTCGGCGTTCATGCTCCACCACCTGCCCCCGGACGAGCAGCGGGGCGCGCTCCGCGAGGTGCGCCGCGTCCTGGCGCCGGGGGGCTCGCTGCACCTGGTGGACATGGAGAGCGGCGGGCCCCACGGTTTGCTCGCCCGGGGCGTGGGCGCCGTGCTGCGCCTCCGCGGCGGGCTCGGTCAGGGACACGGCCACGGGCACGGCCACGGGCAGGAGCCGCGTGCCCACCTCGCCGCCGCCGACGACCTCCTGGCCCTCCTGCGCGACGCGGGGCTGGTGGACCCGGTCGTGGTCGGGCGCCGGCGCTGGGTGTTCGGGACGCTCGTCTCCTACCGCGCCGCCGTGCCGTCCTGACCCGGGCGAGGTGGCGACGCTCGCCGAGCTCCTCGCGGTCCGCGGGGACCTCGAGGAGGGTGGTCAGGTGCCCGTCGCCGAGAAGTGCATCGTGTCCTTCGGGGCGCTGAACGTCGCGCCCCAGGTCCAGCCGATGGCGGCGAACGCCTCGGTGACGACGTCGCCCTCGACGATCATGCCGGGTCGCCGCCAGGAGCGGTCGGTGTACGCCGACGCCAGCTCCGGCACGACGAGGCCGTCGCGGCGCTCGAGCGGGTTCTGGAACGGGTTGACGTCGATCGCCAGCCCGGAGGCGTGCGCGGAGAACCGGGTCTGGCCGGTGGCGGCGCGGCAGGCGAAGGCGGCGGTGCCGTTGCCGCGCCCGGTGGGCAGGGCCGTGAGGTCCTCGGGCCTCGCCAGGCGCATCGCCTCGATCGGGAAGCGCGCGGCGAAGAGCGTCCGGAACACGCCGACCACCGGCTCGGCGACGTCCTCGCGCACGATCATCTCGCCGGTGTGGGGCCGGTCGTCGAAGCCCCAGAACGACATCCGCAGGTAGCGCAGCCGCTCCGGCGGCACCGGGCAGCCCGGGCGCCACGTGGTGCGGGGCAGCAGCTCGGCGGAGATCGGGGCGATCGAGCCCTCGTACTCCCCCGACGCCGGCGGGGGCAGCACGTCGGGGGCGGTGCGGCGGCGGTCGACCAGCTCGGGCGGGGTGGGCCGGACCTCGCCGAAGCCGTCGGGGCGGCGCGGGAGGACCGGGTCGGTGGTCGGGCTCGTGCTCGTCCCGCTCGTGGCCGTGGCGCCGGCGGGCGTCGGGGCCGAGCTCGGCACCGCGGGGTCGTCGAGGGCCACGACGACCAGCACGACGAGCACCGCCACGGCCAGCACGACGGCGGCGACCCGCGAGCCGGCCTCGCGCTCGGCCACTCAGGCCTCCGGCGTCGCGGCGACCGACCGGCGCGCGTGGGCCAGCGCCCACGCCCCGAGCAGCGCGACCACCAGCACCTCGGCCAGCGCCAGCCCGCGTTCGAGCAGCCCCAGCGGCACCGCCCGCCACCACGGGACGCCGGTGACGGTACGCGCGGCGATGGCCCCCACGATGGGCAGGAACGACACCAGCGCCAGCCACGAGCCCCAGCGCACACCGGTGCGGAAGGGCCGGGCGGCCGGGTCGGCGCGGTGCCGGCGGGCGAGCAGCAGGGCTCCGAGCGGCAGCGCGAGGAACGCGACGAGGCTCGCGTAGCGGTGCACGTACCCCGCGAAGCTCGGGCCGATCGACCAGTTGGTCTTCTCGAACGCGACGACCAGCAGCAGGCCCCCGCACCAGGCGCCGAGCAGCGCCGCGGGCAGCGAGCGCAGCGGGGTCAGCCGGGCCGCGACGAGCGCGGCGAGCACGCCGGCCGACCCCAGCGCGAGCCCGACGACCGCCACGTCGAAGAGCCACCCGCCGCCGACCAGCGCGTACTCGCTGATCGTGCGGCGCACCGGGTCGATCCGCGAGGACGGCCCGACGAGGTGCAGGGCGCCGATGACCACGAGGGCGAGCGCCACCGCGGTGGTGCCGGCCCGTGCGCCGATCGCGACGGGGCGCGGGACGGCGAGGGTGGCCGGGGTCGCGGTCGGCGAGGTCGTCGCGGCCCGGTCGACGTCGGTCACGGCGTGATCGTCGCACTCACCGCAGACCCTCGCGCGGTTCGAGCCCGAACCAGCCCGCCGCCCCGAAGCCGTCGGCGAGCCCCACGCACCGCTCCCCCGCGAACAGCCCGGCCCGGTAGAGCAGCCCGTCGGGCCCGGCGTCGACGGCGAGCGCGACGTCGTAGGTGCGCGGGTGTGCGATCTCGGCGACGTACTGCACCTCCCACGCGGTCGGGGCGAGCTCCTCGGGCGGGCCGCCGTCGGGGTCGCCGAGGCGCGCCGACTGCCAGGCGGCCACCGCGTCGGCGTACCAGGACAGGGCGGCGACGTTGTTGACGTGCCGGTTGGTGTCGACGTCGCCGATGCGTGTCGTGATCCGGTGGGTCACCGGGTAGCGGTCGCGCTCGGTGCGCGACGGCTCCGGACGCGGTGCGGCGCCGCCGGGCTCGTCGATCGCCATCGCCGCGAGGTCCGCGCGCAGCTCGTCGGGCAGCCCGCTCGGGCCCGTCCCGGTGGCCAGCACCGTCACCGAGTCGGCGACGGCGACACAGCGGTCGCCCGCGAACACCCCGTGGCCGTAGGAGAACGACGAGCCGCCGACCCGCCGCACACCGGTGCCCACGCGGTACTCGGTGCCGAGCGACATCGGGGAGAGCCGTCGGATGCGCTGGGCGGCGAGCAGGATGCGGAACGGTGCGTACCCGCCGTCCTCGACGCGGCGGCGGAAGCGCGGCAGCTCCGCGGCGACGCGCGCCTCCTCGAACCACCGGCCCAGCGCCACCGTCGTCACCCGCCCGTCGCCGCCGAGGTCGGCGTAGCGCGGGGTCAGCGGGCGCGAGACCGGGAACGCCGCCGGATCGGTGAGACCGTCACCGTCCCGGGCGAGGGACGGTCCGGCGGACAGGACCGGTGCGTCGGGGGCCATGGCGCCCATCGTGGGCGACCGTCGGCCCGATCACCCGCCCCCGCCGCCGGGATCACACGTGACCCACGCGGTGATGCGCCTCCGGCGCGGCAGCTCCGCTGCGCTTCGTGCCGCCCTCACACGCCTCCGGCGCGGCAGCTCCGCTGCGCTTCGTGCCGCCCTCACACGCCTCCGG
>JAQSWW010000178.1 GCA_029266415.1 Actinomycetospora sp. | reverse complement strand
GCCGAGGACGACGTCGCCGCCGCGTGGCGCGCCGTCGCCGAGCGCACGGGCGCGGCCGAGGACGGCGAGCTGCGCCGCCTCGCGCTCGACGCGGTCACGGTCGCCGCGACCACCGGGGTGACGTGGCGTCGCCTCGCCGGCCGGACGCCGCTCGTGCCCGTGTTCCCCGGTGACGGCTCCGGCGCCTGAGCCGGGGCGTCAGCGCAGCGCGAGCGCCGCGCGCGAGAAGCGGTCCAGCGCGTCGCCGTCGGTGAACTCCTCGTCGATGCCGTCGGCCTCGGCCACCATCACGCGGTCGCCGAGCTGGGCCGACGCGTAGCCCTGCCCCGAGAGCGACTCGGGGGCACCGGGGTAGCCACGCTGCTCGCGCAGCAGGTCGGAGATGTTGCCGGTGCCGTTGCTGTCGACCAGCGAGCGGAACGCCGTGGCCGTGGTCGTGTCGGGCATCTGCACGGTCGCGATGGCCACGACGATCTCCTGCCCCTCCGCGGTCCCGGACCACAGCGAGCGGTCGAGGTGCAGGCAGCCGCGCTCGCGCAGGAACGCCGCCGCCTGCCCGTAGGCGTGGCCCTCGCAGGACACGTCGGAGGTGACGACCTGGCGGGTGAAGGTGACGCCGTCGACCGTGCGCGTCGCGCTCGGGTCGGGCTCCGGCTCGTCGCCGCCGGTGGCCGCGCGGCCCACGAGGAACGCCAGGGTGAGGGCCACGAGGAACGCGGCGACGGCCGCGAGGGTCAGGCCGCGCCAGCCCCACACCCAGTCGGGCAGCGAGCCCCCGTAGCGGCTGCGGGCCACCCGGGCGGCGCGCCCGGCGCGGCCGGGACCCGCGAGCAGCCCGATGGCCCGGCCCTCCGGCGGCCCGGACGACTCGGGGGCGGAGATCCCGGAGGCCGGGAGGCGGCCGGTGCGCGGCAGCGATCCGTGGCGGGGCGCCGAGGTCCCGGCGGGGCCGTCGTCCGGGACCGGCACCGGGGTGGTCTCCGGCGCGGCGCCCGCGTGCACGGCGGGCGTCTCGGGGTCGAGGAAGCCGGCCTCGGCCAGCCGGGCCTCGCCGGGCACGTGCTCGGCGAGGCGGAAGGCGACGAGGAGCCGGCGCACGTCCTCGACGTCGATCACCCGGAACGAGCCGACCGGCGCGACGAGCGCGGCGCGGGTGTCGGCCGGCGGGTCTCCGGCGCCACCGTCGTCGTGGGTCCCGAGGACCCGGCGCGGCGCCACGCAGGACGGCTCGGGCAGCAGGAGCAGGCGGTCGAGCTCCTCGGCGACCGCCACGGCGGTCGGCCCCGCGGTGGCCCGGCCGGTGCCGGTGGGCGGGGTGTCCAACCGCCCGCCGCCCGCGGCGACCGACTCGCGGGCGGCCTCGCGCTCGCCCGCGGACAGCGGGGCGAGACCGAGCACCCCGTCGGGACGCACCACCACGGCGTCGAGCACCCCGTCCGCGCCGCCGGGCAGCGCCACGACGACACCGGGCACGGGCGCCTCGGCCGCCGCGGCGTCCAGGAGCGCGCGCAGCCGCACGACCCGCTCCGGAGCGATACCGAGACGGGGATCGGGGGCCAGGACCAGCATCCGATCCTCCACGTTCGGGGGACAAGGGCAGCGCTCAACGTAGCCGAGCGGGTCACGTTCCGATCACGAACCCCCGCTCGACGGCCTCCCTACCGCGACAGGCGGCGTCGCTCGCCCACGCGGGCCACGATCGGCACCGCTACCCGGGCCAGGCCGGGCAGTGCCGCCGAGGTGCGCTGCAGCGCTGCCCGCCAGGCGGGCACGGTCCGCATCGCGCGCCGTGACCCGATCATGTCCATCCCCGCGTCCACCACCTCGTCGATCGACAGCAGCCGGCTGCCGGTGAACAGGAGGGCGGCGCTGGGCCGGTGGGCGACGCTGCTGACGAGTTCGGTGTCGACGACGTCGGGGCACAGCGCCCGCACCCGGATCGGGCGGCGCGCGGAGGCCAGCTCGATGTCGAGGGCCTGGGAGTAGCTCAGCGCGGCGGCCTTGCTCGCGCCGTAGAGCGCGAAGCCCGGCGTCGGGCCGAGCCCCGAGAGCGAGACGACGTTGAGCACGTCGCCGCGGCGCATCACGTCCACCGCCGCCCGGCTGCCGTGCACCACGCCGAGGGTGTTGACCTCGAAGGTCGTGGTGACCTCGTCGTCGCGCGCCTCCCAGGCCGGCGCCGTGGACAGCACGCCGGCGTTGTTCACCCACACCCCGACGTCGCCGAGCGCCGCCGCGGCCAGGGCCACCGCCCGGTGGGCCGACGGGTCGCGCACGTCGAGCGGCATCGCGGTGGCGGGGCCGTCGAGGGTGTCGGCGGTCGCCTGCGCGGCGTCCGCGTCGACGTCGGTGACGACGACGTGGTGGCCGCGGGCCGAGAGCGCCGCGGCGAGGCCGGCGCCGATCCCGCGCCCCGCACCGGTCACGACCGCGACGGAGAGGTGTCCCTGTCCGGGTTCGGGCTGCACGGCGCGCATTCTGGACCCTCGCCGCGCGCGCTCCCCGCCTACCCTCGGTCCGCGTGTACAGCGAGGAGATCCAGGTCCGCACCGGTGACCGCGAGACGGTCCGTGACATCACCGGGGAGTGCACCCGCTTCGTCGAGGGGGCCGGCTCGCCCGACGGGCTGCTGCACGTGTTCGTGCCGCACGCCACGGCCGGGGTGGCGATCATCGAGACCGGCGCCGGCAGCGACGGCGACCTGCTCACCCAGCTGCGCGAGCTGCTGCCCGCCGACGACCGCTGGTCGCACCGCCACGGCTCCCCCGGGCACGGGCGCGACCACGTGCTGCCCGCGCTCGTCGCCCCGTCGATGTCGGTGCCGGTGCTGGGCGGGCGCCTGGCGCTGGGGACGTGGCAGTCGGTGTGCCTCGTCGACACCAACACCGACAACCCGACCCGGAAGGTCCGCCTGAGCCTGCTGGCCGGGTGAGGCGCGTGTCAGCGACGTGCCGTCGCTGACACCGGACGTCCGTATCGGTACTCCGATCACCGCGGTCGGACTCAGTCGCCGCAGATCTCCGCGAGGCCCTCGGGGCTCGTCGCGTGGTCCAGGGCCAGAGCAGCGGCGCCGAGCAGGGCGCCGTCGTCGCCGTGCACCGCGTCGAGCACCGGCACCGGCCGGTCGCGGCGGAAGGCCATGAGCGCGGCGGTGTAGGCGTCGTCGAACCCCGGCGCCGCGCGCAGCCCGCGAGCCAGCCCGCCGAGCACGACGACGTCGGGGTCGTGGACGTGCACGACGCCGGCGATGCCCCGCGCCAGGCTCGCGGCCACGGCGGCGACGGCCTTGACGGCGCGCTCCTCCCCGGCGGCGGCGCGGGCGAGGACGGCGTCGCCGTAGGAGCGGGGGTCGGCGGGCGGGTCGTCGCCGAGGTGGCGGGCCAGCGCGCGACCGTCGACCTCGGGACCCCAGCAGCCCGTCGCGCCGCAGGCGCAGCGCCGTGCAGGGTCGCCGAAGGGCAGGTGCCCGTACTCCCCCGCCGCCCCGCGCGCGCCGAGGTGCGGGTGCCCGTCGAGCAGCAGGGCCCCGCCGAGCCCGACCTCGACGGTGAGGGCGACGGCGGTGCCGGCCCCGGCCGCCGCCCCGGTGCGGGCCTCGGCGACGCCGGCGAGCGTGGCGTCGTTGCCCACGCGCAGCGGCACCGGGCCCAGCGCCGCGGCGACCGACGCGAGGTCGACGGCGTCCCAGGCGGACTCGCCGGCGCTGACCCGACCCTCGATCGACACCGGCGCGGGCGCGGCGAGCCCGACGGCCACGACGCGGTGCCCCCCGGCGACGCGCGCCACCGCCTCGCGCAGGGCGCCGGCGACCTGCTCCGGCTCGCGGTCGTGGCGGGCGCCGACGACCCCGGTGACGTCGCCGCACAGGCCGGCGAGCCCCACCCGCCAGTCCTCGTGGCGCACGTCGACGGCGATCACCCGCGGACCGTCGGGGCAGGGGCCCAGGCAGGTGGTGGGACGCCCGCGCCCCTGGACCGGAGCGCGGCTCTCGGTGATCCAGCCGGCGTCGCGCAGGCGCGTGACCGTCTCGGTCACCGACGCGCTGGACAGCCCGAGACGGCGCGCGAGCTCGACCCGCGTCAGTCCGGGCGCGCGGCGGACCTCGCCCAGCACCTCGGCCTTGGTGCGCCAGCGGTCGACGCGGGCGCGACCGGGCTCACGTCCCGTCCCCGTTGACGCGGTCATGTCGCTGATTATGCTCGGAGACCGAGGATATTGTCGAGACGCAGGAGAGGACCTACCGTGACGCTGCACCCCGCGGTGCTCGACCGTCCGGTGGCCGGAGCCTTCACCGGCGTGCTGCTGGACATGGACGGCACCCTGGTCGACTCCGACGCCGCCGTCGAGCGCTCCTGGCGCTCCTGGGCGGGCCGCTGGGGCGCCGACCCCGCCGCGGTGCTCGCCGTCATGACCGGGCGCCCCGCCGAGGCCACGGTCCGCCGTGTCCGCCCCGACCTCGACGAGGCCACGGTCGCCGAGGCCACCCGCGACCACCTCGAGCACGAGTACGCCGACCTCGCCGACGTCATGGCCGCGCCCGGCGCGCGCGAGCTCGTCGAGCACCTCGAGGCCACGTTCACCCCCTGGGCGGTCGTCACCAGCGCCGACACCCGCCTCGCCCGCGCACGCCTGGAGGCCGCGGGCCTGGAGTTCCCGGTGCTCGTGCCCCGCGACATGGTCGGGGCGGGCAAGCCGGACCCCGAGGGCTACCTCACCGCCGCCGACCTCCTGGGCGTCCGCGCGGTCGACTGCCTCGTCGTCGAGGACTCGGCCGTGGGCGTCGCCGCCGGCCGGGCCGCGGGCGCCACCGTCGCCGGCCTGCGCGGCGTCGACGCCGACGTCGCCGTCGGCTCCCTGCACGACGTCGTGGGCCTGATGGCCCAGGAGGTGTCCGCGTGACCCCGTCGACCGCGACCGGGTCGCCCGCAACGGTCCCGCCGGAGGAGCGCCGGAGTCGTCCGTCCCGCGTCCCCGCCGGCGTCAGCCTCGCCGCGCTCGCGCTCGGCGGGCTCGCCATCGGCACCACCGAGTTCGCGAGCATGGGCGTACTGCCCGGCTTCGCCGCCGACCTCGGCGTCTCGGTGCCCACCGCCGGCATCGCCATCAGCGCCTATGCGCTCGGCGTGGTCGTCGGCGCCCCGCTGATCACGCTCATCGGGGCCCGCTGGCCGCGCAAGCAGATGGTGGTCGTGCTGGCGGTCGCCCTCGTCGTGTTCAACGCCCTCTCGGCGGTGGCGCCGTCGTTCCTGCCGTTCGTGGGCCTGCGCTTCCTCTCCGGCCTGCCGCACGGGGCCTACTTCGGCGCCGCCGCCGTCCTCGGATCCGCGCTCGTGCCCCCGGCGAAGCGGGCCCGGGCCCTCGCGACCGTCATGCTCGGGCTCACCATCGCGAACATCATCGGCGTGCCCGCCGCGACGTGGCTGGGCGAGACGTTCGGCTGGCGCAGCGCGTACGGGGCCGTCACGGTCGTCGCGCTGATCACGGTGCTCGCCGTCGTCACCCTCGTGCCGAACGCGCGCGAGGCCGGCGGCGGCAGCATCCGCGGCGAGCTCACCGCTCTCTACCGCCCGCAGGTGTGGCTGACCCTCGGCGTCATCGCCGCCGGCTTCGGCGGCCTGTTCGCGGTGTACAGCTACATCAACCCGATCCTGACCAACCAGGCCGGCGTCTCGCCCACGACCGTCCCGCTGATGCTCGGCGCCCTCGGTGTCGGCATGACGATCGGCAACGTGGCGGGCGGTCGCTTCGCCGAGCGCGCGCCACGCCTGACGATCGCGCTCGCGCTGGTCGCCTACGCGGGCGTGCTCGTGGCGTTCGTCTTCGCCGCCCACGACGCGGTCACGGCGTCGGTCGGGCTCTTCGCGCTCGGGTTCGTCGGGCTGTCGGCCGGGCCGGCGCTGATGGGCCGGCTCATCGACTTCGCGGCCGAGGGCCCGTCGCTGGCCGCGGCGAGCTTCCACTCCGCGTTCAACGTGGCCAACGCGGTGGGCGCGGCATTGGGTGGCGTCGTGCTCGCGGCCGGTCTGGGCTACGACGCCCCGGCCGCGGTCGGCGCCGCGCTGCCGCTGGTCGGCCTCGGCGTGCTCGGCGTGTCCGTCGCGCTGGAGCGGCGCACCGCGGACCGTTAGTTGCTGGTTGCTGGCTGGTATCGCTCGCTGAGCGGGCGATACCAGCCAGTAGTCGCTTGTTCGGGAGTCGGCGGGAGCCGCGTGAGCGTCGTCGTGACCCTGGGTGTCCACCGCACGGAGCTGCCGGCCGGGGCCCGGGTCCTGCGCTTCGACGCGGAGCGGCTCCCTGCGCGCCCACCCCGGTGCCGTCGCCACCGTCCTCGACGAGGGCGCCACGCCACGCACCCTCGGGCCACTCCCGCCGGGGCCGACGACGGCCGAGCGCGTCGCCCTCTTCCGTCTTCCGGCCCCTCGTCCCGCCCGGGGTGCCGCGCTGCTGAGTGAGCCTCAGCCGCGCGACAGCTCCCCGACGACGTCGTCGACCGGCACCTCGCGGCGCACGCCCGAGGCCCGGTCGGTGACCTCGACGACGCCGGTGGCCAGACCCCGCCCCACCGTGAGCGTGGTCGGCATCCCGAGGAGCTCGGCGTCGGCGAACTTCACCCCGGGCGAGGCCTTGCGGTCGTCGAGCAGCACCTCGAGGCCCCGGGCGGCGAGACCGTCGGCGATCGCGGTGGCCGCCTCGGCCTGGGCGGGGTCCTTGCCGGCGATGACGATGTGCACGGCGTACGGCGCGACCTCGGCGGGCCAGACCAGGCCCTTGTCGTCGGCGTGCTGCTCGGTGATCGCCGCGACGGCGCGGGTGACGCCGACGCCGTAGGACCCCATGGTGATCGTGGTCGGCTTGCCGTCCGCGCCGAGCGCGGTGAGCCCCAGTGCCTCGGCGTACTTGCGGCCGAGCTGGAAGATGTGGCCCATCTCGATGCCGCGCGCGGCGACCAGCGGGCCGCCGCCGTCGGGCGAGGGGTCCCCCTCACGCACCTCCGCGGCCTCGATGGTGCCGTCGGGGGTGAAGTCGCGGCCGGCGACGAGGTCGACGACGTGGCGGCCGTGCTCGTCGGCGCCGGTCACCCAGGCGGTGCCGGTGACGATGCGGGGGTCGACGAGGTAGCGCACGCCGTTCTTGGCCAGCCCGACCGGCCCGATGTAGCCCTTGGCCAGGTAGGGGTTCGCGGCGAAGTCGTCGTCGGAGAGCAGCGCGACCTCGGCGGGCGACACCGCGGCCTCGAGGCGCTTCATGTCCACCTCGCGGTCGCCGGGCACACCGACGCCGAGCAGCGTCCACTCCGAGGTCCCGGGCAGGCGCGTCTTGACCATGACGTTCTTCAGCGTGTCCGCGGCGGTGAACTCGCGGCCCAGGCCGAGCCCGTCGAGGTGGGCGACCAGCGTGTCGATGGTCGGCGTGTCCGGGGTGTCGTACACGACCGCCTCGGGCTTGTCGTCGACCGACTGTTCGGGCGGCGCAGGCGTCGTCACGGCCTCGACGTTGGCGGCGTAGCCCGTCGCGGGGCAGCGGACGTAGGTGTCCTCGCCGGCCTCGCAGGGGGCGAGGAACTCCTCGGACGCCGAGCCGCCCATGGCGCCCGACATCGCGGAGACGATCTGCACGTCGAGCCCCAGGCGCGCGAAGATGCGCAGGTAGGCCTCGCGGTGCGCGTCGTAGGACGCCTGCAGGCCCTCGTCGGACAGGTCGAACGAGTACGAGTCCTTCATCGTGAACTCGCGCCCGCGCAGAATGCCCGCGCGCGGGCGCTCCTCGTCGCGGTACTTGGTCTGGATCTGGTAGAGCGTCACCGGGAAGTCGCGGTAGGAGCCCGTCTCCCCCTTGACCATGAGGGTGAACATCTCCTCGTGGGTGGGCCCGAGCAGGTAGTCGGCCTTCTTGCGGTCCTGGAGCCGGAACAGCGCGGCGCCGTACTCGGTCCAGCGGCCGGTGGCCTCGTAGGGCTCCCTCGGCAGCAGCGCGGGGAAGTGGACCTCCTGGCCGCCGATCGCGTCCATCTCCTCGCGGATGATCGTCTCGATCCGCGCGAGGACCTTCACGCCCAGCGGCAGCCACGAGTAGATGCCGGGCGCCACGCGGCGGACGTAGCCGGCGCGCGCGAGCAGCTTGTGGCTGACCACCTCGGCGTCGGCCGGGTCCTCGCGCAGGGTGCGCAGGAACAACCCCGACATGCGCGTGACGCCTCGTGCCATGGACCGAGCGTAACGACGCGGCGGAAGCCGGTTGCGTCCACGTCCGGACCCCCTACCGTGCCGCGAGCTCGACGCCCGGCTCGAGTGGGCAGCGAACGGGCGGCTCGCTGTCCGCGCGCGACGTGCGCGTTCGCTGCGTTCGACCGTGCTCAGCGCAGGATCACGACGTCCGGGGACGGCGCGGCGGCCAGGACCTCGCCGCGCTGACCGCGTCGCCCGGAACGGCGACGAGGGCGACCTCGGCGGGCACCGCCGGCCCCGCGGCGGTCGCGGGGACGACGAGGAGCTTCTGGGGAAGGCCGCGGTCACGGACGATCGCGGCGAGACGCTCGCTCGTCGCGGCGATCTCCTCGGCCGGCAGGGGTCCGGGGGCGTCGAGGGCGAGGCCCACGTCGGGCTCGCGCAGCAGCCGCTCCCACGGGGCGATCGCCTCGCCGACGCCGGTGGGACCGGTGGTCACGGCGAGCAGCAGCACCTGGCGGTGGGCGCGCGTCACGGCGAGCCGCTGCCAGGCGGTGGCCGCGTCGGCGGTGGCGTCGCGCACCGGCAGCTCGAGGGCCGGCAGCACCCCGCGGTCGGTGGTGGTGAACGGGGTGGCGGTGGCGTCGAGGCGGTCGGCGGTCTCCTCGGGCGTCGCGGCGGGGTCGACGCGCAGCGCGACGACCCGCTGGCCGGGGGCGATCGTCGTCCCCCCGCGCGGCAGCTCAGGGCGCGGCGCGACGGGGGCCGGGGCGCCGGCCGCGAGCACCGGGGTCGACGCCGACGCCGGGTCGGCGGCCGCCACGCCGCCCAGTGCGCTGAGCAGCGACAACGCCAGGGCCACGAGCCGCGGCAGGATCCACACCGCGGCCACCGCCAGGAGGGCCACGAGGAACACGGACAGCACCCGGCGGCGCCGGCGCCTGCGGTCGGCGGCCGCGGCCTCGCGGGCGGCGGCCTCGCGCGCCGCGACGTCCCGCGCCAGGGCGGGCGGGACCGTCTCGGCGCCGGGCAGCGTGCTCACCCGGTCCTGGTCGTCAGCCATGGGCGCGTCGCCGAGCGGGATCGTCGTCGTGTCGTCGGACGCGGCCGCCGCCTGCTCCCGGCGCTCGCGCTCCTCGCGCTCGCGGCGGGCCTGCTCCTGGCGGGCGGCGACCCGACGCTCCTGCTCCGCGCGCTGGCGCTCCCGGCGCTCGCGGTCCGCGCGCTGCTGCTCCTCGCGCTCCCGCTGCAGCCGGTCGACGCGCTCGCGCTCGGACTGCTCAGTGCGCTCCTGCTGGACACGGTCACGCTCGGCCTGCTCGGCCTGCTCGGCCTGCTCGGCCTGCTCGGCCTGCTCCCGCTCCGCACGCTCGGCACGCTCCCGCTCGGCGCGCTCGCGATCCTGACCGCCGGGCGGCGCGTCCTCGGGCGCACGGCGCGGTACGGGCGCGACCGTCACCTCGTCCGGCCCACCCCAGACGTCGGTGCCGGCGTCGTCGTCCTCGCGTCGCCACCACCGGGTGCCAGCCACCACGAGGCCACCTCCCCTCCGCCGCCGAGGCGTCACCCGACCTCCCGCGGCGCGCGGCCCACGGTAGGTGGGCGTCGGGCGAGATCCGGCGTGCCGCGCCTCGACACGCGGGAGGTCTTCGTCGCACCACACGCACCACGAGCCCCAGGCGTTCCGGGATCAGGACAGCCCGAGCACCGCGAGCGCCGTGCGCGCGGCGAGGCCGCCGTCCTCCTCGGCGACCGCGAGGGCACCGGGGACGTCGAGGTCGTCGAGCAGGCGTTCCCGCACCGCGTCCGCGGCCGCCTCGGCGCCCCCGTGGCGGGCGGCCGCCGCGTAGAGGCGCTCGAGGCGGGCGGCGGCCTGGTCCAGCGCGCCGGGCACGACGTCCCAGGCCCGGGCCCAGGGCCGGTCGAGCAGCAGCAGTCGCACGGCGGCGGCCGGGTGGTTCTCGAGCAGCTCGCCGACCAGCAGCAGGTTGCCCTCCGACTTGGCCATCTTCCGCCCGTCGATGCGCACCGTCCCGACGTGCAACCGGGCGCGCGCGAACGGCCGCACCTGCGTGACGGCCTCGGCCATGGCGGCCTGGTGGGTGTGGTGCGGGTGTCGCAGGTCGGCGCCGCCGATGTGCAGGTCCACGGCCGGGCCGAGGACGGTGAGCGCCATCGCGGCGCACTCCGCGTGCCAGCCGGGGCGCCCGTCACCCCACGGGCTCGGCCAGGCCGCCTCCCCCGGCGTCGCCGGCCGCCAGACCAGCGCGTCGTCGGGGTCGTCGGCGTCGGGCCACGGCTCCTCGCGCGAGGTCTCGTCCGGGTCGGCGGGCACCGGCGGGGCCGCGACCTGCCCGGCGCGGAACAGCACTGCGCCGTCGCGCTCGTAGGCCGCGCCGCGCTCGACCAGCGCGGCGGCGAGGGCGACGACGCCGCCGACGTGGTTGTGGGCGCGCGGCTCGTGGGTGGGCGGGCGAACACCGAGCGCGGCCATGTCCTGGTCGAAGCGGAACTGGCCGACCGCGGCGAAGCTGTCGAACCGCGCCCCGGCCCGCTCGGCGGCCGCGTCGAGGACGTCGTCGACGTCGGTGACGTTGCGGCAGCTGACGACCTCGACCCCGACGCGGCGCAGCACCCGCGAGGCGACGTCGGCCCACACGAACGTCGCCGCGTGACCGAGGTGGGTGGTGTCGTAGGGCGTGATGCCGCAGACGTACGCCCGGGCGCGCCCCACCAGCGGCAGCGGGGCGCCGGCGAGGCGCAGGGTGGGGCTCACGAGCGCCCCCGTCCCGACCGGCCGGCGCGACGCCACTGCACCATGCGCCCGAGGCCCGGGATCGCGAGCAGCAGCACTCCGGCGACCGCGGCGAACAGCAGCCAGATGCCCAGCGGCAGGGTCCCCTCCATCCCGAGGAACTGCACGCGGGCGGGCTCGAGGTTCTGCAGGATGAACACGAGCAGGAACACCAGCACGACGGCGCCGAGGATCAGCCCGATCCACGCGCCGCCGATCTTGGTGCGTCCCGGTGACACCCGAGCCCGCGGGCGCGATGCGGCGGCGCCGTCGGGGATGGTCACCGGTTCGGAGGGCGGGGTGCGCCCGGCGGTGGGGCCGGCGGTGGGCGCTCCGGGGCGGACCGCTGCCGTCCCCGGTGTCGTGGGCCCGTCGGCGGGCGACGGCGCGCCGTACTGCTCGCTCATGGTGGCCATCCTCGCGCGTCACGGCCCGCGGCGTGAGCCCCGGCCGGTCACGGCAGGACGATGCCGTGATCACACCGGGCCGCCGGCGAGGGCCGCGCTCTCCTCCTGCCCCTCGGCCTCGTCGAGGCGCCGGCTCAGGGCCGCGGTGACCAGCGCGTGGGCGTCGCACGGATCCTCTCCGCCCGGTGCGCGCCGGTGCG
>JAQSWW010000016.1 GCA_029266415.1 Actinomycetospora sp. | reverse complement strand
GGCTGGCGCTGGTCGTCGCCGGCGTCGTGTGGATGGCAGTGCCCTCGCTCCCGTTCGGCGGCGTGGGCACCGGCTCCAGCCTCGTCCTGTCCGGCGTGATCCTGCTCGGCCTGCTCGCCGACAGCGCCTGGCGCTGGGGCGGCGCGCGAGCCGCCGCTCCGGGCGGTCGACAGCGCCGGGTGGTCTGACTCGCCCGCGCCCGCTGGTGCACGCGGGTGGGACCGACCCGTCGGACACGGTTCCCGACGTGCAGAATCGTGATCGTGCGGGGCCACCCCCGACGACGCGGAGGTCACGTCGCGGGGGTGATGTACCGCGCGGAGAGTTACCCCATCGTCGAGCGATGACCACACCGCAGAAGCGCGCCAGCTCCGCCCACCCTCCGCGTGGCGCTGTCCCACCGTCCGTCACGAGTGCATCGACCGGTTCGAGGAACGGTTCCCCACCCCCGACCCCGGGAGTCCCGCGGGGCCCGGTCTCGGTGCTCGGGGCTCACCGGAGCGGGCAGCGATGAGCGCCCCGGAGGCACCCTCGCGAGTCCGGCTCGTGCTGGTCCTGACGCGGGCGCTCGTCGTGGCCGTCCTGATCGTGGTCCTCTTCTACGTCCTGCCCCTACGGGTGTCCGTCGAACTCAACACCATCATCCGCCTGGTCGTCGGCCTCGTGGCGCTCTCCCTGCTGATCGCCTGGCAGCTCCGCGGGATCGTGCGGTCGCCGTACCCGGCGCTGCGGGCCGTCGAGACCCTGGCGATGGTCATCCCCCTGTTCCTGCTGCTGTTCGCCGCGGCGTACACGCTCATGTCCCAGGCACAGCCGGCCGCCTTCAGCGAGGAACTGTCGCGGACCGATGCGGTGTACTTCAGCGTGACCGTGTTCGCGACGGTGGGGTTCGGGGACATCTCGCCCGTCTCGGACCCCGCTCGCGTCGTGGTGACCATCCAGATGATCGCCGACCTGCTCGTGCTCGGCCTCGTGCTGCAGGCGGTGCTCGACGCGGTGAGCCGCGGCCGGGCCCGGCTGAGCGACACCAGCCCGGCGTGACCCGGAGCCATCAGCGGGTCATCCCGCCCGGGTGATGTGGGTGTTCGTCGAGGCCCCTTCACTCGGACCAGCTGAGCCCGAGGGCGGGCCGAGACGTCGGCCGGCCGTCACGGGCCCGCCCGCCGCCAGCAGGAGTCGCGATGTCCGCCGTGGAAGACCTGACCGAACTCGTCGAACGCGCCGGGGCGGCGGAACGGGCCGCGCTCGCGTCGAAGTGGAAGGAACGTTCCGACGTCGAAGCCCTGCAGCGTGGGGTCCGGCACGCGATCGACGATCAACGCGACCTGGAACGGCGAGCGAGCCCGGGTACGGCGCCGACCGGCCGGTGGGCCCGACGCCGGGAGGCCTTCCTCCAGGTCGACCTCGACGGCCGGGAACCGGCCGGCGGTGGCACGTCCGCCCCGCGCGCGCTCATCGGTCACGACGACGCCGCGCAGGCCGAGGCCGACGCCGTGGCCGCGGTGACGGTCGCGCGCCTGGCGTTGATGGAAGCCCACCTGGCCGTCCTCGACTCCCGCCTGGCGCGGATCGACGCCGGCGAAGCCGAGCCGGAGGCGGCCGCGGTCGACGGACACGTCCCTCTGCAGGGCCGCAACGCGGTCGCCCGCCACGGGCCGGCACTGGCCCAGGGCCTCGGCGGCGAGATCCGCTACATGCTGGGGCGCAAGCCCCGCTCGATCGTCACGAGCCTCGTCGTCGGGCTGGCGCTGGGCCTGGGCTACCTCGGCTTCGTCCGGGTGTTCCAGTGGGACCGGGGCCAGCCGTGGCTGCCCTACCTCGGCCTGCTGGCGATCTCGTTCGTGATCGGCGGCTCCGTCTGCCTCAACGCGATGAGCTTCGACGCCATGCGGGTCCGCGCCGCCCTCGACAGCGGCGCCCGGCTCTGGCACCTCCTCGTGGTCAAGAACCTCGCCCTCTTCTGCCTGGTCACGCCCATCGGCTTCCTGCTCAGCGGCCTGCTCGCGTGGCGGGCCGGAGACCTGGGAGCGTTCTTCAAGGCCTGCGCGCTGATGATCTGCCTGGTCCTCCTGTGGCTGGGCGTGGGCAACGTCCTGTCGGTGGTCGTGCCGATCCGCGACGAGCCGATCAGGAACCGCAGGAGGTCCGGCACCCTCAAGCCGTTCCTCGTCGCCTTCACGGTCGCGTACCTGGTCGGCTACCTGGTCAACATCATGCTGCTGCTGCGGGCGTTCGCGGCCCAGGAACTGGCCCAGCGGCTGGGCAGTGTGGTCCTCCCGGCGATCCTCATCGTGCTCAGCAGCATCGGCATGTGGATCCTGCTGACCATCGTGGCGGTCGCCCTGTCCCAGCAGCCGAAGATCCGCCGCAAGTTGATGAGAGAGCTCGCCGACTACGGCTCCAACGCCGAAGCCCGAGCGCTGGCCCGAGAAGCCGAGCAGGCCACGCCATCCGGGCCCGACCGGACAGCGACCCACCGGACGAGCACGGGTTCCTCCGGATAGCGGAGGGGCCGGCGCCCACTTCGTCCTGGTCGGGTGATGCCGGTGCGCCGCCGGCCCTCCAGGCTCAGCGCAGACGCGCAGCACGGAGACGCGGAGCACGGAGGAGGAACCCATGGTCCAGCAGAGCTCCCCCGGCACCGCCGACGCGGGTGGACGAGGACTCCGCGTCAGCGGTGGAGCGGTCGCGTCCCTCATCGGGCTGGGGCTGCTCGTCGTCTTCATGGTCCAGAACACCGAACGCATCACGCTGTCGTTCCTGTTCTGGAGCTTCACCTGGCCGCTGTGGCTGCTCACCCTCGTCTCGGCGCTGGTCGGTGCGTTGGTGTGGTTCGGGATCGGCGTGATGCGCCGGCATCGTCGCCGGACCGCGCGCCGCGAAGACCGCCGGGATTGAGCTCGAACCGCCACCGGCCGGTGAGGCACGATCGCGGCATGTGCCGCAACATCCGGGTCCTGCACAACTTCGAGCCCCCGGCCTCCGACGGCGAGGTGCACGAGGCCGCCCTGCAGTACGTGCGCAAGATCAGTGGTGCCGCGCGGCCGTCCAAGGCCAACGAGGCGGCCTTCGCCCGGGCCGTCGCCGAGATCACGGCGAGCACCCGCACGCTCCTCGACGAGCTGGTCACCACCGCTCCGCCGAAGGATCGCGAGGTCGAGGCGCACAAGGCACGGGAGCGGGCCCGCGAGCGCTACGCCCGCTGAGCGGCGCGCCCGCTCGACCGCACGACCGGGGGCTCAATGCTCCCGCAGCGCCCGGCGCAGGATCTTGCCGGTGGTGGTGCGGGGCAGTTCGGCGAGGAACTCGATCTCCCGCGGCACCTCGTGGGCGGCCAGCCGCGCGCGGACGTGCGCGCGCAGCTCGTCCGCCAGCTCCGTGGACGCCGTGGCCCCGGGCCGCAGCACGACGAACGCCTTGGGCACCTGCCCGCGCCGCTCGTCCGGGACGCCGACCACCGCGGCCATCGCGACGGCCTCGTGCCCGCCGAGGCTCTGCTCGATCTCGCCGGGCCCGATCCGGTAGCCGGCCGAGTTGATGACGTCGTCCTTGCGGGACTCGAACCAGACGTAGCCGTCCGCGTCCTGGCGGGCCAGGTCGCCGGTGAGCAGCCAGTCGCCCCGGTACTTCTCCGCGGTCGCCTCCGGCTTGCGCCAGTACTCGAGCATCGTCGACGGCGTGCGCCGGTCGAGGGCCAGCTCGCCGACGGTGTCGAGCACCGGCCGCCCGTCGTCGTCGAGCACCACGGCGGTGAACCCCGGCAGCGCCCGGCCCAGCGATCCGGGGCGGACCGGGTACACGGACGCGCAGTTGCCGATGCAGGCGTTGAGCTCGGTCTGCCCGTAACCCTCGTTGACGGTGGCGCCGAAGAACTCCTCGCTCCACTTGAGCAGGTCGGCGCCCAGCGCCTCGCCGCCGGAGCAGATCGCGCGGAACGCGAACCCGCCGCCCTCGATCCCGGACGCCCGGATCACCCGCAGGGCGGTGGCGGGCAGCAGCGTCAGGGTGACGTCGTGCTCGCGCATCAGCCAGACCGCGCGCTCGGCGGTGAACGCCGGCTCGCGGTCGACCACCACGGGCAGGCCGTGGAACCAGGCCGGCACGAGGATGTCCATGATGCCGGCGATCCACGCCCAGTCCGCCGGGGACCACAGCACGTCGTGCGCCCGGGGGAAGAACTCGTAGATCGTCTCGAAGGCCGGCAGGTGCCCGAAGACGATCCGGTGCGCGTGCAGCGCGCCCTTCGGGTCGCCGGTCGTGCCCGAGGTGTAGATCAGGAACGCCGGGTCCTCGGCCGCCGTGTCCACCGGCGTGTACTCCGGTGACGCCCCGGCCAGGGCGTCCTCGTAGGACTCCGCGCCCTCGCCCCCGATCACCAGCAGCGGGACCTGCTCGCCGCCGTCGTCCAGCGCCTCGCGCACCCGGTCGGCGTTGGCCGCGGCCGCCACCACGGCCTTCGCGCCGGCGTCGCGCAGCCGGTACCGCAGCGCGTCCGGCCCGAACAGCGACGACAGGGGCAGCGCGACCGCGCCCATCCGGAACATCGCCACGTAGCCCACGCCGGTCTCGAACGACGCGGGGCTGACCAGCCCGACGACGTCACCACGCCCGATGCCCAGCGCGGTGAGCGCGTTCGCCAGCCGGTTCGACGACTCGGTCAGCTCGCCGAACGTGTGGTCGTGCGAGCTCCGATCCACCTCGACCACGGTCAGCGCCCGCGCTCCCGGGTCCTGGCGGTCGGCGCACGCCACCCCCAGGTTGAACCGCTCCGGGATGTCCATGGTGGCGAAGTCGACCTGGCGCCAGAGCTCGTCGTAGCTCGGGGCCGGGCTCAGCAGCGGACGCTCCACGACGACTCCCGCAGGTCCACGACGACGAGGACCCTCAACGGTAGGGCGGGACCGGTGACGGGGGTACCTCCGAAGGGCCAGCCGCTCAGGCGACCGCTGACGTCACGCACGACCGCTCGGTCGAGCATCGACCTCAGACGGTATCCGCTCCGATCACGTTCCTCATCCGCGTGAGCAGCGCGCGTTGGGCTTCGGTCTGGTTGACCCTAGCGGCCGAGTGGATGCGTCCACCGACGTTGTGGAGAGGGATGTCGGCGTGTCCGCTCTTGGACACCTGAGCCATCGACCATCGCGGGAACGTTCTCTCGCCGACGAAACCGGTCTCGACGACGGAGACGCGCTCGTGTCGGGTGTCGCCGCGGATCTGCTCGAAGAGCGCCGTCACGGTGGCCTCGTCGCCCTCGAGGGTCTGGACGAACCAGTGATCGGTGACCAACAGCGCGCCCGTCACGCCGGCCTTCTTGTTCTTGGATCTCGCGACGTCGAAGATGTTCGCGAGAACTCCTTGGCGCTGTCCTGGCGGTATCGTGCTGTGACTACTGTAGATCAGGCGGAACACGGCTCCTTGCTCCGTCACGATCCACCCCGATTCCTCGCAGAGCCGCACGCTGGCCGGCGCACCACGTCTCCGGTTCCGCCAGCGTGACGCATGACCTCCCCCCTGTCCACGAGCTGCCGGCGCCGCCCGCGTCAGCCACGAGCAGTGGCGCTCGTGGACGCGTCGCCGCACACCGAGGAGCCGAGATGAGCGCCACCCCACGAGAACGACACCCCGACGTGACCCGTGTTCTCCTCGCCGACGGGTGGCACGAAGTGGATGAACGGACGTTCGAGCTCGACGGGCACAGCTTCGGCTTCGCCGAGCTCGTGCCCACCGAGGGCGAGCACGGGGAGCTCACCGCGACCCGGCGCTTCATCACCGGTCCGCTCACGTCGGTGCTCGCGGTCGAGTCGGAACCGACCCGCAGCGGGAACGTTCCCGGGCGACCCCCGCGACCTCCGGCATGGCCGTAGTCGGACGACGACGGTCCGGCTCCCGGCACCGGACGCCACCTCAGCGCCGCGGGTCCTCCGGCCACGCGTGCTTGGGGTAGCGGCCCCGCAGCTCCGCGCGCACCTGCGGGTAGCCGGTGTCCCAGAACGACGCCAGGTCGGCGGTCACCGCGGCCGGGCGGCCCGCCGGTGAGAGCAGGTGGACGACGACCGGGACCCCGGCCAGGACGGGCGCCCGCTCCCACCCGAACGCCTGTTGGACCTTCAGCGCCACGACGGGCGCCGCGGGGTCGCTGTAGTCGACGCGGACGCGGCGCCCGGCCGGGGTGGTGACCGTCGTCGGCGCGAGCTCGTCGAGCCGGCCGGCCTCCGACCACGGCACGAGGTGGCGCAGCGCCGCCGCCACGTCCACCCGCGCGAGGTCCGCCCGGCGGCGCACCCGCGTGAGGTCGAGCCACTCGTCGAGCCCGGCCAACAGGGCCTCGTCGTCGACGGCGGGCCACGGGTCGCCCCGCGCGGCGTGCAGGAACGCCAGCCGGGCCCGCAGCGCCGTCGCCGCCTCGGTCCAGCGCAGCAGCCCGAGTCCTTCGGCGGCCAGGCCGTCGCGCACCGCGGCCGCGACCGCCGCCGGGTCGGGGTGGGCCAGGGGCCGGCGGGCCAGCACGATCGCGCCGAGGCGCTCCCGGCGCTCCGCCACGACGTCACCGTCCTCCCAGGCCACCACCGCGTCGTCGTGCCACCAGCCCGCGGCGGCCTCCCGGGCGCGGTCCTCGTCGATCGGCACGGCGAGCCGCACCCGCGCCACCCGGTCGCCCGGACCGCGCACGGCGTCGGCGACGGCGATCCACGGGCTGCCGCGCAGCCGCGACCCCACGGCGAGCTCGACCCCGGTGCCGCCCGTCGTCAGGTACTCGCGCGCGTCGTCGCCGCGGGCCCGCGCGAGCCGGTCGGGATAGGCGAGGGCGACGACCGGGGCTGCCCCGGGAGAACGGTCTCCCCGACCACGGAGTCCGTCCACCTGACGCAGCCGCCGGACCTCCGCGCGCCACCGCGGATCGTTCGTGGCCCGGGCCGCCCGCCAGCGCTCCTCGAGGTCGTCGGATCGTGTTGGCTCCCCGCCCGCCCCGGCGGCGAGCAGCGCCACCACCTCGGCCGCGACGTCCGCCCCGACCGCCTCCGCCCCGTCGAGCAGCGCCCGCCCGAGGCGCGGGTGGACCCCGGCCGTGGCCACCGACCGGCCCTGCGCGGTGGTGCGCCCGGCGTCGTCGATGAGCCCGAGCCCCCGCAGCACCTCCCGCGCGGCGTCGAACGCCGTGGGCGGTGGCGGATCGAGCAGGGCCAGCCCCGCGGCGTCCGGCGTGCCCCAGCGCGCGAGCTGCAGGGCGAAGCCGGCCAGGTCGGCCTGCGCCACCTCGGGGGCGTCGTCGCGGTCGCGGTGCGCGTGCTCGGCCTCCGACCAGCACCGGAACACGGTCCCGGCGGCCTCCCGGCCGGCGCGCCCGGCGCGCTGCGTCGCCGAGGCCTGCGACGCGAGGACCGTGACCAGGGCGTCCAGGCCGCGGGCGTGGTCGGTCCACGGCCGCCGGGAGAGCCCGGCGTCGACGACGACCCGCACGCCCGGCACCGTCAGGCTCGTCTCGGCGATCGACGTCGTCAGCACGACGCGACGGCGGCCGGTCGGTCCGCCCAGCACCGCGTCCTGGTGCGCCGCGTCCTGCCCGCCGTGCAGCGTGCGCACCTCCGCGTCCACGCGGCCCAGGCGACGGGCGACGTCGTCGATCTCCCGCCGCCCGGGCAGGAAGACGAGCACGTCACCGGCGACCTCGGAACCGTCCCCCGTCGCTCCGCCCGCCCCGCCCAGCGCGCGCCGCACCACCGCCGCCACGTGGTCGAGCAGGGCCGGCTCCACCCGCATCCCGCGCGGCGGCGGGACGGGGCGCGGGGGCGGGCTCCAGACGACGGCGACGGGGTGCAGCGGGTCGGGGGCGGTGACGACGGGTCCGTCGAGGGCGACCGACAGCTCGTCGGCGGCCGCCGTGGCCGACGTCGCGAGCAGGCGCAGGTCCGGGCGCACGGCGGCACGCGCGTCGACGGCGAAGGCCAGGGCGAGGTCGGTGTCGAGGTGGCGCTCGTGGCACTCGTCGAGGACGACGGCGTCGACCCCGGCGAGCTCCGGGTCGCGCTGCAGCCGGGCCACGAGCAGCCCCGTCGTGACGACCTCCACCCGGGTCTCAGGGCTCGTGCGGCGCTCGCCGCGGATCGCGTAGCCGACACGCCCACCCACCGGCTCGCCGAGCAGCCACGCCATCCGGGCGGCCGCGGCGCGGACGGCGACGCGGCGCGGCTCGGCGACGAGGACCCGCCCGCCGACCGCGCCGGCGAGCGCGAGCGGCACCAGCGTCGTCTTGCCGGTGCCGGGCGGGGCGACGAGGACGGCCGCGCCGCGCTCGCGCAGCGCCGCCTCGAGCTCCGGCAGCGCGGAGCGCACCGGCAGGTCGAGGTCGACCTCGTCGATCACGCCTGTCGGTCTACCACGTATCGGGCGACGAACAGCCTCGACCGTGCGGCGGGCACGGAACTGCCGGCGGACAGCGTCCCTTTCGTCGTGCTGTACCTCGCGGAATTCCCTCAGCGACGCGCGGTGAGCCGATCTGGGGATGCTCGCGATATCGCGCCGGCCGGGCGATATCGGAGGTCGACCCGTCACTGGATCGGCCTCTGTCTGTCCCTCCGCACAGGTGGGGACAATTCGACCACGGGTCCGGCAACCGCACTCGGCCGCCCGCGACATCACGGTCGGCGCACGAGCGATGAGATCGACGATTCCCGACAACGATCACCGATGGGCGTCTATGATACCTCCGCGACGAGGGGAAGCCATGGCTGCGAAACCGATCGCCTCACCGATCCCCGGTCCCGACGCCTTCACCGTGCGGAGCCGCGATGCGTGGTTGAGCCAGGCGGCCATCGTGCTGTCGATCGGCGCCGCGGCGGGCGGCGAGGCGGATCGGGTCGACGACCCGGCGGCGGTCGGTCTCCCCACGGACCTCGCCGACCTCGGCCGTCGAGACCCCATCCCGCTCGAGGAGGCGGCGGAGCCGCTGGGTGCCGACGTCGCCGGTCGTCTCGCCGACCGGAGCCTGCGGCTCCCCCCGTCCACCGGCGCCGAGCTCATGGCGCGGGTCGTCGACCAGCCGGAGCCGGTCATCGCGGCCGCGCTGGTGGAGGCCAACCTGCACAGCGAGAGCCGCCTGGTCCGGACCTCGGCAGCGGTGGCCGCGCTCGACACCACCGGACCGCGGGACGACCTGATGGCCCAGCTGGTGGAGGGCGCCACCCGAGGCGACGCGCTGACCAGGGAGATCGGACGGATCAGCGTCGCGCGTGTCGATCCCCAGCACCCGGTCCTCCGGGCGGTCGTCGGCCGGCCGTCACGCCTCACCGGTACCGATCGGCCGTCGCACACCGCCGTGCTCACCCACGGGACCTTCGCGGCGTTGACGCGGTGGTGGCAGCCCGGCGGCGACTTCTACCTCTACCTCGACGCGCTCGTGCCACCGCTCAAGCTGCACGACCCGAGCTTCCGGTGGACGGGCCTGTACTCCGACGGCGCGCGCCAGCTCGCCGCGCAGCAGATGGCCGACTGGGTCATCGATCAGGACCTGCAGCAGCCGGACGTCTTCGCGCACAGCCACGGCGGGACGGTGGCCAACCTCGCCACCCGTCGCGGGATGGGGATCGATCGCCTGGTCCTGCTCAGCTGGCCCGTGCACGGCGAGTGGTTCCCGGACTTCGCGAAGGTGCGACGCGTCATCGATGTGCGCGTGAACCTCGATCTCGTGATCCTCGCCGACCGCGGCGGCCAGACCTTCACTCCTCCCGCGGAGCACGCCCACCAGGTGACCTCGCACGTCCACGGGTGGTTCGATCACAGCGACACGCACGAGCCCGCGTACTGGGATCGGCACGACCTCCCGGCGGTGCTGTGAGGTGGAGAGGCGGACATGGGTGCCGTGAGGTCCGCCCGGGTCCTCGCCGCCGGCGCCACCTGGCGGTTGACCGGACTCGCGTCTGCCGGGGACGCGCTGCTCGACGCCGTCGCCCACGGCGAGGAGACCGAGCGCACGCTGGCCGCGATGCTGCTGGTCCGGGCCGGAGACCGATCCGTCCCCCTCGTGACCGACGCGGTCCTGAGCGGCCGGGGCGACGTCGATCTCGTCGACGTGCTCGCCAGCATCGACACCACCGACGCCAGGGCAGCGTTGGCCAGGCTGGCGCAGGCGCCTCCGTCCGCCGTCCCGGCACGGGTCCCGGCCGCGGCCACGGAGGCGCTCCGGACGCTCGACCGGATCCGCGACCGGGACGACGGCTGAGCGGCCGGGCTGCTCCTCCCGACGGGCGTCCGTTCAGGACATCAGCGCGACGATCCGGTCACGGTCGGCAGGCGACGGGAACCCCCAGTCCGGCCGGTACCCGTACACCTCCGTCAACGGGGTGGCGACGCTCTGGCCGGTGAGGATCTCGATGGAGTCGGCCGGGATGAGTGCGGGGTGCTCCACGCCGGCGGCCTCGGCGACCTTGAGCAGGTCCCGCCGCAGGGTCTTGACGTAGTTCGCGGCCCGCACGGACTTCAGGTCGGGATCGAGCCCGTGCGCCAGCCAGGTGTTCTGGGTCGCGACGCCCGTCGGGCAGTTCCCGGTGTGGCAGGTCTTCGCCTGGATGCAGCCGACCGCCAGCATCGCCTCCCGGGCGACGTTGACCATGTCGCACCCGAGGCCGAAGGCGACGACGGCGTTGTCGGGCAGGCCCAGCTTCCCCGCGCCCACGAAGACCACGCGGTCGTGCAGGTCCCGCTCCGCGAACACCGAGTAGACGCGGCTGAAGCCCAGCCGGAACGGCATGCTCACCGCATCGGTGAAGACCAGGGGGGACGCGCCGGTGCCGCCCTCTCCCCCGTCGACGGTCACGAAGTCGACCGCGCGATCGGACTGCGTCATCAGCTCCGTGAGCTCGTGCCAGAACCCCAGATCGCCGACGGCGGACTTGATGCCCACGGGCAGGCCGGTCTCCGCCGCGAGCATCTCGACCCAGTCCAGCATCTCGTCGGTCGACGAGAACTCGCTGTGCCGCGTGGGGCTCACGCAGTCCCGGCCCAGCGGGATGTCCCTCGTCGCCGCGATCTCCGGCGACACCTTCGCCGCCGGCAGCAGGCCGCCCAGCCCGGGTTTCGCGCCCTGGCTGAGCTTGATCTCCAGCGCCCGCACCGGCGCCGAGGCCGCCCGGTCCTTGAGCCGCTGCAGGTCGAACCGCCCCTGCTCGTCCCGGCACCCGAAGTAGCCGGTCCCGATCTGCCACACCAGCTCACCACCGTGACAGTGGTGCGGGGAGATGCTGCCCTCACCGGTGTTGTGCAGGCACCCGGACATCGCCGCGCCCTTGTTGAGGGCCTCGACCGCGCGCCCGGACAACGACCCGAAGCTCATGCCCGAGATGTTGACCACGGACTCCGGCCGGAACGCGTGCCGGCGGTCGCGGGCGGCGCCCAGCACCTTCGCGCACGGCACCGTGCCCTCCACGTCGGCGTCCCGTTTCGACGACGGCGTCGTCCGGCCGAAGGTGCGGTGGTTGACGATCACGTAGCCCGGGGTGTGCTCGACGTCGTTGTCGGTCCCGAACCCGAAGTAGTTGTTCTCGAGCTTGGACGACGCGTAGACCCACCGCCGCTGGTCACGCGTGAACGGACGCTCCTCGTTGTCCCCGGCCACGATGTACTGCCGCAGCTCCGGGCCGATGGACTCGATGAGGTAGCGGGCGTGCCCCAGCACCGGGAAGTTCCGCAGCAGCGCGTGCCGCCGCTGCAGCAGGTCGTGCCCGGCGAGGGCGGCCGTCGCGATGACCGGTGCAGCACGTGAGACCCACTTCACACCAGCAGGGTGCCCAGTTGCGCCGCCGCGCCACCCGCCGCCCGCCGGGCGCAGGCGGCGGTCGGCGTGCGGTCGAGGTGCCTGCTCCCCCGGCTCGGGCGGGCTGGGCCGGTCGTCGGTACTTGGCGCCCATCCTGTTCCGGCGGCGTCACATCGGGGCACGGCCGTCGGAGACCTGTCCCCGTCGTGAGGAACCACCATGTCCGCACCAGCGGTGTCCGGCGCCCGCAGTCGCGACGGCACCTGGGTCCGGACCTGGGACAACGAGGGCTCGGGCTACCCGGTCGTGATCAGCAACGGCATGGGTGCGCCGCCGTCGGCGTGGCCGCTGCTCGCCGACCCGGACTGCGGTGTGCGCGCCGTGTCCTGGTTCCACCGCGGCCTCGACGCCTCGGAGCGTCCCGCCGATGTCGACCGGATCACCGTGGAGGACCACGCCGCCGACCTCGAGGCGGTCATGGACGCGGCCGGGATGGACCGCGCGGTGCTGGTCGGCTGGTCGCTCGGGGTCAACGTCGCCTTCGCCTTCGCCCGCGACCACCCCGGGCGGGTCGCCGGCATCCTGGCGGTCGGGGGCCGGGCCGGGGACCCGTTCCCCATCCTGTTCGGCCCCGCCGGCGTGCTCCGCGAGTGGCGGGAACCCCTCGGCCGGATCGGGGCCTGGGCGCTGCGGTGGGTGGGCCCACCCGTCGCCGCCGGCGCGGCGATGGTGCCCCCCGTGATCGACACCTTCCAGGCCCTCGTCGCCCTGGCCGGGGCGCCGCCGTCGCCGAGCCTGACCGCCACCAGCGCGGCCGCCCGGGAGTTCGCCACCCACCCGTGGACCTGGTACTCGCGGCTCGTCCTCGCCGCGGGCGAGCAGGAACCCGTGGACACCTCCTTCGCCACGTTCCCGGTGACCGTCGTCGCCGGCGTCCTCGACAACCTCGCCGCGAGCGACGACCTCCGCCGCGCTGCGCGCGACCTCCCCGACGCGCGGTTCGTCTCCCTGCTCGGCGGCCACTTCCTGCCGCTGCAGTACCCGGCGCGACTCCACCGCGAGCTCCTCGACCTCGCGGGCCGCACCGACCTCAGGCCGTGAGCGCGCGCACGGCGGACGCGTCGGGGCACGCCAGAGCCGCGACGGCCAGCTCGCGGGCCCTCCCGAGGTCGACCTCGCGCACGGCCTGCTTCACCGTCGCCACCGCGGCGGGGCCGACGCTGAGCTCGCGCACGCCGAGCCCGATCAGCAACGCGGCGGCCTGCTCGTCGCCGGCCACCTCGCCGCACACCGCGACGAGGACATCGTGGTCGGCTCGGGCGGCCCCGTCGACGGTGGCGGCGACGAGCGCGAGGACGCCCGGGTCGAGGGGGTCGGCGAGCGTGGCGAGCTGGTCGTTGCCGCGCTCGGCGGCCAGGGCGTACTGGGTGAGGTCGTTGGTGCCGATCGAGAGGAAGTCGACGAGCGGGGCGAACGCCGCGGCCTTGAGTGCGGCCGCCGGGACCTCGACCATGATCCCGACGCGCAGGTCGGCGGGGCGGCCCCGGCCGACGGTCTCGACCGCGTCGTCGAGCGCCCGGCGGGCCGCGACCAGCTCGTCGACCGCGGAGACCATCGGGAACATGACGTCGACCGGGTGGTCGTGGGCGACCCGCACGATCGCGCGGAGCTGGTCGGCGAGCAGCGCGGGCCGCGCGAGCGCGAGCCGGAGCCCGCGGACCCCGAGGAACGGGTTGGCTTCCCGCGGCATCGCCAGGTAGTCCAGGGGCTTGTCGCCGCCGACGTCGAGCGTGCGCAGGGTGACACGCCGCCCGTCCATCGCCTCGGCGATCGCCCGGTAGGCCGCCTCCTGCTCGTCGACGTCGGGCGCGGACTGCCGGTCGAGGAAGCAGAACTCGGTGCGCACCAGTCCGGCGAGGTCGGCCCCCACCGCGGCCGCGGCGTCGCCGGCCGAGCCGACGTTGGCGCCGACGAGGACGGTCGTCCCGTCCCGGGTCACCGCGGGCTCGTGGGCCCGTCGCAGCGCGTCGTCGCGACGGCGGCCCTGCGCCGCGGCCCGATCCCGGAACGCGTCGAGGGTCGACGCGTCGGGGTCGACGACGACCTCGCCGGTGGTCCCGTCGACGGCGAGCAGGGCGGCCTCGCCGGCGCGGGTCGCGCGCGCGGTGCCGACCCCGACGACGGCGGGGACACCCCGCGCCCGCAGCAGGATCACCGCGTGCGCGGTGGGGCTGCCACCGGCGAGCACCACCGCCGGCGTACGGGCCGGGTCGAGCTGGGCGGCGTCGGCGGGCGTGAGGTCGTCGGCGACGAGGATCCCGTCGCCCGCGGCTTCGCGCTCCACGGCACCGCCCAGGGCCCGCAGCACCTGGTCCCGCACGTCGTGGACGTCGCGGGCGCGGGCGCGCAGGTACTCGTCGGCGGCGTCGGCGAACCTGCCCTCGACCTCGTCGAGGACGTCCGCCCACGCCCGGGCGGCGTCGGCCCCCGCGTCGATGCGGGCACCGGTGTCCGCGAGCACGTCCGGGTCGTCGAGCAGCAGCAGCTGCGCGTCGAACACCGCGGCCTCGGTGGCGCCGATCTCGCGGGCCGCGCGGTCGCGGACGCCGCGCAGGTGCTCGCGGGCGCCGGCCCGGGCGTCGTCCAGGCGGCCGCGCTGGTCGCCAGGACTGCCCGGGCGGGCGGCGGGGACCGTGACCGGCGCGGCGCCCCCGGCCCGGGGCGGGCCGATCCCGATCCCCGGCGAGGCCGGGATCGGCTGCCCCGGGGTCGCCGGCGCGGCCGGTGGCGGCGCCGCCGGGGCGTCGGCCTCGCCGAAGCCGTCCTCGGCGAGGTCGATCAGGCGACGGACGGCGTCGCCGGCGTCGCCGCCGCGGGCGCGGACCGCCACGTCGTGCCCGTGGAGGGCGCCGAGGGTCGCGACCTTCGACAGGCTGGCGGCCGAGACCTCCGGGCCGTCGAGGGTGAGGTTGCGCAACCGGACCACGGCGTCGAGGCCGCGCAACGCCTGCACGAGCAGGGCGGCGGGACGTGCGTGCAGCCCGTGCGCCGGCCGGACGGTGAACACCCGGTGCTCCTCGCCCTGCTCCACTCCCGCCGGCTCCGGCGCCGCGGCGTCCCGGGTCGGCTCGTCCGGGCCCAGGTGGACCGCCTTCGCCTCCAGGGCGTCGGTCGCCTCGGCGGCGACCTCCGCCGCCGAGGCGCCACCGGCCGCGCTGACCGCGGCGACGACGAGGCCCTCGACCAGCGGCGCGGCGCAGAGCACGGCACGCTCGCGGACGTCGTCGTCGACCATCTCGAGGGCGAGCTCGGCGGAGAGCACGGCGCTGCCCATGTCCATCAGCACGACGACCCCGTCCCCGGCGTCGGCGCGCGCGACGGCCTCGCTGATCGCCATCGCGTCGGTGCCGAAGCCGCCGTCGTCGAGCCCGGCGGCGACTTCGATCCGGGTGTCGTCGCCCTGCAGCATCTCCCCGGCCAGGGCCCGGGCGGCCTCGCCGAGGGCCCGGCTGTGGGAGACCACGACGAGCCCGACGGTCACGAGGAGTCGTCCTGCTCCACGAGGCCGGTCGCCGCCGCCGCGACGAGCAGGGCGGTCGACGTGGCACCCGGGTCCTGGTGGCCGGCGCTGCGCTCGCCGAGATAGCTGGCGCGGCCCTTGCGGGCGACGAGCGGCACCGTGGCGTCGCGCCCCTCGTCGGCGGCCGCGGACGCGGCACGCAACGCGTCCGCCAGCGGCTCGCCGGCGGCCAGCGCGGCGTCGAGCGCGTCCAGGGCCGGGGCGAGGGCGTCGACCATCGTCTTGTCGCCGAGCTCGGCCTTGCCGCGGGCGACCACGCCCTCGAGGCCCGCGCGCAGCGCCTTCGCGAACGTCTCGGGATCGAGCGACGCGGCACCGCCGGTGGCCGGGGCCATGCGCAGGAACAACGTGCCGTAGAGCGGTCCGCTCGCTCCCCCGACCGACTTGACCAGCGTCATGCCGGCCTGCTTGAACAGCGCGGCCGGGTCCGTGGCGGGCGCGGTGTCGAGGGCGGCGACCACGGCGGACATGCCGCGGTGCATGTTCGCCCCGTGGTCCGCGTCGCCGATCGCGGCGTCGAGGGCGGTCAGGTGGTCCCGCTGCTCGGCCACGGACGCCGCGAACGTCCGCAGCCAGCGCTGCAAGGCAGCGGTGTCGACGGCGTCGCCCGGCATCACATGCCCCAGCGCAGGCCGAGGGTGGCCACCGGGGCGTCCCAGAGCCGCAGGAGCTCGTCGTCGAAGCGGGTCAGGGTCACCGAACAGCCGGCCATGTCGAGGCTCGTGACGTAGGGCCCGACCAGCGAGCGGACCGGGACGACGCCCGCCCTGTCGAGGATGGCGGCGATCTCGGCGTACATGAGGTGCAGCTCGAGCATCGGGGTGGCGCCCATGCTGTTGACGAACACGAGCACGCCGTCCCCGCTGGTGAAGTCCAGGTCGGCCAGCAGCGGCTCCACCAGCATCGGGGCGATCTCCCGGGCGGGGGCGATCGGGACGCGACGCCGGCCGGGCTCCCCGTGGATGCCGATCCCGATCTCGATCTCGTCGTCGGGCAGGTCGAACGTGGGGGTGCCCTTGGCCGGCACGGTGCAGGAGGTCAGCGCCATGCCCATGCTGCGGGTGTTGTCGTTGACCCGGCGCGCCAGGTCGGCGAGCTCGGTGAGTCCGCGCCCCTGCTCGGCGGCGGCCCCGACGATCTTCTCGACCGGGATCGCGGCGCCGGTGCCCCGGCGGCCGGCGGTGAACAGGCTGTCCTCCACGGCGACGTCGTCGTCGATGACGACCGCCTGGACCTCGGTGTCGGTCTCCGCGGCGGCGAGCTCGGCGGCCATGTCGAAGTTCATGACGTCGCCGGTGTAGTTCCACACGAGGTGCAGCACCCCGGCCCCGCCGTCGATGTTCTTGGTGGCCTCGGACATCTGGTCCGGGACCGGGGACGTGAACACCTCACCCGCGCAGACCGCGTCGAGCATCCCGGGCCCGATGAACCCCGCGTGCGCGGGCTCGTGCCCGGAGCCCCCGCCGGAGAGCAGACCGACCTTGCCCGACACCGGCGCGTCGGCGCGGTAGAGGATGCGGTTCTCGTGGTCGACCCGCAGTTCGGGATGGGCGCGCTCCACCCCGCGCAGCGATTCCGCGACGAGGTCGGCCGGGTCGTTGAGAAGCTTCTTCATGGAACGCTCCTGGGACGGAGCCCGGTGGTGGGGCTCGCTACGGGCAGGGTCAGCCGCTGCACCGCGACCCGGCGGAGGACGCCGGCCGTGGCCCCCGCGATTCCACCCCCTCGGGGCGGTGTCGGGGAAGCCCGCAGGTCCGGTCATCGGGCACGGGGGCCACCGACCGCAAGGATCTCGCGGAGAGGCGCGGGTCGCGGCACCATCTGCAGGCCATGAACGCTCCCGCCGACCCGCCGCTGTTGCGCGCGCCGGGCCCCCTGGACGGCACGGGTATCGGCGCCTACCGCGAGTACCTGTCCTCGACGCATGGGCTGGAGTTCGACGACTACGGGGCGATGTGGCGCTGGTCGGTGGCCGAGCCGGAGGCGTTCTGGGCGTCGATCTGGGACCACTACGGGGTGCCGGGCACCTACGAGCGTGTGCTCGGCTCGTCGGCCATGCCGGGGGCGGAGTGGTTCCCGGGAGCCCGGCTGAACTACGCCGCGCACATGCTCGGCACCGACGAGGACGTCGACCGCACGGCGATCATCGCCCGCTCGCAGACGCGCGGGCCCCGCGAGCTCACGTTCGGCGCGCTGCGCGACCAGGTGGCCCGGGCCCGTGCCGGCCTGGTGCGCCTCGGGGTGACGGAGGGCGACCGGGTCGTCGGGTACCTCCCGCACGTCCCGGAGACGATCGTGGTGTTCCTGGCCGCAGCGAGCCTCGGGGCGATCTGGGCGGCCTGCGCGCCGGAGTTCGGCGCCCGCAGCGTCGTCGACCGGCTCGGCCAGCTCGAGCCGACGGTGCTGCTCGCCGTCGCCTCGTACCGGTACGGGGACAAGGAGATCGACCAGCGCGACGAGCTGGCGCGGATCCGCGAGGGCCTGCCGACGGTCCGGCACGTCGTCGGCCTCGACTACGGGCCGCACCCGGTGCCGGACGCCTCGACGTGGGACGAGCTGCTCGCCGAGCCGGGGCCGCTGGCCTTCGCGCCGGTCCCGTTCGACCACCCGCTCTACGTGCTGTTCTCCTCGGGCACGACCGGGCTGCCGAAGGCGATCGTCCACGGCCACGGCGGCATCCTGCTCGAGCACCTGCGGCTCTTCGGCGTGCACTTCGACATCCACCCCGGCGACCGGACACTGTGGTTCACCACCACCGCCTGGGCGATGTGGAACATCACGATCTCGGTGCTGCTGCACCGCGGCGCGATCGTCCTGCTCGACGGGAACCCGCTGTGGCCGGACCTGGAGGCGCAGTGGCGACTCGCCGCCGAGACCGGTGTCGCGCTGCTGGGCGCCAGCCCCGGCTACCTGATGGCCTGCCGCAAGGCGGGTGTCGTCCCGTCCCGCTGGCCCCAGCTGCGCCAGCTGGGGACGACGGGGGCCCCGCTGCCCCCGGAGGCGTTCGACTGGGTCTACGAGCACCTCGGCCCGGACGTGGTCCTCAACCCGTTCAGCGGCGGGACCGACGTCTGCACCGGCTTCGTCGGCGGCGGACCCTGGCAGCCGGTGTACCGCGGCGAGATGTCCGGTCCCGCGCTCGGCCACGACGTCGCCGCGTTCGACGAGGACGGCAACCCGGTCGTCGAGCAGCTGGGCGAGCTGGTCGTGCGGGCACCGATGCCGTCGATGCCGGTCGGGTTCTGGAACGACCCGGACGGCGAGCGCTACCGCGAGGCCTACTTCGACACCTTCCCGGGCGTCTGGCGCCACGGGGACTGGGTGCGGTTCACCGACCGCGGCACCTGCGTGATCACGGGGCGCTCCGACGCGACGCTGAACCGCGGCGGCGTGCGCCTGGGCACCGCCGAGTTCTACGACATCGTCGAGGACATGCCCGAGGTGGCCGACTCGCTGGTCGTGCACCTCGAGGACGATCGCGGCGGATCGGGCGACCTGCTGCTGTTCGTCGAGCTCGCGCCCGGCGCCGAGCTCGACGACGACCTCCGCGCCCGGATCGCCCGGGAGCTGCGGCGCAACCTGTCCCCCCGCCACGTGCCCGACCTGATCGCGGCCGTCCCGGCGGTGCCGCGCACGCTGACCGGCAAGAAGCTCGAGCGACCGGTCAAGCAGGTGCTGCGCGGCCGGCCCGTCGAGGAAGTGATCAGCCCGGACGCCGTGCGGGGAGCCGACGCGGTGCCGGCCTTCCGGGACGCCTTCAACGCGTTGCGCTGACGCGTCTCATCTCGGACGTCGACTCCGCCCCGCGCGCGCTGAGGTAGCGGATCGGCGGGATCAGGAGCCGGTAGACCGTGCGGATCGCGCGGCCGGGCACGCGGGCGTGGCGTTCCTCCCGCCACACCCGCGCGCGCGGGTGCTCCTCGAGGAGCCGGTCCGCGAGGGAGCGGCTCGCGCTCGTCGCCGGCCCCGCGTGGACCTCGATCCGGCACAGGTGCTTGGTGCTGACGAACCCGTACTGGCTCGGGCTGACCAGGCGGGCGGGCGCGCCGTGATCGCCGTCCAGCGGCCGGCCGTCGAGGTTCTCGGCGATCAGGACGTCGTCGCCCAGCGCGTCCTCGATCGTCGCGACCGACCGGTGGCCGTCGAGCCCGACGAACGCCACGTGACCGATCGCGTCGGCGCGGTCGAGAGCCGGCGCGATCACCTCGTCGTAGAAGGTCCGGAACGCGACCCCCTCCCACCGCAGCCCGACGGCCGACCAGCCGGCGACGCAGTGGAGGTCGGCGACGACCTCCCGGCGCGGCATCCGGGCGAGGTCGGAGAGCGGCACGGCGAGGGTCAGGTCCCCGCCGACCTCGATGACCGGGTGCGCGGGCACGGCCGGGGGCGGGTGGTGCAGGTGCGTGCCGAAGCGCGGGAACCCCTCGACCGCCCGCTGACCGGGCGGCAGCGCCAGCCCGTGTCGTTCCTCGACGCGCGGTGTCGCCTGTGTCGTGCTCATCGTCGCCCCCATCTGTACGACGCCGTATATCAGGGGCATGCGACGCTAGCAGCCCGTGTACGGTGCCGTACAGATGCGAACGCAGGGAGAAGCCCGACCATGGCGGTGGCTCGCACGCCTCGACACCGGTGGATCGACGAGGGTTCGCGGGCCCTGGCCGCCGGCGGACCGGACGCGGTCCAGATCGAGCCGCTGGCCCGGGCGCTCGGCGTCTCCAAGGGCGGCTTCTACGGCTACTTCGCCGACCGGAAGGCGCTGCTGGAGGAGGTGCTGGCGACGTGGGAGTCCCGGAGCACCGAGCAGGTCCTCGAGCGCGTCGAGCACGAGGGCGGCGACCCCATGACCCGGGCGCGGCGGGCCGCCGAGCTGACGTTCAGCGCCGAGCTCCTGCCGATCGACCTCGCGGTCCGGGACTGGGCGCGCCGGGACGCGGGGGTCGCCGAGCGGCTGCGGCGCGTGGACAACGTCCGGATCGCCTACCTGCGCACGCTGCTGGGCGGGGTCGCCGCGGACGACGAGGACCTCGAGGCCCGCTGCCTGATCGCCTTCTCCGTGGCGATCGCCGATCACCTCGTCGCCGCCGACCACGGCACCCGCAGCCGCGCCGACGTCCGCGAGGTCATCCGCCGACAGCTCTTCACCGCCACGAGGGAGTAGCCGGCCGCGCCCGCGGCTACCGTCGGGCGATGGGCGAGTCGGGGACGCGCGGCGGCACGGAGATCACGAGCCTCGAGCAGCTGCGGGCGGTGATCGGCGCACCGGGCGACCGCGCCCGGGACAAGGTGCGCGCGTCGCTCGACGAGGTCGACCGGGCCTTCATCGACTGCTCGCCGCTGCACTTCCTGGCCACGTCCGGCGGCGACGGCCCGCTGGACGTGTCCCCCAAGGGCGACCCGGCGGGTGCCGTGCACGTGGCCGACGACCGGACCCTGCTGCTCCCGGACCGCCCGGGGAACCGCAGGGTCGACGGGATGACCAACATCCTGGCGGACCCGCGGGTGGCACTGCTCTTCGTCGTCCCGCGTCGCGGCGACACGTTGCGGGTCAACGGGCGGGCGCGGCTGCTGCTGGACCCGGACGACGCCGTCGCGTTCGAGCACCGTGGCCACCGCCCGCGCATCGTCGTCGAGGTGTCGGTCGAGGAGGTCTTCTTCCACTGCCCCAAGGCCTTCATGCGATCCCACCTGTGGGACCCGCAGGCGTGGCCGGAGACCGACCTCCCCAGCGTCGCCGCGATCGCGCACCGCACCAGCCCCGCGTGCTCGCTCGACGAGCTGGAACGCCGCTACGCGCCGGACAACTACCGGCAGCTCCTCTACTGACCTGGAACACTCCGCCGGGTGGGCCGAGCGGAACGCCACCCGGCGGGCAGCATCCTCGACGCGGCGCGGGAGCTCGTGCTGGGCGAGGGCGTGCGGGCGGCGACCGTGGACCGCATCGTCGTCGCCAGCGGCGCACCCAAGGGCTCGATCTACCACCGCTTCGGCACCCTCGACGACCTGCTGGCCTCGATGTGGCTGCGGGCGGTCCGGGACTCGCAGGACCGGTTCCTCGCGGCCCTCGACGGTGACGACGCCGCGACGGACGCGGTCACCGCGGCGCTGAGCCTGTTCGACTTCGCGCGCGAGGAGCCCGACGACGCGGCGCTGCTGGTCGTCCTGCGCCGCGAGGACGTCACGCGGCACGTGCGGAGCGAGGATCTGCGCCGGGAACTGGGAACGGTGAACGCGCCCCTCGAGCGCGGGGTGGAGGACCTGACGGTCCGACTCCACGGCCGGGCGACCCGGACGGCGGTCGAACAGACCGTCCTCGCCGTCGTCGACCTCCCCCTCGGCGCGATCCGTCGCCACCTCCTGGCCCGCCGGCCACCACCGCCCGAGCTCCGCGACCCGCTCGCGTGCGCGGTCCGGGCCGCCCTGCACGTCAGCGCCTGAGATCGCGACTCGGTCTGTCGTTTTATTAGACGATCTGGTCTACTAAACCGACCGACGAGGGAGGTCCCGTGTCGCGACGTGTGGACGTGGTGCGCCGGCTCTTCGCGGCGGTCGAGGCGCGCGACCTGGGGGCGGTGCTCGACTGCTACGGCGACCGGATCGAGATCCACGAGATGCCCGCGCTGCCCTACGGCGGCGTGTACCGGGGCCGTCGCGGTGCGCGCGACCACGCGGCGGCCTTCGTCCGGACCTGGGGCCCCTTCCAGCTTCGGCGGGAACCGCTCGCGGCGAGCTTCGCCGAGACCGACGACGAACGGGTGGTGGCCCTGTTCCGGCACCGCGCCGTCGACGAGACCGGCGGCGTGCGGCTCGACGAGGAGGAGATCGGGATCTACGAGGTGCGCGACGGGGTGATCGAGCGGTCGACGATGGTGCACGTCGACCCCGAGCGGCTCGTCCGCTTCCTCGGGGGGAGCGCGCGGTGACGCGGGCCGGCCCGTCGGCGGGGTTCCTGCTGTGCCTGCTGTGGGCGCCGATGGCGCTCGCGGTGCCGGGCTTCCCGGACCTCGGCAGCGTGGAGGCGGTGGCCGGCTTCTGGTCCACCGACCTCGCCCTGATGCAGGCTGTGGTGCTCTCGGTCAGCGTCGGGTACCTGCCCCTGCTCGTGTTCCTCGGCGCGCTCGCGGCGCGACTGGGCGCCGACCCCGCGGTGCGGGCGTGGTCGTGGACCGCGGCGGGCGCCGCGCTGGTGTTCATGACCGCGTTGAACGTGGCGATCGGCCTGGTGATGGCGGCGGGCCTGGTGGCGGCCGCGGACCCGGCGAGCGCCTACGCCCTGCACGTCGGTGGGTTCGTGCTCGCGGCGCCGGCCGCGTTCGCCGGGGTGGCGTTCTTCGTGGCGGTGACGGTCGTGGCGTTCGGCTCCGACGTCCTCCCCCGCTGGTCGGGGTGGGTCGCGGCCGCGGGGGTGGTGGCCAACGTGGGCGCCGTGGGCGGCGTCGGCACCCTGACCGGCCCGTGGAACTCGGGCAACGGGGTCATCGGCGGGATCGCCGCACCGCTCGGCCTGTTCGTGGTGTGGATCCTCGCGGTCAGCGTGTGGTGGTGGCGCGAGCCGGTGGGTCCGTCGCCCGGCCACCTCGTGGCGGAGGGCGGCTAGCCATGGACGGGACACCGGCGCTGCGCCACCTCGTCGAGCAGAGGACGGTCCTGCTCGAGACCTACCGGCGCGACGGGACCGCCGTCGGGACGCCGGTGAGCATCGCCGTCGACGGATCCCGCGCCGTAATCCGCACCTTCGAGCGGGCGGGCAAGACGAAGCGGTTGCGACGGGAGCCGACGGCGCGCGTCTCCCCCTGCACCGTGCGCGGAGCACCCACCGGCCCTCCTCTGGCGGTGTGCTGCCGCCGGCTCCACGGGGACGAGGCGCGTGCCGCCGCCCGGTTGCTGCGCCGCAAGTACCCCCTGCTCCACGGCCTGCTCGTGCCCCTGGCCCACCGCGTGGGGCGGCGCCGAACCGGGCGCACGGTGCACCTGGAGCTCCTCCCCCGGGTCGAGGACGACGGATGAACGTCGACTCGGCACGGGTCGCGCTGGCGGCGCAGCCCTTCAGCGCGTTGCTCGGCGCCCGCCTGCTGACGTTCTCCCCGAGCGGCGTCACGCTGGCCCTGGACGCCCGCGCGGACCTGCGGCAACAGGGCAACGCCGTCCGGCGGGGCCGACCGTCTCCGGCCGCCGGGGATCAGCTCCCGACGAGCTCGGCCAGCTCCCGCATCTCGACCTCGGGGTCGACGACGGGCTGGATGACGATCTCGTCGATCCCGGCCCGCTCCATGCCCGCGATGCGGGAGGTGAGCTCGTCGCGGGTGCCGACCAGTCCGAGCTTGTCCACCAGCGACGGCACGACCAGGTCGCGGTCGCCGGGATCGATGCGCCCCAGGTAGCCGCGGTAGAGGACGTCGTGGCGATCCGTCGCGGTGGCGGTGGTGCCGCGGCGGTCGAGGAGGCGCCGGACGGCCTCGTTCTCCTCCTCGGACAGCGCGTCACCGAAGGCGGGGTTGTCGGCGGCGAAGGTCAGCAGCGCCATGGCGATGTGGCCCATCGCGTCGCGGGGGGCGTCGCCGTAGCGGTCCTCGCCCTCGCCGAGGACGTACACCGAGGTCATGACGTAGGAGTCGACGTCGAGGGGGTTGCCGGACTCCTGGGCCGCGTCGCGGCGGGCCGTGTCGAAGCCCTCCCAGGCTGCCGGGTCGAGCAGACCGAAGGAGATGACCCCCGCGCCACGACGCCCCGCGACGGCCGCCGCCTTGAGCCCGAACGCGGCCACGACGAACTCGATCGGATCGTCGATGTTCACGTAGGGGCCCACGTGCAGGAAGCGGACGTCGCGGACGCGCTCGCCCTCCCGGTACTCGGTGGACCGGCCCGCGCACAGGTCCTGGAGCTGGGCGGTGAAGCGCTCCAGCTCGGCCATCGTGGTCGGCAGCATGCCCAGCGTGCGCCGCGCGGTGTTGCCGGTGCCGACCCCGCAGATGACGCGGCCCGGCGCGAGCGCGTTGAGGCTCGCCAGCGCGGCGGCCGCGGCCGGGGCCGAGCGCAGCGCCGGTGAGGTCACGCCGATGCCGAGCTTGATGCGGCTGGTGGCCTTCGCGCACAGGCCGAGCGAGACGAACGGGTCGCCGTTGACCATGGGGGTGTCGTAGACCCAGAAGCTCGAGAAGCCGAGCTCCTCGGCGAGGACGGCGAGGTCCTCCACCCCCGGACGCGCCGTCACGACGATCCCAGTGCGCATGCGCTTCTCCTGCCGGTCGGCTACCGTGGGAGTGACTGAGCGCATAGTCACGATGACCTGGAACTCGTGTCAAGGCGGTGGCTGGATGGCGCCGAGGCAGGCGCACCGCCGGGCCCGGGTGGCCGGGGCGACGATCGACGAGCCCTCGACGGAGCTGTGGGGCCCGGAGTTCGCCGAGGTCGCCCGCCGGCTGCTGAGCTCGGCGGTGCTGTGCTTCGCCCGCAACGGCTTCCACGCGACCACGACCCGCGACGTCACCGCGGGCGTGGACCTGAGCCCCGGCGCTCTCTACGTGCACTTCTCCAGCAAGGAGGACGTGCTCTTCGCGGTCGTGCGGGTGGGCCACGAACGCGCGCTCGCGGCGCTCGGCGACCGGGAGCCGGACCGCGACGCCAACCCCGCCGCGCAGGTCGCGGACCTGGTGCGCCGGTTCGTCGCGTGGCACGCGCACCACCACACGGTCGCCCGCATCTGCCAGTACGAGCTCTCCGGACTCGAGCCCGAGCACTTCGAGCGCGTCCAGGAGCTGCGCCGGCAGATCAACCAGGTGTTCCGCCGGGCCGTCGCGCGGGGCCTGGACGCCGGGGTGTTCGACGTCGCGGACGTCCACCGCGCGACGCGGGCGATCATCTCGCTGGGCGTCGACCTGGTCCGCTGGTACCGGCTCGACGGCCCGGACTCGCCCGAGGCGCTGGCCGAGGAGTACGCCGAGCTGGCCCTGCGGATGCTCGGCACCCGGCCGGTCACCTGAGCCCGGCACCCGCCGGTTGACAGCGGAATGCGCGTCACTAACTCTGCGCTCAGTCAGGTCGCCCCGCTCAGAGAGCGCGCGGGCGAAGCGGTTGCGCGCGCACCGGGCAGGAATGAGGGAGCGCCGGCGAGGGGCCCGTGTCGTCGCGGCCTGACGTCGTTGCGCCTCTGACCGGCGCTTTCGTCACGGGCGGTCGCGGCTGCCGTACGGCTCGTGGCTCGTCAGTCCGGTGGTTGTGGCGACGTCCGGAGCAGGGCCAGCCTCGCTGAATCCGGCAACGACGTCGGCCCCTTACCGTGGGGAGCAGGCATGCGTGCTGGCCGGCGACGGTTCCCGTGGCGACGTCGCGGGGTCACCCTCGCGGCCGGGCTGACCGCGTCGCTGGTCCTGGTGCTCGCCGGCTGCTCGGCGAACGGGGCGGCGTCGCCCACCGCCGAGGCCGCGGCCACGCCACCGGGTGGATCGTCCGTGCTGAAGACGATCGACCCCGTCGCGCTGCGGGGCACGGTGGAGGCGACCGCCGGGGAGCTGATGATCCCCGGCACCCTGGTCGAGGTCCGCACCCCCCAGGGCCGGTTCACGACCGCCGTCGGGACGACCGAGCGGGGGACGCTCACGGCACCCGACGGGGGCACGCACGTCCGCATCGCCTCGATCACCAAGACGATGACCTCCGCGGTGATCCTGCAGCTGGCACAGGAGGGCAGGTTGCGGTTCACCGATCCCGTGTCGACCTACGTCGCGGGGGTGCCCAACGGCGAGAACATCACCGTCGCCCAGCTGCTGACGATGCGCAGCGGCCTGTACGGCTACACGAACGACCCCGGCTTCGCCCAGACCCTCGACACCGAGCCCGCAAAGGTCTGGACACCGCAGGAGGTGCTGGCCATCACGTTCGCGCACCCCCCGGAATTCGCGCCCGGCACCGCCTACGACTACAGCAACACCAACTACGCTCTCCTCGGCCTCATCGTCGAGAGGGTCGACGGCAAGGCACTCGACGCGGCGTTCCGGGACCGGCTGTTCGGTCCGCAGGGCCTGGCGAGGACGAGCCTCCCGGGGACCACGGACACCGCGATCCCGGACCCGTACTCACACGGCTACATGTACGGCGGCTCGGGCTTCGCGCTGGGCGACACGCCGTACTCGCCGGAGATGCAGGCCGCGGCCAGGGCCGGCACCCTGCAGCCCGTCGACTACACCCACCAGAACTCGTCCTACGCGTGGGCGGCCGGTGGCGCCATCTCCACCGCCGACGACCTCGCCACCTGGCTCCGGGCGCTGGTCGATGGCCGCGTCTTCGGCCCGGAGATGCAGCGGCAGTGGCTGGACAGTCCGCAGCCCGCCGAGCCCGCGGCAGCGCCGAGCGCAACGCAGTACGGGTACGGCATCGAGCGGCAGATCCTCGCCCCGACCGTCCCGCTGTACTTCCACTTCGGCGAGATGCCCGGGTACAACAACTTCGCCGGCTACGACCCCGTCAACCAGGTGACGATCGTGATCTGGAGCAACCTGACCGTGGGGCTCGACGGACAGCAGACGGCGAACACCCTGCTCGGCAAGGTGGTCGAGCAGGTCTACGAGCTGCCCTCGTAGACCTCGTCGACCACGGCGACGAAGCAGTACCGGTTGAGGCTGAACAGGTAGTCGGTGCCCCGGGAGCGCAGGTCCTCGCGCCACCGGTCCACGTCCTGCTCGGTGAGTCCCTGCCGGCCGGTGACGTAGGCGCCGATGCCGTCCATCGTCCAGGCGCTGTAGGTGTCGTCGTCGTAGACCGGGTTGAACAGCGGAATCAGCACACGGTCGACGACGCGGAACCCCGCCCGCTCCAGCAGTCCGGGCAGCACCCGGGGCAGGCGGGGGTGGACCAGGTGCTCCTCCCAGGCCGCCATCACCCGCTGGTGCAGGTCGCGGTCGGCCGCGTGCCACACCGCCGAGTCCCAGTCGGTGTCCAGGAGCACGACGCGGCCACCGGGCCGCAGCACCCGCCGCACCTCGACGAGGGCGGCGAGGACGTCGGCCACGTACTCGTAGACCTGAGTCGAGACCACGGCGTCGAACGCGTCGTCGGCGTAGGGCAGCACCTCGGCGCTCCCCTCGTCGACGCTCACCCCGGGCCGGCCCGCGCAGTGCGCCGTGGCGATGGCGTTCATCGCGGGGCTGGGGTCGAGCCCGTGCGCCGACCCCTCGGGTCCGACCGCGTCGGCGATGGAGGCCAACAGGAACCCCGGGCCGGAACCGACGTCGAGGACGTGCTCGCCGGGGCGCGCACCCAGCAGCGCGAGCACCTCGTCCCGTTGGCGGACCACGTCCGGCGTGGCGTAAACGCCCTGGATCCGGCGCGCACCCTCGTCGTCGAACTGCAGCATGGTCACGGGCCGCCTCGCTCACCTGCGGGAGAGGGCGACGATAGACCCGGACCGGCCGGGCGTGGTCGCGACGTCGCCTTCCGCCCGTCAGGACGGTTACGGCACGACCAGGACGGGCCGGTGCGCGTGGTGCAGCACCGCGCGGGCGACGCTGCCGAGCAGGGCTTCGCGGATGGCCGTCATCATGCCCGCTCGGCCGGGTTGGGCGTGTCGCTCGGCGCGGAGACGAACTCGACGCTGCTGAGGAACACGTACTCGACGAACCCGGCGAGCGCGATCGCCGCCGGCAGGAAGATCCCGGCGATGTTCATGTCCCACGCGCCGTGCGGGTAGTGCGCCCCACCGGCGACGAACATCGCCGTCGCCACGACCGCGGAGACCACGGCGGCCCGACGCAGCGCGGTCCGCGAGCGCAGGGACACGAGCAGGAGCGCCCCCAGGCCGGCCAGGACCGCGAACTGGGGCAGCCCCAGGCGGAATCCCGCCACCGTGACCGTCGCGGTGTCCGCGGCCAGGGCGGCGACGCCGCCGACGCCCCCGAGGGCCAGCGCCAGCACGCCCTCCAGCGCCATCGCCGTGCGGGTGCGACGGGTGTAGCGGCGGGCCTCCTGGTCGAGGTGCTCCGTCGCCATCGCCCGCACGTTGCGCCCTGCCGCCGCCGTCTCCATCTCCGCACACTCCTCGTCACTCGTCCGCCCGGTACCCGGGCTCTGACGTCATGGTGCGTCGATTCCACCGCCCCGTGGTTGTAGCTTTCTCACAAGCTCAGTACCTGTTCTTGTCCCTTCCGCACCGAGGCCAACATGATCACGCTGGACCGGCTGGTGAACGTCCTCGCCGGCAGTGGCGCGCGGCTGGTCGCCGGCGCCCACACCCGCGAGACGATGCTGCGGAGCGTCGTCGTGCACGACGCGACGGACCGGCGCGCGACCAGCGGCGACGTCTTCCTGGCGGTGGGGATCGAGGCGCCGGCCGAGGCCGTCCGCCTGGCCACGCAGGCGCGGGCGAGCGCGGTGCTGGTGCGCGCGCCGGCACCGCTCGCGCCGGCGGTGGCGTCGGCGGCCGCGGAGGCGGGGATCGCGGTGGTGCTGGTCGATCCCGACGTGTCCTGGAGCCACCTGACCGGGCTGGCCTACGGGCTGGTCCTCGAGGGCCGCGAGACCGAATCGGGGCGCGGCCCGACGGACCTGTTCGCCCTCGCGGACACCCTCGCCGCCGCGCTCGGGGGCGCCTCGGTGGTGATCGAGGACCAGCTCTCCCGGGTGCTGGCCTACTCCAGCTCCGACGAGGTCGTGGACGCGGTGCGCTCCCGGACCATCCTGGGGCGACGGATGCCCGACCCGGTGCGCGAGGTGTTCGCCGAGCGTGGGGTGTTCGGCCACCTCGCGGGGTCCGACGAGCCGCTGTTCGTCGAGCCCGCCCCCGACCAGGGCTTCGGCGGGCGCATGGTCGTCGCCGTCCGCGCGGGCCGGGAGCTCCTCGGGTCGCTCTGGGTCGAGACCGGGACGCCCTTCGACGACCCGCGCCGCGGTGTCCTCGAGGACGGCGCCCGGACCGCGGCGCTGCACCTGCTGCGCTCGCGGGCCAGCGCCGACCTCGAACGCCAGGTGGAGTCCGACCTGGTCACCCGGCTGCTCGAGGGCACCGGCGACCCCCAGGCCATGAGCAGCCAGCTGGGTCTGGTCACCGCGGGGCTGCGCGTGGTGGCCCTGCAGGCCCACGCCGAGGACGAGCAGCACGCCGGCGTCCTGCTCACCTTCGACCACGTCACCACGGGCTTCGGGTGGTCCCGCCCGGGGCGCAGCGCGCTGTTCGCCAACACCGTCTACACCCTGCTGCCCGCCCGGGACGACACGGTCGACGGTGCCCGGCGGTGGGTGGCGTCGGTGCGGGCGGGCCTGCCGCCGCACGTCGGCCTCGTGGCCGGCATCGGCGGTGTCGCCGACGCCCCGTCCCTGCCGGCGAGCCGCCGCGAGGCCGACGAGTGCCTCGCCCTGCACGCCTCCGACCCCGGGCTCCCGCCCGTGGCGTACGACGAGTCGTGGGACCGCATCGTCCTGCGCCGGTTGCGTGCGGTCACCGCGGCCGGGCGCGTGCCCGAGCGAGGTCCCGTCGCCGAGCTCCGACGGCATGACCGGCGGCACGGCACGCACTACGTGCCGACCCTGCGGGCGTGGCTCGCCGCGCACGGCGACATCCCCGTCACGGCCGCCTCCCTCGACGTGCACCCGAACACCGTGCGCTACCGGCTCCGTCGGATGGACGCCATCACCCACCTCGCCACGGGCCATCCCGACCAGCGCCTCGCCATGATCGTGGCGCTCGCCGCGCTGGACGGCGACGGCGTCTGACCGGCGTCACGCCGCCGTGGTGTCGGTCCGGGCGGGACGACGCAGGCGCCGGATCATCCAGGCGGACAGGCCGGCGAGCGCGGCGAAGAACACCGCGGGACCCGGCACGCCGGCGACGACCATGAGCGCGGCCATGACCGTCCAGACGACCACCGCCACCAGGTGGAAGGCCGACTCGTGGGCCCGCCGGCGCGCCACCCGCGCCGCGGTGACGTCGAAGGCCCTGACCCACGAGGGGTCCTCGGCGAGCACCCGGGCCTCGATGTCGCGCAGCGCCGTGCGCTCCTGGTCACTGAGCATGTCGCCCTCCTCGCTCGCCTCTGCCCTGGACGATCCCCGAGCGCGCGGACGTCGGCGTTGTCCCCGGTGACAGGTCGCGCCACTGATGTTGTCGCCTGGAACAAGGTGCTCCTCCTCGCTCCCACCCACGCTCGACCCGTCGGGGTCCACCCGACCGAGCGGGCGGCGAGGAGGGGCGGCATGGCGCGGGGAACGGTCGTCGTCGGGGTCGACCCGTCGCTCGGGGTCCTCGCCGCGGTGAGCTGGGCGGCCGCCGAGGCCGCGCGCCGGGGCGCCCGACTGCACCTGGTGGAGGTCCGTCCGACGGGCGGGGGGACGACCGACGCCCACCGCTCGGCGCCGCTGCGTCGAGCGCGGGCCGTCGCCGCGGCGGTCGCTCCGGGGAACCCGGTGAGCGCCGAGTCCATCGCGGGTGCGATCGGACCGGTACTCCGGGCGCGCGCACGGGACGCCGACCTGCTCGTGATCGGGAGCCGCCGCCACACCGACCCGTCGACGGTGCCGGACGGGACCACACCCCTCCTCCTTGCGGGGGCCGTCTGTCCGACCGTCGTCGTACCGTCGCGGTGGGCCGGCTCGTGGGCGTCCACGCCCTCGGCCCGCCCGATCGTCGTGGGGCTCGCGGGCACCCCGCAGGACCCCGGCGTCCAGACGCTCGCCGGGCAGGTCGTCCGGCGGCTCGGGGTCGAGCTCGTCTCGGTGTGGCCGCGACGCCGCCGCTCCCGCGACCGGGAGGACGGCGACGCCGACCTGACCGGGGCTCTCCTCGACGTGGGTCGCTGGGCCCAGCTGATCGTCGTCTCGCCGTCACCCGTCGTGCACCTGGACAGGTTGCTCCGGCGCAGTCCGTGCGCGGTGATGCTCCCCCCGAGCGTCGTCGCGCGTCCTCCCTCGACAACGAATGGTGGATCCGCCGTGGCATCGACCCGTGGCGCCTGGCTGAGCCCCGAGGGCTACGAGCACGCCGTCGCCGAGCTGGACCGTCTGCTCCTCACCCACCGCTCGAGCCCGCGCCGTCTCGACGACGAGGGCCCGGACGGCCTGGCCCTCCGGGAGTGGCGGGAACGCCGGATCCGTGACCTCCAGGAGCTCCTCCTGGCCGGCGACGCAGGCCGTGCTCCCGAAGACGACGGGGTCGCCGAGCCGGGGATGGTGCTGACCGTGCGTCTCGACGACGACCCCGAGCCCGAGGTGTTCCTCCTGGCGCACGGCGGCCCGTTGGTGAGCGCCGCCCTGGACGTCTACTCCCCCGACTCCCCGATCGGGCGGGCGCTGCTGGGCGCGCGGCCCGGCGACGTCCGCACGGCCACGGTGCCGTCCGGCGCCGAGGTGCGCCTCACGGTGCTGTCGGCCACGCCGCTGGACCGGTACGCCCCGGAGGCGACAGCACCTCGCCGGGGCCACTCCCCTGTGAGCAGCTGAGGCCCCGAGACCGGTCACCGGTCCCCGGCGGCGGCCGCCGCCCGGCGGCGGGCCCGGGAGGCGCGGAGGTTGACCGCGTTGCCGCAGACCCGCACGTCGTGCCAGGCGCCGCTGTTGTTGCGGGACCGGTCGTAGAACGCCGTCGCGCAGCGCTCGTTGCGGCAGGTCTTGAGGCGCCGCCAGGAGTCGGCGCGCTGGGCCTCCAGGACCTCGGTGAGCACGAGGCCCGCGAGGGCGCGCCACCCCTGGCCCCGGGGCTCCAGCGTCACGGTGCCGTCGGCGCGGAGGGCGAGGCCGACCGCGGCGGTGCGCAGATCGGCCACCGGCAGGTCCGCGCTGTGCTCCGGCCCCGCCCCCACCACGCTGCGGAGGTCGGCGCGCAGCGCCCGCAGCTCGTCGAGCCCCCGCTCGTCCAGCTCGACCCGCGGCGCCGGGCGCCCCGTGACCCCCGCCCAGTCGGTGAGCGCGACGTCCGACCACCCCTGCGCGGACGCGAGGTCGGCGAGCAGATCGGGGCGACGCGGGCGACCCGCGGGGATGGTGTTGAGGAGGTCCTGCACGAGCGCCAGGCCGCCGTCGGCGACCGCGCAGCCGTAGCGCGTCGACGCGTCCCAGGACATGCTCCGAGGATAGTCCAGGAACGACTGACCTGTCGGCGAGACGTCAGTGTCGTCGACAGAATGGTATCTCCGGCAACGGCGTCGATGAGGCCGCCAACGAACGTAGGTCATCGACCTTTGTCTACGTCGTTCGTGGTGGAGCACGAGCCCGGTCGGGGTCAGTGCCCGGGGCGGGCCTGACCGGTGGAGGCGCCGGTCCCGCCGTCGACGGACAGGATCGTGCCGGTGACGTAGCCCGAACGCTACGCCGAGGAGCAGCGAGCGACGTATCTGTTTGTCGTTGGCTTACGTCACACCCAACGGGAGGCGACGTTCTGCAGCCGCACCTGACCCCGGGCGAGCTCCTTGCCGTCGCTGCGGGTGATCCGCACGAGCCAGAGCTGCTCCACCCGGCCCTGCTGCAACGCCTCCGCGACCACCTCGACCCGGCCGTCGGTGGCGCTGCGCAGGAAGTCGGTGCCGTTGTGCACCCCGACGCCTGGTCGCGCACCGCCGCACTCGCGCCCACGGTGGCCGCGCTCTCGATCGCCGTGTGTAGACGCCGCTGTGGACGACGCCCCAGGGCGTGTGGTGCTGCGGCCCGAGCTCGATCGACCCGACCGCCCGGGACCACGTCGTCCTCCATCCACCAGGGTCCGCCCTGTTCGACTCAAGCAACGATCTGACAGTTGCGTCTTGCGTCGCGGTCAGAGGAGGATCGGGGGCGGAGCGCATCTCATCCGCCAGGAGGAACCATGCCCGTCTACCGATGCTCGCTGCCCGAGGGACGGCTGTCCGCCGACCAGAAGCAGCAGATCGCCTCCGAGATCACCGAGATCCACTGCGCGCTGACCAACGGCACCCCGCGGAAGTTCGTGCACGTCGTCTTCGACGAGGCCCGCCCGGGCGCGACCTTCGCCGGCGGGGAACCGTCGACGGCGTCGAAGATCGTCGGGCTGATCCGGGCCGGGCGCACCCAGGAGACGCGCAGCGAGCTCGTCCGCCGGCTCACCGACATGTGGGCGAGCGTCACGGGACAGGACAAGGCCGAGATCCTCGTGGCCGTGCACGAGGTGCGGCCCCAGGACGTCATGGAATGGGGCGAGCTGCTGCCCGAGGACGGGCAGGAGGCGAGCTGGGTCGCGGAGCACGACCTGGGCCGGTTCGGCGTCGACGCCACCAGGTAGGCGGACCGCGCCCCGCCCGGCGGTGGGCACGCGGGGTGGCCCCCGCACCCCGTAGGGGCAGCCCCCTGCCCCGTGACGCGAACCCGCGGCAGCCTCGGCGTCATCACCGACGACCGAGACGAAGGAGGCGACGTCGTGATCGCCATCCACACCGCACAGCAGACCGCACCGCAGACCTGTGATCGCTGCACGGCGCGCGCAGCGTTCCTCGCCCACGTCCCGGGCAGGGGCGAACTGATGTTCTGCGGGCACCACCACCGCGTGCACCGCGAGCGCCTCCGCTCGAGCGGCGTACTGGTGTGGCCGCTGCCCGCGCGCGTCGTGGTCGACGCACCCGGCGAGGCTGCCTAGTCTCGCCGGATCAGCGCACACCGAGCAGGTGCTCGAGGGCGAGGCGCTGGACCCGGGCGAACCCGTAGCCCTGCGTGCGCGCCCGGTCGATGTCGAAGTCCTCGTACGCGCCACGGTCGGCCACCAGCTCGGCGTAGCCGTCGCCGTCCCCGAGGGTCGGCCGGCTGAGCTCGAGGACCCGGGTAGTCGAAGTGGCGGGGGCCGTCGTAACCCGGTCCGCCACCGGGCGCGCCGTTGTCGAGCAGGTCGACGGTGGAGAAGGCCTGGAGCAGGTCGCCGTAACCGAAGACGAGGTCCTGGTCGTAGCGGGGACCCTTCTGACCGTTGAGGTCGATGTGGAACAACTTGCCGGCCCACAGCGCCTGCGCGATGCCGTGGGTGTAGTTGAGGGTGGCCATCTGCTCGTGCCCGGTCTCGGGGTTGATGCCGACCATGTCGGCGTGCTCGAGCTCGTGGATGAACGCGAGGGCGTGCCCGATGGAGGGCAGGAGAATGTCGCCCCGCGGCTCGTTGGGCTTGGGCTCGAGGGCGAACCGCATCCCGTAGTCGTTGTCGATGACGTACTGCGCCAGGGTGTCGATCGCTTCCCGGTACCGGTCGAGGGCGGCCCGGACGTCCTTGGCGAAGTCGACCTCGGAGCCCTCCCGGCCGCCCCAGAACACGTAGGTGTGGGCGCCGAACTCGGCGGCCAGGTCGAGGTTGCGCATGACCTTGCGGATCGCGTACCGGCGGACGGAGCGGTCGTTGCTGGTGAAGCCGCCGTCCTTGAACACCGGGTCGCCGAACAGGTTCGTGGTGGCCATCGGGACCACCATCCCGGCCTCGTCGAGCGCAGCCCGGAACTCGCTGGTGATCCGCCGCCGCTCGTCCGGGCTGCTGCCCGGCGGGATCAGGTCGTCGTCGTGGAAGGTGATGCCGTAGGCGCCGAGGTCGCTCAGCCGGTGCACGGCCTCGACCGCGGCGAGCACCGGCCGCGTCGCCTCACCGAACAGGTCGCGGGCCTGCCAGCCCACGGTCCAGAGGCCGAAGCTGAACTTGTCCTCGCGGGTGGGCGTGGCCATGGGCCCCAGTCTGACGATCGGAGGGGCCGCGGAGAACCCGTCGCGGCGGCCGGCGAGACCATGGGCCGGTGGACCGCTTGGGACCGATCGACGCGACCTTCTACCACCTCGAGAGCCCGACGACCCCGATGCACGTGGGTTCGGTGTCGGTGATGGAGGGTCCGGCGCCCCGGTACGAGGAGCTCACGGGGCTGCTGGCCACCAAGCTCCCCCTGGTGCGTCGCTACCGCCAGCGGGTGCGCACCGTCCCTCTCGCCCTCGGGCGCCCGGTGTGGGTGGACGACCAGGACTTCCGGATCGACCAGCACGTCCACCACGCCACCGTCGTCGCGCCCGGGGGCGACGAGCACCTGCGCGACCTCGTCGCGAGGGTCGTCGAGCAACCCCTGGACATGACGAGGCCGCTCTGGGAGGTGTGGCTGGTCGACGGGCTCGAGGACGACCGGTGGGCGATCATCGCCAAGGTCCACCACTGCATGGTCGACGGGATCGCCGGCACCGACCTGTTGCAGCTGATCTTCGATCGGGAGCCCGAGGCCACGGGCGCCGGGGAGCCGGAGCCCTGGGTGCCTGGCCCCGAGCCCTCCATCGCCGCCGTGATCGCCCGGAGCGTGCGCGACACGGTCGCCGACGCGGGGCACCACACGGTCCGGCAGGTGGGCGCGCTCCGCGACCTGGCCTCCCCGGCGGAGTGGGTCCGCCGGACCGACGCCGTGTCCGCGGCGATCCTCGACCTCACGCGACAGGCCACCGCGCAGACCGCGTCCGGCCTCAACGGCCCCCTCGGCCGACGTCGCCGGTGGGCGTGGACCGCCACGGACCTCCCGACCGTCCGCCGGATCGCCCGCCGGCTCGAGGGCTCGTCCAACGACGTGGTCCTCGGCGCGATCACCGCCGGGCTCCGCGACCTGCTCGCCGGGCGCGACGAGCTCACCGACCGACTCGTCGTCCGCACCCTGGTGCCGGTCTCGGTACGCCGGCGCTCGGAGCGCGGCCAGGTCGGGAACCGGATCACCACGGTCCTGGTCGACCTCCCCGTCGGCGAGCCGGATCCCCTGGCCCGGTTCGGCACCGTGCAGCGGCAGATGGACGACCACAAGCGGCTGGTCCTGGCCGCCGACGCCCGCACGATGCTCTCGGCGGGAGACCTCGTGGCGCCGGCCCTGCTCACCCTGGGGGCCCGGGCGACGAGGTCGGCGCAGCCCATCGCCCAGGCCGTGGCCACCAACGTGCCCGGACCACCGAGGCCGCTCTACGCGCTCGGCCGGCGGATGATCTCCCTCTACGCCCACGTGCCGATCGCCATGGGATGCCGGCTCGCGATCGGCGTCTTCTCCTACGCCGGCCGCATGACCTTCGGCATCAACGCCGACCACCACGGCGTGCCGGACGTCGACGTGCTCGCCACCGGCGTCCGGCGCGGCATCGAGGAGCTCGAGGTCCGGTCCTGACCGGAGACGCCACGCCGAGACCGACGCCGGTCCGGGCGATGTGCGCGCGCGGAACGGGTCACGGCTGGTCGGGCCGGGAGCGCGCGAGCCGGGAGCACCTCGGCACCTGACCTCCGACCCGCCGGCGCCGAGGCCCGCGGGACGCCGCGTGAGGTGTTGATGGGCGGGCCCGACGCGAGCACGCTCGTCCCGTGGCGACCCGCCTGGCCCGGTTCGAGTCCGGGCTCTCCGAGCTGCGCTACATCCCGACCGCGAAACACGTGCGCGGCGCGATCGACGGGACGACCGTCGTCGACTCCCGGCAGGCCGTCCTGGTCTGGGAACCGCGGCGCGTCGTCCCGCAGTACGCCGTGCCGGCCGCCGACGTCGCCGCCGAGCTCGTCCCGGGTCGTCCCGGGGACGGGGACACCCGGGGCGGGCCGGTGCGGATGGGCGAGGGGGCGGTCGAGGTGCTGACACCGGAAGCCGGGTTCGGCCACCACACCGCCGAGGGTGAGGTGCTGACCGTGCGGACCCCGCACCAGGAGCGGGTCGGCGCGGCGTTCCGGCTCGCCGACCCCGACCTCGCCGACCACGTCGTCCTCGACTGGGACGCGTTCGACGAGTGGTTCGAGGAGGCGCAGCGCGTCATCGGCCACCCGCACGACCCGCTGGCCCGCATCGACGTCCTGCGCAGCGACCGGCACGTGCGCGTCGAGCGCGACGGGACGGTGCTCGCGGAGAGCTCACGGCCCAGCCTGCTGTTCGAGACCGGGCTGCCGGTGCGCTTCTACCTGCCGCCCGAGGACGTGCGGTTCGACCTGTTGCGCCCCAGCGACACGCGGACGACGTGCGCGTACAAGGGCGTCGCCTCCTACTGGGCCGTGCCCGCCGCCGACACCGCCGGCGTCCCGACCGACGTCGCCTGGAGCTACCCCGACCCGGCGCACGACGCCGTCCCGGTCACCGACATGGTCTGCTTCTTCGACGAGCGCGTCGACATCGCGGTCGACGGTGAGCGCCGCGACCGGCCGCTCACCCCCTGGAGCTGACCAGCGGCGTCACCTCCTCGTCCCGGCGCTGACCGGCGGTGTAACAGCCCGACGCCGTCGTGTCGCTGACCTGGTGTGGACGAACAGCGGCAGGAGCAGGGGCGATGACCCGGGCGTTGCCGGGCCGGCGGACCAGCGAGCGGGACGACGCCCGGCGGGGACCGTCGCCCGGCACCGGGGGGAGGCCGTCGAAGACCGTGGACGCCACGACGCGAGCGGAGCTCGAACAGTTCCTCGACCAGTTCGCCGACGTATTCGCGAAGGGCGACCTCGCGGCGCTCGCCGGCCACTACGTCACCCCGGTGCTGTTCGTGACGGAGTGGGACGCGGCGACCTTCGACTCCACCCGCGAGCTGGCCGAGGGGTTCCGCCACGTCGTCGCCGAGCACCGTGATCGCGGGATGGTGTCGCTGTCGTACCGGGTCGAGACGGTGTTCAAGCCCGCCCCGCGCATCATCGAGGTCGGGGTGCGGTGGACCTTCCACGACGCGGAGGGCCAGGCGCTGCTCCAGGACCGGTACCGCTACCTGTTGCGGCGGGTCGACGACGAGGGCCTCCGGATCAACGCGGTCGTGGTGCTCGGCGGGTCCTCGGTGCCGTCGCCATGAGTGCCGAGACCCCGATCTACGACGCCACGTGCCGCGCCGTGGGACCCCCTCCGCACGAGGACCGGAAGGCCGCAGAGCAGACTCCGGCCGACGACCCCGCCACCGCCGAGCTCCCGGTGTTCGCCGACTCGTCGCCGACCTCGCCCCGGGACTCGCTGTAACGACGCCGTACGCGGTGTCGCTGGCAGGACGTCGTGATCAGGTCCGCGCGACCGTCGGGGGACGCGCGGACCGCTGAGGCCGGGGAGGAGGCGCGCTGACGTGACCGGCCCCGCGCGGACACCGCCGGCGGGCCCGCGATCGGACGACGGCGAGATCGTCGCACCGCGGCCCGGTCCCGCCGTCAGCGAGCCCGACGACCGCGAGCCCGACGACCGCGAGCCCGACGACCTCGAGGACGCCCTGCGCAAGGCGATGGGCGGTGACCCCACCGGGTTCGTGACGCTCTACCGCGAGCTCCAGCCACGGCTGGTCCGGTACGCGCGGGCACTGGTGGGGCAGGACGCCGACGACGTCACCGGCGAGGCGTGGCTGCAGATCGCCCGCGACCTGCCGTCCTTCTTCGGTGACCTCGACGGGTTCCGCGGGTGGGCGGCGAGCATCACCCGCCACCGGGCACTGGACCTGATCAAGGCGCGCAGCCGCCGACGTGCTGAGCCCCACGGGCTGCAGGTCGTCCCGGAGCTCGCCGACCTCACGGCCGCCGGCGACACGGCCGAGGCGGCGATCGCCGCGCTGTCCACCGCCCAGGCGGTCGAGATCATCGCCTCGCTGCCGCGGGACCAGGCCGAGGCCGTGCTGCTGCGCGCGGTCGTCGGGCTCAGCGCCCAGGCCGCCGGCGCCGTCCTGGGCAAGCGGGCCGGGGCCGTCCGGGTGGCGGCCCACCGGGGGCTGAAGTCTCTCGCCCGGCAGATCGAGCAGGCCCCGGGCGGGACGGAGGACCGCGCATGACGGGCGACCGCGCGCGCAGGCTCCGTCCGTCACGGGCGGAGTCGGAGGACCTGCTCGACGGCGGGGGCAGCGGGCCGCTCCGCGAGCTCTTCGCCGCCGTGTCCGCGCCCGCCCATCGCGAGGAGACCGTCGGCGAGGCCGCCGCCACCAGCGCGTTCCTCGCCGCCCGTCGCGACGAGGCCACGGCCGGGACCACCACCGTCGAGGTGCCGGCTCCCGTGTCGGAGTCGACCGGCGTCGCCCGCGGGACGGCGGGATGGTGGCGTGCGCCGGCCCGGTTCACCGCCGCTGTCGCGCTCGCCCTGGCCACCGCGGGTGTCGCGGTCGGGGCGGCGACGGTGGTGCTGCGCGACGCGCCGCCCACCGCGCCCCCCACCGCGCCCCCCGCCGCGCCCCCCGCCTCGTCGGTCCCCGCCCCGGCCGGGGGTGGCGCCGGCCCGGTCGCTCCGGGCCCTCTGCCCGAGGACGTCCGGATCGCGAC
>JAQSWW010000177.1 GCA_029266415.1 Actinomycetospora sp. | reverse complement strand
GAAGCGCAGGTCGTCGCGCAGCAGGGACGTCAGCCCGTCGATGTCGTTGCGCTCGTGGGCGTCGATGTACGACTTCAGCACCTCGCGCTCGTCGTCCGACAGCTCGTGCGTGGCCGGGCTCCGCCAGTCGAGGCGGCGGTCGGGCAGCTGCTCGCGCATCGTCACACGGGCCCGCTGCAGCGCGCTGGTCACCGAGGCGACGGTCAGCCCGAGGGCGTCGGCGGCCGTCGACGCCGGCCAGCCGAGGACGTCGCGCAGGACGAACACCGCCCGCTGCCGCGGCGGCAGGTGCGCGACGGCGACGACGAACGCCAGCTCGATCGTCTCCCGCGCCACCACCGATTCCTGCGGGTCCTCGGGGAGCATCCGGTCGGGATACGGCTGCAGGTACGGCAACTCGGAGCCGGCGTCCGGCAGCTCGGTCGGTACCGGCGTGCGGTCGTTGCGCTTCTCCAGGAAGTCGAGGCAGGCGTTCGTCGCGATCCGGTACAGCCAGGTCCGCAGCGTCGCGTGGCCCCGGAACGACGCCCGCTTGTTCCACGCGCGCAGGAACGTCTCCTGCGTCATGTCCTGGGCGTCCTCGTAGTGCGCGAGCATCCGGTAGCAGTGCACCTGCAGCTCACGCCGGTGGCGCTCCGTGAGGAGCGCGAACCGCGAGGTGTCGCCCGAGCGGGCCGCCGCGAGGAACGTGGCCTCGTCACTGCCCAGCGGTCCGGCGTCGGTCATGGTCGTCGATCCTTCCACCGGGGCGAGGGGCCACCAGCACTGACGACGTGGCGGAGGATTCCTGTTCGGTGCCGCTGACGTCCTGCGACGCCACGCGCCTCGTCTCGACGCCCCGACGCCGGGCGAGGGTCAGCACGGCCGTCGCGTAGACCACCGTCCCGAGCATCGAGACGACGAACACCCCCGGTCCGACCTCGGTGTAGTCGGCGACGGCGTCGGTCGCGCCGTACGCGGCCGAGGCGACCCAGCAGACGGCGTTGTGGACCAGGTGCAGAGCCAGGGCGGCCTCGAGGCCCCCCGTGCGCAGGGTCAGCACCGAGAGCACGACCGCGAACAGCACGAGGTCGGCGAAGCCCCACGGACTCGCGGTCGCCCCGTCGTGGACCAGCGCGAACAACACGGCGCTGACCGCGACGCCGGGCCACGGGCTGCGGACGACGGCGCCGAACGTCTGCACGATCCAGCCGCGGAACAGGTACTCCTCGGCCGCGACCTGGAACGGTGTGAGCACGAGCGCCACGACGGCGACCCCGAGGAACGCCGACCAGCCCGCGACGGTGCCCTCGGTCGGGTCGACGAGCTCGCCCACCAGGCCACCCAGGACGGAGACCGCGAGCGCGGGGACCAGACAGACGGCGAGCCAGCGACCGCGCAGGCGTCCGGTGACCGACGACAGCGTCCCGGGCCGGCGCCGCTCCACGAACCGCACGACGAGGAGCACCGCGGGCAGGGCAGCGGCGACGAGCACCAGGCCGGCCGCGGCCGACCAGCCGGGGTCGGCGGGAAGGCCGTCGGCGTCGAGGGGGACTCCCGCGATCACCGTGGCCACGTCGACCGTGAGGCCGACCACGAGCACGAACAGCAGGCCCGTGACGACGACCGACAGCAGTGCGGCGAGACCGACGTACCAGCGGCGACCCGCCGTGCGGGCGAGGTGGTCGTAGGTCACCGGGGCCGGGGCGACCGAGGGGGTGCCGACCGGGACGGCGGTCTCCGGAGCCGGTGTCGGTGGGGCGGACGGGTGCACGGCGGTCATGGGTTCCTCCGACGAGGTGCAGCGCGGCAGGGTGGCGGGCGTGACGGCCCTGCCACCAGGGTCGAGCGGTTCGTCGGCGCGGTCTGTGGCGGCGCGGTGCGGATGTCGTGGCCGCGGGGGGAGTCTCTCGTCACCGGACGGGCAGGTCCGCCGATCACCGGGACGGTGTCCGGCGACCTCCCACCGGTGACGTCAGATCAGAGGTGGGACCAGGTCGGGTCGAGGACCAGCGACGTGGCGGCGGCGACGTCGTCGGCGAGCGGGCGGTCGTCGGTGCTGGGGTCGAGGACGTCGTCGGCGCGGGAGAGCGCGCCGGCGATCGGGACGGCGGGGTCGATCTCGACGGCGGCCTGGCGCAGGGCGCGGACGGCGGCGACGAGCTCGCAGGCCAGGACGTGCGCGTAGGCGACGGCGACCTCGGTGGTGGCGCGGGCGCTCTGGGTGGAGAAGCTCGCGTGGTCCTCGAGGCCCCGGGAGACGACGGCGGTGCCGAGGGTCGCCGGGAGCGCGGCCTGGCGCAGCGCGGCGAGGGCGTCGTGGCCGATGTACTCGAGGATCATCACGCCCGAGCTGCCGGGCGGACCGTCGGCGAGGAAGGCCCGCAGCCCGGTCTGCTCGGGCTCGACCAGGTCGCCGAGCCGGGCGACGGACAGTTCGGCGACGCCGTGGACGCAGGCGCGGGTGTGGTCGAGGCCGCTGGCGACGTACGCGGTGTGGAAGTGGGCGTGGTGGTACGCGTCGTCGACCGCGAGGACGATCATGGGGTTCTCGGCGCCGGCGTTGATCTCGATGTCGAGGACGCGGTGCAGGGTCTCGAGGGCGTCGACGGCAGGGCCGTTGACCTGGGGGAAGGCGCGGAGCCCGAACGGGTCCTGGATGCGTCGTCCGGGCGGGGGCGTGCCCTCCATACCGAGGAGGTGGCGCATGCGCGCGGCGCACCGCACCTGGCCGGGGTGCGGCCGGGCTCGGTGGACCGGCTCGGCGTAGGCCTCGGGGCTGCCCCCGAGCGCCCGGTAGGACAGGGCGGTCACGACCTCGCTCGAGGCGAGGACGACGTCGAGGGTGGCGGCGGCGAGGGCGGCCTCGGCGATGGTGACGGCGTTGCTGGAGACGAAGGCGAGGGCGTCACCGGCGTCGATGGTGACCGGGTCGGGAGGGTCGGCGCCCGTGGCGGGATCCCAGGCGCCTTCGCCGGCGAGGGCCAGCGCGATCTGCGCGAGCGGTGCGAGGTCGCCGGTCCCGATCGCGCCGAGGCGGTGCACGACGGGCCGGGCCCCGCGACGCACCGCGTCGGCGAGGGCCAGGGTGAGGTCCCGCGAGACCCCGGAGTGGGCGGTCAGGAGCTGGTTGAGCCGCACGAGCAGGGCCGCGTCGACGATCTCGGGTGCGAGTCGCTCGCCCGCGCCGCCGGAGTGGCTGCGCAGCAGGCGCAGACCGTGGCTCGTGCGGCCCGCGGTCCCTTCCGGGTTGACGACCTCGTCGCGGTTGCCGCCGACGCCGGTGGTGCGGCCGTAGACGGTCCGGCGGGTGCTGAGCTCGGAGCCGAGGCGCGCGGCGCGCTCGACGCGGGCGAGGGCGGCGTGGTCGAGTTGCAGGTCGAGGGATCCGGTGGCGCGGACGGCGGCGGCGACACGGCGCGCGCTCAGGGACGTCCCGTCCAGGCGCAGCGCCGGGCGCTCGTCGTGGCGCCGCCGCGGTGCCGGCCCGCGGGTGACGGAGGCGGGATCAGGGGTCACGGGGCGGGCCTCCTCGGGCGGGTCGCGCGGCGGACACGGGCCGCGGTGGCGGGACCCGCCGGCCCGACCGCCAGACCGCCGCGGTGAGCGGGACCCCGGGGCGCTGCGCGAGGTGCGCGGCGCTGGGGGCGTCGAGGATCTGGAGGTCGGCGCGGGCGCCGACGCGCAGGTGCCCGACGTCGTCGCGGCCCAGAACGCGGGCACCACCCAGGGTCGCGGCGCGCAGGGCCTCGTCGACGGAGAGCCCGCACTGGAGCACGGCGAGGGCGACGCAGAGGCCCATCGAGGTCGTGTAGCAGCTGCCGGGGTTGGCGTTGCTGGCGAGGGCGACGGTGGCGCCGGCGTCGAGCAGCCGCCGTGCCGGCGGCGGGGGCTGGCGGGTGGCGAGGTCGCAGGCCGGGAGCAGGACGGCGACGGTGTCCGCGCCCGCGAGGGCGTCGACGTCGTCGTCGGTCAGGTGGGTGGCGTGGTCGACCGAGGCCGCGCCGCAGGCCACCGCGGTCAGCACCCCGGGACCGGGTCCGAGCTGGTTGCCGTGGACGCGACCCGCGAGTCCGCGGGCCGCGCCGGCGGCCAGGACCCGCGTGGCGGCGTCCGCGTCGAACGCACCGTCCTCGCAGAACACGTCCACCGCGGTGACGTGGTCGGCGACGGCGTCGAGCATCGGGCCGCACACCAGGTCCAGGTAGCGCTGCGGGTCCGCCCCGCGCGGGACGACGTGGGCGCCGAGGAAGGTCACCGCGTCGACGCCGTCGAGGTCGCCGACCGAGGCCGCCGCCAGCCGGGCGGCCCGGGTCTCGTCGTCGACGGTGAGCCCGTACCCGGTCTTCGTCTCCAGACACGTCGTCCCCTGCCGCGCGGCCTCGAGGACGTGGTGACGCATCCGGGCGTCGAGGTCGGCGGTCGAGGCGCGGCGGGTGGCCGCCACGGTGCTGTGGATGCCGCCGGCGGTGTACGGGCGTCCCGCGACGCGAGCGGCGAACTCGGCGCTGCGGTCTCCGGCGAACACCAGGTGGGTGTGGCTGTCGACCCAGCCGGGCAGGGCGGCCCGGCCGTCGGTGTCGAGGGCGGTGTCGCAGGCGGGGGCGTCGCGGGCGTTGCCCGTCCAGGCCACGCGGTCGTCCTCGAGGACGACCGCGAACGGTCCCCGCACCGCCGGCCCGGCGGGGTCGTGGGTGGTCAGCTCGGCGATCCCGGTGAGCAACAGCGAGGTCACGGTGCCCCCCGGTGGTCGAGCAGTGCCGTGATCTCCTCGGCCAGACGTGCCGCGGGACGCTCCACGTGGTGGTGGACCCCGTCGCGGACGACGGTGCGTCCCGCGACGACGACGTGGCGCACGTCGGCGGCGGACGCGGAGAGGGGGACGCCGAGCGGGCGGGCGCCCGCGGTGCGCACCGAGCCGGTGTCGACGGTGACCAGGTCGGCGGGACCGCCGGGCGCGAGGGCGGCCCCGTCGGTGCCGGCGACGATCAGCTCGCGGGCGGTGAAGCGGCCGCGCACCCGGTCGCGCAGCCGTTCGTGCATCTCGAGGGCGCGCATCTCCTCGAACGGGTCGATGACGGTCTGGCCGTCGCTGCCCAGGCACAAGGACACGCCGGCGTCGGCGAGCTGCCCGGCGGGACCGATGCCGTCGCCCAGGTCGCGCTCGGTGGTGGGGCAGAGGCAGGCGTGTGCCCCGGCGCGCGCGAGGGCGGTGACGTCGCCCGCGGTCAGGTGGGTGGCGTGCACGGCGGTCGTGCGGGGCCCGAGGCACCCGGCGCCGTCGAGCAGGGCGGTCGGGGTGACCCCGTGCGCGGCGAGGCAGGCGTCGTTCTCGGCGGGCTGTTCCGAGAGGTGGACGTGGAGGGCGCGCGCGTCTCGCTCGGCCCACGCCGCCACCGCCGGCAGGGCGGCCGCGGGGACGGCGCGCACCGAGTGCACGGCGGCGCCCACCCGGGTCCGTGTCCCGTCGTCGTGGGTCGTGAGGGCCTGGGACCGCGTCGCCCAGGCGTCGACGTCGGTGTCGGCGAAGCGCTGCTGCACGCCGTCGGGCGCGACGCCGAAGCCGCCGGCGAGGTAGCAGGTGTCGAGCAGCAGCAGGCGCAGGCCCGCGCACCGCGCGGCCTCGACGAGGGCGTGGCCCATCGCGTTCGGGTCCGCGTAGGGCCGCCCCGCGGGGTCGCGGTGCAGGTAGTGGAACTCGGTGACGGTGGTGAACCCCGCCAGGGCCATCTCGGCGTAGACCGCGGTCGCGAGGCGCCGGTAGCCGTCCGGGTCGAGCACGGCCGCGACCCGGTACATCGCCTCGCGCCAGGCCCAGAACGACCCGCGGCCCTCGGCGGGGTGACCGCGCAGCGCGCGGTGGAAGGCGTGCGAGTGCCGGTTGACCGCACCCGGCAGGGTGAGGCCCGGGAGCACGGTGCCGCGGCGCGGGGCGCCGAGCGTCACGGCCGTGATCACGTCCCCGTCGACGTCGATCCCCACGGCGTCGGTGGGGCCCTCGGGCAGCCAGGCCTGCTCGCACCAGAACCGCGTCGTCATCGGGTCAGTTCCGCGAGGACGTCGGCGAGGACCCCGACGCCGGCGGCGACGTCGTCGTCGCTCGCGTGCTCGTCGGGGGCGTGGCTGACGCCGGTCGGGTTGCGCACGTGCAGCATCGCGGTCGGCAGGTGCGCCGCGAGCACGCCGGCGTCGTGACCCGCGCCGGTCTCCAGACGCGGGACGCCGGGCACCGTCGCCGCGGCCACGCGTGTCAGGGTGTCGGCGAGCGCCGCGTCGAGCGTGACGGCCGGCGACACCGAGTCGGCCGTCACCGCCACCGCGCACCCCTCGGCGGTGGCGGCCTCGTGGGCGGCGGCGACGACGTCCTCGACGAGGGACTGCGGGGCGGGGCCGCGGGCGTCGAGCCAGATCTCGACCGACGACGGGATGGTGTTCGTGCCGCCCGGGCGGGCGTGCACCCGCCCGACGGTGGCGCGCGCCTGCGGGGCGCTCGCCATCGCCCGGCGCGCGGCCAGGATCGTCTCGGCGGCGGGCAGCATCGGGTCGCGGCGGTCGGCGAGCTCGGTGGTGCCCGCGTGGTCGGCGCGGCCGGTGAACGACAGCCGCCACCGGCCGTGCGCGACGATCGTCGATCCGACGCCGATCGCCACCTCCTGCGGGGCGAGCGCCCGGCCCTGCTCGATGTGCAGTTCCACGAACCGGGCCAGCCGGCCCAGGCGGGCCGGGTCGTGCCCGAGGCGCTCGGGATCGTGGCCGCGGCGTGCGCACACCTCGGCGAGGGTGACGCCGTCGGCGTCGCGGAGGGCCCGGGTCCGGTCGGGGTCGAGGGCGCCGGTGAGCAGCCGGGAGCCCAGGCAGGGCACCCCGAAGCGCCCGCCCTCCTCCTCGGCGAACACCGCCACCGCGATCGGGCGGGTGGGCCGGTGCCGGCGGGCGCGGAGCACGTCGAGCGCGGCGAGCGCGGAGGCGACGCCGAGCGGCCCGTCGTAGGCCCCGCCGCCCGGCACGGAGTCGAGGTGGCTGCCGGTGACGACGGCGTCGCCGGCCTCGGGGTCGCCCCACCAGGCCCAGAGGTTCGCGTTGGCGTCGGTCTCGACGGCGAGTCCGCGCCGGGCCGCCTCGGCGGCGAACCACTCCCGCAGCGTGGTCTCGGCATAGTCGCCGAGGTGGCGTGACCAGCCCCCGCGCCGGCGGTCGCGACCGACGTCGTCGACGGCGGCGAGCAGGTCGACCGCGGTCACCGCTCCTCCCGCATCGGGATGCGCACGCCGCGCTCGTCGGCGACCTCGAGGGCGCGGGCGTAGCCGGCGTCGGCGTGGCGGATCACCCCGGTCCCCGGGTCGTTGGTCAGCACCCGGGCGATCTTGCGGGCGGCGAGGTCGGAGCCGTCGGCAACGCAGACCTGGCCGGCGTGGATCGACCGACCGATGCCCACCCCGCCGCCGTGGTGCAGCGACACCCAGCTCGCGCCCGAGGCGGTGTTGAGCAGGGCGTTGAGCAGCGGCCAGTCCGCGATCGCGTCGGACCCGTCGGCCATCGCCTCGGTCTCGCGGTAGGGCGAGGCGACGCTGCCCGCGTCGAGGTGGTCGCGGCCGATGACGACCGGCGCCGCGAGCTCATCGGAGGCGACCATCTCGTTGAACCGCTCACCCGCCCGGTGCCGCTCGCCGTAGCCGAGCCAGCAGATCCGCGCGGGCAGGCCCTGGTGGCGCACCTTGTCCCCGGCCAGGCGCATCCACCGGGCCAGCGGCTCGTCGTCGCCGAAGAGCTCGAGCACCGCGCGGTCGGTGGCGGCGATGTCCGCGGGGTCGCCCGAGAGCGCGGCCCAGCGGAACGGGCCCTTGCCCTCACAGAACAGGGGACGGATGTAGGCGGGCACGAAGCCGGGGATGTCGAACGCGCGCCTGACCCCGGCGTCGCGGGCCTCGGACCGGATCGAGTTGCCGTAGTCGAACACCTCGGCGCCGTCGTCGAGGAAGCCGACCATGGCCTCGACGTGCGTGCCCATCGACTCCCGGGCGCGGTCGGAGAACTCCTCGGGCTTGCGGCGGGCGTAGTCGGCCCAGTCGGCGACCTCCACCCCGATCGGCAGGTAGGACAGGGGGTCGTGGGCCGAGGTCTGGTCGGTGACGACGTCGACCGGAGCGCCGCGACGCCGGATGGCGGGGAGGAGCTCGGCGGCGTTGCCGATCACCCCGACCGACACCGCCTCGCCGGCCGCACGCGCGGCCTCGACCCGGGCCAGGGCGGCGTCGAGGTCGTCGGCGATCTCGTCGAGGTAGCCGCCGGCCACGCGCCGTCGAGCGCGCTCGGCGTCGGCCTCCACGACCAGCGCCGTGCCCCCGTTCATCGTGACCGCCAGCGGCTGCGCCCCGCCCATGCCGCCGAGCCCGGCGGTGAGGGTGAGCGTGCCGGCCAGCGACCCACCGCGACCCCGGGCCACCGCGGCGAACGTCTCGTAGGTGCCCTGCAGGATCCCCTGGGTCCCGATGTAGATCCAGGAGCCCGCGGTCATCTGCCCGTACATCGTGAGCCCGAGGTGCTCGAGCCGGCGGAACTCCGGCCAGGTCGCCCAGTCGCCCACGAGGTGGGAGTTGGCGATGAGCACGCGCGGCGCCCACTCGTGGGTGCGGAACACGCCGAC